>CAYMJB010000111.1:0-1500 GCA_964391005.1 uncultured archaeon | reverse complement strand
CGTCTATCTCAAGTACTTTTCTGGCTTGCTCACCGAAGAATACGCATCTTACGGTGCCTGTACCATCGTCCAGTACTCCTGAGATAGCAAGCTTGTGATCCGGATCCTCAACTTCTTTACCTTCATCTGTCACATATTCTCCGTCGTCGTTTTCCCGTACGGTATCCCCTGTCTCCGGGTCGACCCTGTAGAAAGGGTTTGAAGGGTACATTGCCACAAGCATTCCGTTGACCTTGAACTGTGCGTTTTCGGTGGCAACCTCGCTTATTGGAACCTCGCTTGCAGAGTTACTTGAGCTTCCGGAACTTACCTCAGGTACTTCGTCCTCGTCGGCTATCGCAACCTGTGACTCGTCACCAAGCCTTATCTCAGGGTTGCCTTGGTTGTCTTCAATAGTATATGCTCCTGTTATGTGTATAGGGTCGCCTTCTTCAATTTTCTCGGCTATCTTGGTTTGTTCTCCCCAGAGAGATATACGTACTGTTCCTGTGTCGTCTCCAAGAACTATGTTCTGTACTTTTCCATCCTCTTCTTCCTCTTCCTTTTCAAACGTGTTTACGTCAAGTATGCTGAGTACCCGTGCCTTGATATTTACCTTCCTCATGTCGGGTACTATATTGTCTATCTCAAGGTCTTTGTTGCCTTCTTTCTCAACCTGTACACCGTATTCTTTGGCAACTAGGTGTAGAGCTCCTTCCTCGGATACAAGGCCTTCAAACTCGTCCATCTTTTCCTCGACTTCGTCGCTTATCTCTTCCTTTGAGGCCTCTGTCTGCTCCGCGATCTTCTCAATTATTTCATCAGAACTCATAGTTTAGAATCCTCTGCAAAGCTTAAATCCCTGACGATAACTTTGGAATTTAATTTCTCATCTCAAATAAAGTATATTTTATATCTCAGTTTTTATCTGAGAGCTTCTCTTACGTCTTCTGCACGCAACGTCTTCCTGTCGTTGTCTCCTGCTATTGCTGTGGCTTCTTCAGCTACATCTCCGGCAAACATCTCTATAACTCGCCCAAGCTCTTCTGCGCTTTCTTCTGAAACTCTTTTGTCGCCTTCGTTTTTGATCATCTCTTTCATTTTACTGGTAGAGAATTCCATTGTTTATTCACATTGTATGCTACTAATTAAATTGTTATAAACTAAATTCTCTTAGAGAATCTTGAACAGAAACCACGAAGACATAAGTTTGATGAGGATGTAAGGGTTCTCAAAGCCCAATCTGGGAATAATTCTATACAGTAGTGTCTCGGGTAGAAAAATAAACGAGCCCCGGTGATAATTGTAACTGGGATGTAGTAATCCACCGCCGGCACTTGGGCATCAAAGAAATTTTAAGTTGACAGACCTAATCGGTCACTATGGCGAAACTTAGGAGAAGCCAGCTGGCGACACCTGCAAACAACTATCAAATGATTGAGAAATCAGCTGAAAGCCGTGCTGACCAGGTTTTTCTGGACTTGGAAGACTCTGTTCCCCCGGGAGAAAGAGCAGATGCCA
>CAYMJB010000110.1:0-1525 GCA_964391005.1 uncultured archaeon | reverse complement strand
TGCCTCATCGTATTCTGAGGGGGGGAGCGTTTCATCAGCCATCTTGACGCTTCCACCTACTCTGCCCTGTATCATTCCTCTGGAAACCCTTATCCCTTGGTCAGATACATTTACACTCTCCTGGAAGTTTTCAGATTCATACGCATCAACGACATGAAAGCTTCCTCTCTTGTACACAAACTTGAGGCTGTATCCCTCCGAGCGTGCGGTCCTGACCAAGTCCTGCACCTCCGACTTGCTGAAAGGTAGTTCTGTATCCTCTTCTATTTTTCTCTGGTCTCTGCCTGTCACAGAGTTATGTGTAATTACAGTCTGCTGGTCTGACTCAAATGCATGCTCAATGCTTGAGTTCCTCAGATGTATTACATGCGGCTTGGTGATTCCTTCCTCAAGAGACTTTCCAAGACCCTCTACAAACTCTATGACTGTATCGTTTTCTTTCATCTCAAGTGTGCCAGAAAACCCTGGCTCAACCATCTTCTGAACTATCACAGAAGGATTTCCTGAGCTATGGCTAAAATAGGAAGCAACAACCTCTCGAATAGCATCAAACAGGTTTGAAGATGTAACATTCAGCCTGTAATCGCTTTCTTCTTTTTCACCATCTGAAACCCTTATGGAAACAGGTTGACCGTTTCTCTGACCCTCAACAAGACTCTTCGCTCGGTCAGGAGCGTTACGAACCTCGGAACCTATACCAACCTCATCGTAGGCCTTCCTAACCCTTTCCCTCATCTCAGGGCTAAAAGACGCATCCAAAACCTGTTCAGGATCGGAAGAACCAAACATCTCCCCGATCTCATCAGAAGTTATCACAAAAAAGCTGGGAACGTCCAAGCCATCTATCTCGGTCAGGCGGCTTGCCTTACCTTCAATCTTGTTGCTCAAGTTTTCCTTCCAAGAAACCATAAAATAAGGGTTGTCGAACCAGGGTTAAATCATTTCACCCTTGGCTTGTACAAACTCAAGATATTACCGTTAGTTACGAGTCTGCGAGCTTGACCCTGCATGTAACCGGCATCTTGTGGTTTGTCCGTTCAAGAGCCTTTCTTGCCTCCTGAACGTTCTCAGAATCAATTGAAACCTTGAAAACCACGTCTCCCTCGTCAACAATAGCTGCACGGCCAATAGGTCTTCCAAACGGCTTGCGCATTCCTTCGTAGTAACGATCTGCCTGTGCAATCCCTGCCAGAGGGTGGTACCTCAGAATATGATGTGGATAAGGTCTAATCTTCAGCTTGTAATCCTCCTCCATATTAAACTCCTTTGAGAGGAACGAGTTAGCTGCAACTCTACCTGATTCCAGTGCCTCCGATCTTATTGAACAATCTTCCTCAGAGATCAGAACCACCTCTTGCTCAAACTCCTTGTTTCTCGCACCCATCTCGTACTGAGTTACACGTGGTGCAGGAGCTCCCGCAACATAGTTATCTCTCTTATTCTGCGCCTTTCTGGTATATGGCTGACTTGGCTGTTCTCTATAAATACTTGCAGGTCTATCTCCCATGATTTGAAAACCTCTTAA
>CAYMJB010000109.1:0-1541 GCA_964391005.1 uncultured archaeon | reverse complement strand
TTCTGTTTCCTCGTATTTTTCTTCGGTTGATACCCATCTCTTCGGATCAGAATGGACTAGGTAGTCGTTTCCTTCTTCGTCTGTATATCCTGTGAAATGTATGGCGAGTAATCCCCCATCTAAATCGTCTTTTGCCGCCTTTCCTTTCTCTTTATCTACTAGCTCTCTGATTTCAACGTTATAGAACGTTCCTTCTTCCGAGTACTCTATGTCCTCGCCTTCTCCTTCAAGTAGTCCTGGATCGTCTATGTTGAATTTTGTTTCTATTTCATAGTCTAGACGTGAGAAGTCCTCCCCGAATTCTTCTTCGGGAGTTAGTTCCTGGTAGATCTCGTCGGAAAAACCCAGCTTGGATACTTTTTCTGTATTTTCGGCGGTAGTTTCTTTCCATTTCTCTGGATCTATCTGATTGTGGAAACTCACAGTACAAAGGTCGCTCATCCAAACATAAGTAAGTTGTTGTTACAGAAAGGTGATGAATAATGGATGAATATGTCAGAAGTCTTCCGGTACTATTCCTCTGTCTGCTACCTTGAAGACTGCTTCTCCTTCAGGCATGTAAGGTGAGTCTACCAGCCTTGCGATTCTCTTGTCCTTCTTCGACTTTCTGAGGTAGAGTCTTACCGCGGAGTTGTGAGCGACGATGTGGCCTCCGATAGCCTTTGTAGGGTCTCCAAACATCTGATCCGGGTTTGACATTACCTGGTTTGTTACCAGCACGGCGATGTTGTGAGCGTTTGCAAGCCTCAACAGGACGTTCATGTGCTTGTTGAGCTTCTGCTGTCTCTGCGCAAGCTCTCCTCTACCTACGTAGTCTGATCTGAACTGTGCTGTCAGTGAGTCGACCACTACTAGGCCGATATCGTTGTTCTGGCATATCTCTTGGGCCTCGTCAGCTAGCAGCATCTGATGGTCTGAGTTGAAGGCTCTTGCTACATGTATATCGTCTAGAACTTCTTCAGGATCCTGTCCGTTCGCCTCCGCCATCTGCTCTATTCTTTGAGGTATGAAAGTGTCCTCTGTATCAATGTATACGGCACCTTTACCTAGGCCGCCTTCATCTCTTGGAAGCTGTACATTCGTGGCAAGCTGGTGTGATATCTGTGTCTTTGCGGATCCGTACTCTCCATAGACTTCTGTTATGGCCTGTGTCTCTACTCCCCCACCAAGTATCTCATCAAATTCCTCACAGCCTGTCATAATCCTCTTCATTTCTTCCCTCTGATCGTATCTTTCCTTACCGCTTTCAAACCCTATGTCAAGTTCTTTTCTTGCCTCTGTAATTATTCCTTGTGCCTTCTTGTCCCCAAGGTCAGCTACTTCTGCCAGTTCTCCTGAGCTCATGGTTGCTATGGACATGAGTTCTTCGTATCCTGAGTCTCTAAGTTTTTCCGCGGTTTTGGCGCCTACTCCTTTGATATCTTCAAGTTCAACTTCGTCAGTCATCTTTTTGATCTCCTCAATTGGTTAGGAACTTATTCTGGTCTCCTATGCTTCAAGAATGTTTACTAGGTCTTCTATCTGGTTTTTCACGTCTGTTT
>CAYMJB010000108.1:0-1553 GCA_964391005.1 uncultured archaeon | reverse complement strand
TCCGTGGAGAAAATCTAAAGGAACTCACCAGTCTAGTAGAGAAGAGATGCTCTACTCTTGAAGAGGAGAATCATGAGGATTTTCTCATAGATAGGAGGAGCGTGGACGGAGGTATTGACTTTTTCCTATCGACAGAGCATATGAGCCAACAGGTCATGGATACTGTCAGTAAGGAGTTTGAGGTAGATGTCGATAGGAGTTATCAGCAGATTGGACACAGAAACGGTCAACCTGTGATTCAGAATACTGTCTTGGTGAGACATTCTAAAAATTAATCATATGATCTATACATCATGGATTCGGATCAAGCTAAGCTGCTTTTGCCGGCGACCTCAGTTCTGGAGCTTGTTGGAGTTCTAACGCTCCTTACCAACGAGGGAGCGATCGTTCCAGATTTTGACCTGGGATTCAGTATACCAACAGTCCTGCCTTCTGATATTCAGGGAATGTTGCTTCTGATCGCAGGCTCGGTGACTACGGCATACGCAGTAATGAACATGAAGCAATAACCCAGAAAACTCCTTCAGTTACCTTCCATTTTTAATAGCTATAAATACCTGCATATATATGCAAAAGGATGTTTCAGGAAGTATTCTACTAGGCTTTGGCGTCGTCTCCTCTATTATTTCACGGACAGGAAGCACTGAGTACAATCTCGGGCTACACCATCAGGCTTTGCTAATTTTGTTAGTTACGTCAGGTGCTGTGTTATTGTATTTGAGTATAGCTGAGGAATACAGAAACTGAAGAAATTCTACGTCATAGATTTCTCATTCTGTGTTGAGGTCGGTCCATGATGCCTCAACCCAGTATGTATTGTTCTTGTAGCTGACGATCCATTTCCCGCTTCCTTCTGTCTCCCTGTATGATTTTCTATCTGTGAGTATGTCTACAGTGTTGGCAAATTCTCTGGTTTCTTCTCCGTAGTATCCTTCTGTAGTGTTCTCCAGAAAGTTCCTGGAGCGGTTTGAAGGGTTAACTGTTATCATGTACTTCTCTTTAAGATTGTCAGTCCATTGCTCTATCGAATCTGCAGTTTTCTGGCTTGTGTAGTTGTAGATTTCTGCTGAAGTATTCCTGACTTCTTCTTTCTTTAGCAGGAATGTAGTGTTTTTCTCGGAAATATAGAGTTGATTGTACTTTATTATATTGGACTTTTTGAACTCTTCTGGCGTGTAGTCTCCTCCGAATATTTTTTCGGTATTCTTGTAATCTGGTCTGTCGGCCTGGTATTTTACTTGTCGTATAATTTCTTTATCTTTCTTTGAGAAGTTTATCTCTGTCTCTTTGTCAGACTCTACTATCTTACCTGTGTATCTTACTGCGACTTCCTGTTTTTCACCGACTTTTGTTCTATTAATCTTATAGAAGCTGCCGTTGTAGGCAACTGGTTCGCCGTACTCCAGTACACTATACGGCAGGTCAGCTGTGCTCCTAGAGGAGCCATTCAGAAACATGGACTTGATACTTGGATTTATAGCCCGAAGATATTGGTAGTCTTCTGTTGTCAGTTCAGCTAGCTCTCCATCACTTACCTCACGCATGTCAAACCT
>CAYMJB010000107.1:0-1555 GCA_964391005.1 uncultured archaeon | reverse complement strand
AGTCTTTCGGTGTCGAAACCGTTCTCTCTAGCGTTTTCTACATATCCTTTTACAAAATCAGGGTTTCTGATGGTTGGTGCCATCACGCATATATCCGGCTTGTCTTTCATGCAACAACAACCTTAGCAGAACTTTTTATTAATTCCTCACTCCACACCATCTTATGATTGAGGGTGTTAGAACCATATTTCACACCAAAGCAAGTTTGCGCCACCCAGATAGCTTGAAGAGCACTATACATCGACCATTAGGAGGAATGGTGAGAGATAGATGAATAAGAAAGTATGTCTAATTCATTGGTGTACAGGGACAGGTCATGCTGCTAGAATAATTCCGGTGGCTAAGGAGCTGGAGTCACGTAATGTGCAGGTTTCTGTTGCGGGAGGAGGGTTTGGAAGCAAGTTTCTTGAGATGAATGGATTTCAGGAGCCTGGTTTCGAAGAAGTCCCTGATGTTGCAAAATACTCAAAGTTGGAGCTTGTTCCAAAACTTCTGACAGAGTTTATCCCTAGCGCCTTCAGGAGAACCGTGCAGTCATACAACTGGATTAAAGAGGAAGATCCTGACGAGATTGTTACTGACGATATATTTGCTATGATTGCATCTGTAGTGAATAGAAGAACTTTCTACAGGATAGATCATCTGACGCCTGATATTTTACCGCTTAAATGGAGTATTCCCCAGAAGCTCTACAACGTAATATCGATGGTTTTTGGTGAAAAAATAATCGTGACAACTGTTTGGCCCGAAGAAACTAAAGATAACCAAATCGAAATTGTAGGTCCGTTAGGGCAAGAAGGTGAAGCTGGTGAGGTTGAGGACTATGATGTGCTTGTGATTCCTGGATCTTGGGGAGGAAACCAGTTCGACGAAATTTCCAGAAGATTAGAGGAGAAAGGGTACGACATCAAAGTGGTGGGTGGAGAGAATTGGGAGACCAAAGCCTCTATGACGCCTCATATGGCTGCTGCTGACTGTGTAATATGTACAGGGTATTCATCCATCGCCGATGCGGCTGTGGCAGGTACAACCTGTGTTGTCTACCCATTTTTACCCTTCCAAAAAGCTATCGTGGATGAAATAGAAGAAAGAAATATTGAGGGTATTAAAACAGCTAATTCTGTTGATGATGTACTCAATGTAGCGGAAAAGTGTGTAGAAACGGATTGTAGCAAACCTGAATTCGAAAACGGTTCGAAAGAATTTGTAGATGTAGTTTTGTGAGTTTTATGGAGGAGATACATGCTGTTATACCAGTATCTTCAGAGGAGTCAGCTCAGGTTATAGATAACTCTATGCAGTCAATTCAGCAGCTAGAAGTTCCTTCCGGTTCCAGACTACATGTACATTATATACTGGACTCTGAAGATGTGGAAAAAGACCTGAGGCTCTCAGAGACCGACTATTCTGGGATAAATTCCTACTTCAGAGAACTGGAGGATGGAACAAAGGCAGGAGCCTTGAACCATATGATTGAACAGCTCGACTCACCAGATTACATAGCAATATTTGATGTGGACTCAAGGCCATCTAAGAACTTTGTCGTTGAATGCAA
>CAYMJB010000106.1:0-1590 GCA_964391005.1 uncultured archaeon | reverse complement strand
TCATATATGTAGACACTGATAAAGTCTGTCGCATTGTAGAGGTTGCGGTGTCCGGGACTTGAACCCGGGTCGCCGGCTTGGAAGGCCGGAGTCTTAGCCACTGGACCAACACCGCCCAAATCGAGTACGCTAAGAAAATTTTGCCAGCTTATTTTCTTAAATAAACGGTTACAAGCTCAGAAGTTTCAGGACCGGACCCTTATCCATTACGATATCAGCAAACCCGATGCTTTGCCGTAGATGTATTTTTCAAGGTAAGTTGCTAAATATATTTTATGGATATTCAGGATGATGTTGAAGAGGAGTTGAAGAGGACTACTGGTAAAGCGTTAGAGGATGATATACTTGACAGTAGCCGTGGACCTGAGATGCCGGCGAAGTCCGGCGAGATGGATGAGAAGGTTGAGAGAGAAGCTCTTTCAGAAACAGGAGCTTCGATGAGTCCTCAGCAGGTGGAGTTCTTGGTAAGGCAGAGAACTGATATGGATAATGAGGAGCTGCAGAAGTTTCTCTCAGGCAAGCATGAATCATTGAAGGACGACAGGACTTGGAAGCCTTTTTCTAGAACTGAGGAGAAGTTCTTACTTCAGAACGCAAAGAATCAAGAAGTTGATGAAATCGCTAATTCCCTGGATAGGGATCCTGAAGAGGTTGAGATGCAGCTAAAGATAATGGGTCTTGACGACCTGAGAGAGTGAGTAAGTCGTGGATAAGGATCAGCTAAGAGAGAAAGCCATATCACGCACGAGAAGTGAGTTGGAGTCAAGCGTTGAAAGAGACGATTTGCTCGCTAAGGCTGTCAAACAACATGATGAGCTGGAGAACGATATCAGAAATCAGGTTGAAACATTGAGAGATTGGTACAGTGTTCATTTTCCCGAGCTTGAGTCTGAGCTAGGTGATGATGACCGTTTTGTTCAGATACTTCAAAAATACGGTGTTGAGAGGTCGGAGATTGAGCCTTTTTCGGAGATGGCTGCCAAGTCCACAGGTAGTGCGATCTCAGCTTCCGACAGGGAAATGATCGAGAGCGTAGTTGATTCTGTTTCCTCTATGATTGAGGTTAGGGATGGTGTTAAGGAGTATGTCAGGGATAACGCGGCTGAGGAGTTTGAGAACCTTTCAAGTCTTCTTGGTCCCTTACTTGCGTCTAGGCTAGTCTCGCTTGCAGGCGGTCTTGAGGAACTTGCTCAGAAGCCTGCTTCCACAGTTCAGATGCTGGGTGCTGAGAAAGCATTATTCAGGCACTTGAAAGGGAATGGTTCTTCACCTAAACATGGTGTACTTTTTGAGCACAGGTTTGTAAGAGATCTTCCTGAGGACAGAAGAGGCAAGATGGCTCGTTTCCTAGCAAACAAGACGGTTATAGCGGCACGTGTGGACCAGTACGGAGACGATGACAAGTCTGAGAAACTTAACAGTGAAATAGAAGATAAGTACTCAGATCTTAGTCCGGATTAGGCTCCGAGTCCATGTAAGGATGTTCGTATTCTTCAAAGCTTTCCACTGGCAGTAAACTTTCCTTAGACTTCAATCTGATAGCTCTCTCCACTATATCGTTTCTCAACTTGTCTCTTTGTAGATTATCAA
>CAYMJB010000105.1:0-1608 GCA_964391005.1 uncultured archaeon | reverse complement strand
TGTCCACAGGCCTTACAGTGGGATGCATCAGAATCGTGGTACTTCAGCCCGCATTCAGGGCAAGTAACCTCTATCTTATCTTGACTGTTCCATGCCTTAACGATGCGTGATGCCTGCCATGGAATTAAGATGACTCCTGCCATTATACTGAAGATTGTCACCCATTTGCCTGCGTTTGTTACCGGTGTAATATCACCGAAGCCAACCGTTGTAAGCGTTACAACAGTATAGTACATGGAATCCCTGAATGTATCGACGTCTGGATTCTCTGAGACCTCCACCTCGTGAAAGAAACCTGCCGAAACAAAGAAAACAGCAAAAATTATTGTTATGAACTTGATTATCTGTAGATCCGACTCTGAGAACTTACCATAGAGGAAACTTCGATCTTCTGTTATTCTGAAGAATCTGAAAACCCTGAACACTCTAAAAACTTTCAGAAAACCTGCACTTACCGCCGTTCCGGGTCCAAGGAATATCAGAGCTACAGGAAGTATCGCAACAAAGTCAGCAACCATCATAGGCTCAAAAATTTTGGAAACGCCTTTCTTTGAGGCATAAATTCTTGCGACATACTCTACCGAGAAGATGACTGTGATCAGAACCTCCAAGCTCCATAATAAGCTGTATGCCTGCTCTGAGAGGGAATAAGTCTCGAGTACGTAGATCAGGACAAAGACAAAATTTAAGATGATAAGAGACAGAGTAGTAAATTTGCCTGACAGAGTCTCAGTATCCTCCAGCAGAAACTTTATCCTCTGTCTCAGGCTCATGGTTGAAGACACTCCTAATCAGTTAACTCGTTTTCCAAGCGATCGATTACCTCTTCATCTGCAATTTTCTCCTCGTCTCCCGAATCCATGTGCTTCAAGGTTACCTCTCCGTTTTCAAGATCACGTTCACCAAGAATCAAAACATTTTCAGCGTTCATGCTGTCAGCGTACTCAAGCTGTGATCCAAAGCCTCTTCCAACTAGATCAGTTTCGACTGAGACTTCTTCATCCCTAAGCTCTTCGGCGTATTCTATTGCAAGGTCTCTCAGTGAATCCGAGACCGTCAGAATATACACGTCGGTTTCAGCCTGTTTTAGAGGATACTTGTCGGCTTTTTTAAGTAATTCGATTGTGGTGGAGTAACCAAAGGCAAATCCTACGGCAGATACCTCTCTGTCTCCATATTCACCTACCAGGTTGTCGTATCTACCTCCACCAAAGAGAGCTCGCAGCTTTCCTTCAGCGTCAAAGGCCTCAAAAACAAGACCTGTGTAGTATGCGAGGCCACGTACAATGGAGAGATCAAACCTGCACATATCAGCAACACCGTATGCATCTAGGGCCTTTCCAAGTGACTCAAGCCTGTCAACGGATTTTTGAGCATCTTTAGGGGATTTTTTACGCAACTCCTCAATATTCTCGAGTATCGGTCCGGAGATATCAGTAAGTTCGTCCACCTTGACAGCTTCGCTTTCGTTGAGACCTCTGTCCTGGAGATCATCTAGGAACTCCGACCTATCCATCTTTTCCTTGTCGTCAACAACTTTCATAGCTTCCTCCGTATCCTCGATCCCGTGGGACTCAAGTATTGACTCAAGAAGTTTTCTGTCATTAA
>CAYMJB010000104.1:0-1773 GCA_964391005.1 uncultured archaeon | reverse complement strand
TGTCGGCTCTCTAGAGCTTCCTCCAGGTCATCGATTGCCGAGTTTATTCGGTCCTGTGAAAAGTCGTGTTCCTGTACCAGTATCTCCCTGATTTTTTCCGGACTGGGTTCGCCGGTTGAGAACTGTTTGTCTTCTACAGGAGGATTCATCAGGAAGTCCAGTATGGCCTCCGGCTTGTTTTCCGACTCCCATTGCACTTTTTCGTGGTCAAGTAAGTTTTGAAAGTCGTCGTGTTGCTTGACAAGTTTTAATCCGGTTTTAGGTCCTATTCCGTGGACTCCGTCAGGGTTAAAATCAGTTCCGACAAGTATTCCCATCCAGACAAGTTTTTCATGGGATATTTCTAGGTCTTCTAGTACTTGGTTTAGTTCTATTACCTGTGTTGAGATCTGTTTTTGGCCGCCTCCCGAGGTTTTGCGGGTTTTCCTCTGTGTAAGGTTTTTTATCATCTTATTCGACCCGAATAATAGGCAGTCCCAGTCCTGGCTGCCTACAGCGTATACGTCTTCAGGGTATTCCTCTGTTGTCATGTATGCTGCCTGTGCTTCTCCCTCGCTTGGTGCCTGTACAGTCGGTATCCCCATGGCATCCAAGAGTTTTTTGGATTCCTCTATCATGTCTCCTGTTAGTTTGCTTGACTGAGTGGCCTTGGAGTAGGCCTCTGAGATTTTCCCTTCTTGCTTGAGTTTTTTCCATTCTTCTCTGGCTTCTTCACGTTTTTTTCTTCTTTTTGTGGTTTCTTTCTCCTTGAGGTCTGGTGCAGCTCCGTCAAATACGTATACAGGTTTGATGTCGTTTTCCAGTAATCCAATGTTTCTGTAGAACAGTCCTGTGAGATGCGAGGTTACGTTTCCGTTTGAGTCTTTTAGAGGTGTTCCGTCTCTCTGCCTTATTATCGATAGGAACTGGTAGAGCACGTTCATTGCGTCTATGGCTATGGTTTCTCCTCCCAGTTCTTGGAGGCTGACATCCTTTCCTTCAACTAGATCGCCAAGATCGACTCCCATGGAATCTGGTTTAATACTCAGTGTTTAAACAGGTGTACATGGCAGCTCTCTGTGATAACTGTGGTAAACGGGAAGCGGTCTCGTCATGTGAATTCTGCGGTTCTCAGGTATGTGAGAAGTGTAAGAAGGAGATGGGTTGTAAGGCATGCAAAGGCGGTGTTCAGACGGTTTGATTAGAAAAGAATGTGAAATCTGTTGATTGCCTTCTGATTTCCTTCCGTTGTCAGAGCAGAGAGGAAATCTTCTCTTTGATGTTTTCTAAGATGCTTGCCATAATGTTTTTCCACCCCTGTAGTCAGTAGAATGACTTTTTTGTTTTTAAATCTTTTTGCTACATCTTGTCGAAGTGTTCCAGCTCTATGCTCTGGACGTTCTCTAGGCCGCTTAGTTTTTCTTCAACGGCGTCTGTTCCTCCTTCCTCGTCTGTTGTGATTGTAGATACTTTTACTGCTTTGAGACCGAATGCTACCTCTTCCTCGCCCATGTCTTCAACATCAAGTACCTCTCTTATCTGATCCTTGATGGATTCTAGATCGGTTTCAGCGTCTTCCGGCATTATCTTGTATACACATGAAATCTCTCCCATTTGAAACTCACCTGTTGAAACTTGTTGACAGCTATTCTTAAAACAGGGTTTGGAAGAATAAGCCGGTTCCATTTAAAACAGATGCCTGCAAAGGACGAGAATAGACATGCCCGCATGGTCTAGCGGAAAGACGGCACCTTGCGGAGGTGCAGATCCAGGGTTCAAATCCCTGTGCGGGCG
>CAYMJB010000103.1:0-1846 GCA_964391005.1 uncultured archaeon | reverse complement strand
ATATTGGCTAATAATTTCTCTAGAGGTATCACTTACCAGAGTGAAGTCTAACTCGTTTTGTGTGGCAAACTCCTTTAGGGCGAAAGGTGTGTCGACGCTTATGCCGACAATTTTTGCCTCCAGGCCCTCGAGATTTGAGAGTTTGTCCCGTATAGTGCACATTTCATCTGTGCACACAGAAGTAAATGCACCAGGAAAAAACGCAAGAATAGTCTCCTGCTTTGCATCAAACTGATAATTCTGTATATCTCCGTTTGAGTATGCTGTGGAGGTGAATGTTAGATCAGATTTCATTTACTCCTCCTATGTCTCTATTCTGGTCTCCATTAAGGGAATTATCAGAGTTGCTACCCCGGCGAGGATGAACATCGCCTGGAAGCCAAACCTGTTTCCCTGACTGAGCGCGATTATGAATAGACCTGAGGTTAGGGCCATTCCTGCTGATTTTGATATGCGTGAAAGAGTGAAGAACTCTGTCTTCGAGTTTGACTCTGCTTCGTCAGCAAACTGTGAAAATATCGGTATATGGTACAGCTTGAAGGCGATTCCGCCTAGGAAAGCTACTAGGAAGGCTTGGAAAGGTGTTGATACGAAGGCTCTTGATACATATGCAGCTGCTGAAGCAATTGATCCTACTGCAATTATAGTCCTTCTTGAAACCCTATCTGTAATATATGCGGAGAAGTACGCTACAAGTACGAATCCTATTGTGTCTAGTGATCTGACAAGACCTGACCCAAAGGACCCGCTGATGAACTCGTATGTGAAAAGACCGTAGAGAGCGACTGCACTCAAGCCTTGTATACCTCTGGAAAGAAGTATAGGGATAAAGTTCCAGTACTTCCTCTTGAATACATCCTTAACTTGAATATGTTTTTTGGTCTCTGTTTTTTCCAGTTTGCTGAGTGGGAGCAGGGAGACCATTATCATTGCTACTGCAAAGGTAAGCAGGGCGTTGAATCCGAATGCGGCGGACAGTGAACCTGCTATTAATGGCCCCAGGAATCTTCCCATGTTTGGTATTGATGTTATGTCTGCGCTTCTTCTGTCCCTGTCCTGCTTATCAGTGTTTTCCGTGAACTCAAGTCTCATACCCTCCGCGTGTAGGGTCTTACCTATCGAGTAGAGAACTGCCACAGCAATCATCAGGCCTAGACTGTAATCTAGAAATCTCAGCAAGAGTATCGACGGAACCAGAAACAGGTATGACAGGTACAAGCCTTTCTCAAACCCGTGTCCTGCAAGATAGTTCATCACTACTACAGAGGATATCATAGAAGTCAGCGACTTGATAAGCAGGTACATACCGGCCATGAGTAGGGAGCCTGAGGCGTCGTATATGATTATAGGTATGAATATCCCAAGCGCTGAGAGAGCCAGGTTCTTGAAGAACTCGTAGCTAACAAGGTCGCCAAACTGGGTACTCAGCCGACCCTCAATTATACCCAGCTTCTCCATGACAAAGTTATAGTACCACACGCATTTAATCTATGCTGACTTTTCTATCATCTGGGAGAATCTCAGGGGTCTAGTGGCATCTGTTCAGCTGCTCTTGCAAATAGATAAAGGGCTTCTTCATGCCAGTTCTCGGGTCTCCAACGATTCTTTCTGTACTCGCTGCTTTCTAGAGAGACCTTGCTGGCATCTAGAAACTCCGATGTCTTGTAACAGTTATTGTCTACCGGTTGATCGGTGTGTATGATGGGTTCTTTCTCCGTATACATCATTTTCTCGGGATCTATCTCAGGTACTACGACCCTGTCAATTCCGTCCTTGACTCTGGGATCATCGAAGAACTTTGAGTTCTCTACCGCGTGCTTATATGCTGCCTGCTGAATGGCGTAAT
>CAYMJB010000102.1:0-1899 GCA_964391005.1 uncultured archaeon | reverse complement strand
AGCCCCGAGAGGGATTTGAACCCTCGGCCTGCCCCTTACAAGGGGGCCGCTCTAGCCAGGCTGAGCCATCGAGGCACAAAAATTGACTTTCCGAGCTGTACTTTGTTGAGGTGTGTTAATAATTAAATAGCTGGCAGACAAGTCGGCCGACCTAATGTCTGTTTGCTTGTTATTTTGACGTCGGATTCACAAGTGTTCCAGGATGTTTGTCCTCTAGGAAGTCTTCAAGACCGTCCTTGCCGAAAATTCTGGCCTTGACTCCTTCATCTATCTGCTGCTTTACTTTACCTTTCATACCTCCTGTGACGTCCGTGGTTTCCATGCCTTTGTCCGTAAATTCTTCCATAGAGCTTATCTCATCCAGTACACCCCCCTGATCATCAAGAACTCCCTTAACTGAGGAGCAAAAGCCTGCTTTACCTGTGCTGTATTGTTTCTCAACTTTTGCAACGATTTCATCGCCAGATATTATAGTAAACCCTTTATCTTTATGCGGTACAATGTCTCCGTGCAATACTGGTGTAAAGCCCTCGTCAAGTATCCCTGAGAGCTTATCAAGATGTAACTGTGTTTCAGGGTTTCTGTAAGCAATCGAGGACGTATGTACCGGTACAGGTTTTAGGCCGATTTCTGAGAGCTTCTCCATTACCTCTGTATTAAGCTCGCTTATGGATCTATGTACTTCCAGCACTCCTTGGTAAGATCCTTGTTTGACACCGTGTTTTTCGGCCTGCGGATGACCGTACGAACCGGCACCGTGAACTAGGACACCGTTTCCGTGCCCTTCCAAGTTCTCAAGTATACTGTCAAAATCCTGGGAGAGAGTTTTCTCTTTGCTTTTGTCGGTTAGAACACTTCCTCCTATCTTGAGAACGTACTCCATGGTTTATACGTCGACGTCAGGTGCTTCATCCGTATCTGCACCTCTGTCCTTGACTTTTCTGTCATGAGCGTCCTTTATCCTGAACACGTTGGTTGATCTCGTGCATTCAGGGCATTCAATCCACCATGGACGTGAACCAAGCTCATCCTCATCCTCAAACTCATGTCCACAGTACGGACATGTAAGCTCGTAGAAGAAGAGCTCATTGTCGTAGGAAAACATTTTGATGTGACCGGTTTTCTCTCCATCGTCGTTTTCAAGCTCCCGGTTGGTTGCATACTCCACACGATCAAAATCTACATCCTTTTCCATATCTATCCTATAACCTCAAGTCTAGTTAAATCTTTTAACCCTGGGAATCCTTCTGCATGCCGGTAAACGCAAACCTGTACACGACTTCAACCTCTTCATCTGAGAGATCCGGGCCTACGTACTCTCTGCTCTCATCCTCCCTCTGCAGTGTCAAGTCAATATCAAGCATATCAACAGGCCTGTCTTGCTTAAGATGCTTCAAATCAGGATTAAACTTTCTCAACGCTTTCAAGTCCCAGTCTCTCTCAGTATTCAGAACAACCAAGTCATAGCCCTGTATCGTGGCAGCGACAGCCTCTGCCAAGTCTCTTTTAGACTCTATACAGGTATAAGCTCTTTCCTGAACAGGTCTCCCCTTTAATCCCTCAATCTTTTGTCCATCTGCTGTAAAGGACTCTACACCTGGTGTTCTCTCAAGCAAATCAAGCTT
Organism: uncultured archaeon; assembly: GCA_964391005.1. Taxonomy (GTDB): domain Archaea; phylum Nanohalarchaeota; class Nanosalinia; order Nanosalinales; family Nanosalinaceae; genus Nanosalina. Next base: position 274 of record CAYMJB010000102.1, on the reverse strand, counting down.
CTCCTCAGATATCTCCACGCTGAGAGCTTCATCTTCTATCTTGACTTCTTTTACTCTTTTTTGAAGATTCTCTGAGAGCTGCTTTAAATCCTGTGTTGGTTTGACCTTTACCTGCATGAAACATGGTTTAAGTCGACGAAGGTTTTTATTTGGCTTTTCCAATACTTGTAATATGGGTTTCTTTGGAAGTGATGAGGATGAAGATCGGGAGGAAGTAACTATAGGACTTTCAGAAGATTCTTCGAGCGAGGATTCAAGTAGCTCGACAGATATC
>CAYMJB010000101.1:0-1924 GCA_964391005.1 uncultured archaeon | reverse complement strand
GCTGACTCGTGTACTTTTGCTGAGTCAGAGATTTCCGTATCAGTGATCTTGAACTCTCTCTTTATTCTGTCTGCCTTTTTCAGAGTTCTGAGATCTCCGATATCGATCCAGTAGTCCTCCACTAGCTCAAATGTGGCTTGATCTTTCTCCGCAAACTGGCTTACTGCGTCAACCAGAAGGTCTTGATCGTAGTCCAGGTTCTCAAGTACGTCGAATACCTCTGGCTCAAAAATGTAGATTCCGGTGTTAACTAGAGTGTTGTCCGGTTCTTCGGGCTTCTCCATTATTGAGTCAACCTCGTCGTTTGTTATGCTTAGTACACCGAACTTCTCCGGTCTCTCCTCTCCCGTGGCCAGCATAGAAACCTTGGATTCCTTGTTTTCAAACTTGTTTTTCAGGTTTCTGAGGTCTCTTTCCGATACCACGACGTCACCAAAAACTACAAAAAATTCCTCCTCTATCCGGTCTACTGCTTGAACTGCGGATCCTGTCCCATCTAGATTATCCTGATGCACCACTTTTACATCAGGATCTGAGCCGTATTCTTCTCTGATCATTTTTTCTTTGTGGTTGGCTACGATATGTATTTCTTCTACGCCTATGGATCTCAGTGACTGTACAAGGTGTTCTACTACGGGTTTTCCCATTACAGGCATCAGTGCTGTAGGTTGAGTTTCCGAGAACGGGAATAGATTATCCTCTTTCAGTGCGCAAGGGATTATGGCTTTCATCCTGCTATTCTTTTACTTTCCGTATCTTCAAGTGTCTTTCCGTCTTCTAGTATTTCGGCATCTAGCTTTCTGTGTGCTTTCTCCAGTTCCTGCCAGAAGTCTTCAGTCTGTACAGCTTTGTCTCGTACGTTGAAGATTGCGTTCATGAACGTATCTGTTTCTTTTTCGCCTATAGGGTTTTCCACAATATCTGCGGCCTCTAAAACACTGTTTTCTAGCACTCTGTAAAGCTGATCATGTAATAGGTCCGGTGTACTGATCTCCTCGTGTTTTTCAAGGTCGTAGAGTTTGCCGTGCAGCATGTCGCCTAGAATTCTTCTTGAACCTTCCAGTAGGAAGAACCTGGCCTCCTCGTCCTGATAGACCTTATCTTGCTCTTGAATGTATTCCCGTTCAATTATCTTCTTGTCCATTTTCTGGTTTACCTCTTCTGCTATTTCCTCTGCTTTCTGACTTGCTCCGAGCCATGACGAGTTCAAGTTCAGTTCTACGCCTGAAGACTTGAATTCTGTGTGTGTCATTGCTGTTGAGGCTGTCTTATCTATTGATTTTGTGTATCCTCCGGTTATTGTCATCATTTTCTCTGAGTCGAAATCTTTCGGCATATAGTATTCGACGTCTACTGACTGCAGGTTCATCTCGGGATTTTCGACGCCTGCTGCTTCGAGGAAGTCAAGAATGTAGACTTCGTGAGTCATCTTGTCAAGTATGTCGCCGCCTTTCACTCCTGCCCTCTTTACAGGGTGGAAAAGCTTCTGTATACCCATTGAGGATTCCCTGAATACTTTTATGGTTTCTACTTCTTCGTCCTCAAGTATTTTTAAGGTTTTCTTGACTACAGGGTTTTCTCGTTCAATAAAGTCTACCATCCACTTTACGTCTCTATCTTCTGCCAGTCTCTTTTCTCTGATGTGTTCCTCTCTGCGCATTGATGAAGGTTTTTCCGATAGATGGTAGAATCCTCTGTGTATGGATTCGTCAATATGGTTTGAGTGGGATTCTGTTGGACCTGCATCGTATACAAGGATCTGGTTTTCCGCGGACTCGACCTGTTCGGCTCTGCTGTATAGTGCTCCAGCGGTGTGAAATGTTTCTATTTCTGTGTCGTGGACTTCTGCGAACTTTTCCGCTGACCTCAGCTTTTCGGGATCGGTGTCTGCGACACCTACAAGCTCTACGTCTGCTTCAGGAAG
>CAYMJB010000100.1:0-1926 GCA_964391005.1 uncultured archaeon | reverse complement strand
CCATCCTGATCCAAGTTCAGCTGTATATCCGCAGACCCATCCCTATTCAGGTCTATGTAGAAGTCTGCCTCTGGACTCTGCTCCACCATTAATTCAGCAGATTCATTGTAAAACCTGATCACCTTCTGGTTCTCAGTTGAGTTAATCTCACCAGACAGAACAACACCATCATCGTCGGCTTCTTGCTGATCAGTGAAGTAGGCAAAGCTGGCAGCAGCCGAAAATGTCAGAGCCAGAAGGAATAATGCAAAATCAGTTGTTTCAAGATTCCCTGTATAATCCTCGAGCCTTGAGCATACTTCTCTGATATTCATACTTTCCTGCGCTTAAATTATTAGTCAATTAATAAAATACTGGCAGCTTGCACGAATAGGAATCTTTTTGATGTTTTCAGTAAGTTGTTACGCATGGACCTAGAGAAGTTTATACCTGACAACTATGGACAGCTTGAAAACTCTGATCTAGCGCTTTCTGAAGGCCGTATAGCCCGTCTGCTTAGGGAGAGAATGGACGATGATCAAACTCTTGACGGCGATGTACCACACGTCATAAACACTGTACTTTCAAGTCTTCTGGACGAGATCATCGACGGAACTCTGGACGAAGCCGAGATGATGGCAAAGGTCAAGGAATCACACCTAAGAGTAGCACTAAGAGAAGTGGAGATAAAAGAAGAGTACAATGCACGGACACAGGCATTTATAGAGGAGCTGAGAAGCATATCCGAGGAGATGGAAGAGACCGCTGACAGGCTTGAAGAACAGAACTAACCTATCCCTGAATTTAAATTCAGCTCTGTCCAAAAGGTTCAGTATGATGGAGGATTTAAACCGGCTGGAAAAGGCCTCGCATATACTCGTGTTGATCGGGGCTCTCAACTGGATGTTCACGGGACTAGGTATACTTTCACAGGGCTCCAGAACAGTATATAACCCGGTATTTCAGATATCCAGCTTCATAGGAGTTCCTGTATTAGAGGCGGTAGTTTACACTCTGGTGGGTTTCTCCGCTCTTTATCAGATACACTTCAACTTTGAACTTCAGTAGTCAGTCCCTATTTTCGTCATCAAACTCCTGCATAAGATTCTCCTCCAGGTCAGAGACCTGTTGCATCTGTTCCTCAATTTTCCCAACCTGTGAATACATGCTGTACTGAATGTATAGAAGAGTTGCTCCTACACCAACTACAAGACCGGCCCCAAACACCAGGAAATTCACAAGTAAACTCATGGATCGGCTCTACACTTACAGTGTTCCTTCAGAAATATAAGTTGTGAGTGACACTATTGATATAGGTGAAAAGAAAAAATGACAGAGTACAGTCTTATCGAACTTCCCTATGAATACGATGCATTAAGTCCCAAAATTTCAGAGCAAGTAATGGAGTGGCACCATGATGTACACCATCAAGGATATGTTAACGGCGTGAATGATGCCGAGCAGAAGCTTCAGGAGCAGCGTGAAGAAGGAGATTTCTCAAACACTGCTTCGCTTCTAAACCAGTTTACACACAACTACTGTGGAAACGTTCTCCATGAAATGTTCTGGAACAACATGTCGCCTACAGGTGGCGGAGAACCTGAGGGCCATCTAATGGAAAAGATACAGGAGGACTTTGGCAGCTATGAAAACTGGAAAAAAGAATTCAAAGAAGCTGCAAAAAGCGCCTCAGGATGGGCACTACTCGTATACATTCCCTACACCAACGAACTTCACAACGTACCCGTAGACGACCACGACGATGGAGCGGTATGGGGAGCACACCCTGTACTTGCACTGGATGTTTGGGAGCACTCCTACTACCATGACTACGGACCTGAGAGAGGAGAGTTTATAGACAACTTCTTCGACCTTATCAAATGGAGTGACGTACAGCAAAACTTCGAGGAAATGGCTGAAAAATTCGAGTAAAGCCACAACCTCTCT
>CAYMJB010000099.1:0-1954 GCA_964391005.1 uncultured archaeon | reverse complement strand
AGTCTTTTCACAGAGTACATGGATAGCTTCAACAAGCTGTTTCAGGCTGGAGATGACATGATCGAGATTTTCAATTCAGATGATGTAGAAAAATCGACTTCTGACATCGAGAACAGAAAAATTACATTCCCGGCTTTGAATACTAAGTACGGGCTTGAAAATGTGGACAATGATTACGCTGGAATATTCCTAGATGTGTTTGATAGAAAATATGATCAAATAGCTGACCAGAACGGCGAAGTATCTAGTGAGGTAAAACAAACTGCCTCTGAAATGGGCGTGGAGATTCCATCTGAAGCCCAAGTGGGTGGAGACTGGGAAAATCAGTGGATAACTGATGTAATACATGAGTATGGACATGCGCCTTCTACTAGTAAGGCTGATGAGTACATCCAAAGAGCTGAAGGCGCCATCGACAGGCTTCAAGAGAATAATGTTTTGGAGGAGGAAATAGCGGATAAATACAGAGAGATGGCAGGATTTGTCTACAACAGGGATACCTGATCTACAGATAAATAAGAATTTGAGGACCAACTTGAGATATGACCGAAGTTAAGATAGGGCTTGAAACACATGTCCAGTTGGATACCGAGACCAAGCTCTTCTGTGGATGTCCAAATCAGGATGCCGAAGAACCGAATAAAAATGTCTGTGAGACTTGTTTGGGGCATCCAGGTAGCAAGCCCAGACTAAATGAAGCTGTCTTAAACCAGTCTGTAAAGGCGGCTGAGGCCTTAAACTGTGATATAAATGAGGAAGTATTCTTTTCTAGAAAAACTTATTTCTACCCTGATATGTCGAAGAACTATCAGATCACTCAGTACGAGGTACCTGTAGCTGAGAACGGCCACAAAAAGGTAAACGTGTCTGATCGGGAGAAAACAATTAACATAAAGCGGATGCATATTGAGGAGGATCCGGCTAAAATGCAGCATAAAGGAGGTAACATATCAGATTCGGATTACACCAAGGTTGATTACAACAGGGCTGGAACACCGCTTGTCGAGATTGTGACAAAACCGGACTTTGAATCAGCGGAGGAGGCACGTGCCTATCTTCAGCAACTGGTGCAGATGCTTCAGTATTTAGACCTCTACAGCCCAGAATCGAACTACTCGATCAAGACCGATGCTAACATCTCAATTGAAGGAGGGAAGCGTGTGGAGGTCAAGAATATAACCGGTACCTCTGAGGTTGAGAAAGCGTTGAACTATGAGATCTCACGTCAGAAGCAGCTTAAGAAGAGAGGCCGTGAAGTTGAACAGGAGACCAGAACCTTCAACTCAGATATAAGTGCTACGGAGACACTTAGACAGAAGGAGACAGAAGAGGACTACGGGTATATATTTGACCCGGATCTCACAAGACAGGAACTTGACACAGAATTACAGGAGATGATAAGTGAGTCCCTTCCGGAGCTACCTCAGGAGAAACTTAAGAGGTTTAAGAAAGAATATAACCTAGAGGATAAGTTGGTTGAGTCCTTGATCAAGGACTCTGAGATGGCGGAAGACTTTGAAAACCTTTCTGAAGATCTGAATACAGGTCTAGTGGCATCCTGGATGACAGGAGAGATAAGAAAAGTACTAAACTACAACGAACTCGCATACAGAGACTCAAGTCTATCCAGAGAGTTTATCGGAGAGCTTCTGACAATGGTCCAAGAGGATGAGATTTCAGATAGAAACGCCGAAAAATTACTGAGGTACAAGGCCAGTCCAGAGGATCAGGACACAGACTTAGACAAACCAGAAGCAGGTGAGGAAGGTCTTGGTCCTAGGGTCATCGCAGAGGAAAACAATCTTCTCAAGGCTGACAAAGATGAAGTGGATGAGTTTGTTGAGGCAGCGATTGACGAGAACCCTGAACCTGTACAGGACTACAGGTCAGGTGACGATGAAGCTCTAAACTTCATAGTAGGCCAGGTAATGCAGCGCTCCAACGGAAAAGCCGA
>CAYMJB010000098.1:0-2066 GCA_964391005.1 uncultured archaeon | reverse complement strand
CTGATAGCTCTCTCCACTATATCGTTTCTCAACTTGTCTCTTTGTAGATTATCAATGTCTTTAAATTCGGCTTCCAGTATTTCCTCGTCTTTTCGTGGCTCAGTTTCTTTGTCTTCCACTTGGCAGGAGAACACGTGTACTATCACAGGATGACCGTCTTTTGATGAGTAGGAATTGAAGACACCTATCAATCCATCTATACTGTTTACTTCTAGCCCGGTTTCCTCCTTAACCTCTCTTTTGACAGCTTCAACAGGATTCTCACCGTGTTCTACGCCGCCTCCTGGTATGTTGTAAGTTCCTTTTACGTGTTCTTTTCCTTCTTTCACCATCAGGTACTTGCCGTCTTCCTCTATAAGAGCGTTTGCCGCAAGGTAGAAATCCGCCATGTGTGCGCTGGGTGTTCAATTCTCTTAAGATTCAAACTTGCTCTGTCTAGTATGGAAGAAATTCAGGAGGGCATTTTCTCTGAGGGAGGAAACTTGTACACTGTTGCAGCATTTGATGAAGAGGTATACGGTGAGAACTTTGTTGAGAGACAGGGTGAGAGCTACCGTAGATGGCATCCTGATAGGTCTAAGGCAGGTGCCGCGGTCAAGAAGGATATGGAACTGGGTTTGGATAGGTCTGATGATGTTCTTTATCTGGGTGCTGCGTCCGGTACCACGGTCTCTCATTTCTCTGATATTTTACGTGATGGTTTTGTTTTCGCGGTTGAGTACTCTGATACTGTGATACGTGACTTGGTCCATGTCGCTGAGGATAGAAAGAATATTGCTCCTATACTGGCTGATGCCAGAAACCCTGGTGAGTACGATGACTTGGTTTCAGAGGTTGATTACGTTTTTCAGGATATTTCTCAGAAGGATCAGCCTGAGATATTTATCAGGAACGCGGAGAAGTTTCTAGCTTCGGATGGCTTAGCTGTGTTGGCTGTGAAAGCCCAGTCTATATCTTCGTCAAGAGACCCTGAAGAGATATTTGAAGAGGTTAAGGAAAGTCTCAAGACTCAGTTCAGGTTGGTTGATGAGGTTGACCTTGAGCCATTTGAAAAGGATCACTTGGTTTTGAAGATGAGGCCCAAGTAATTTACGAGGAGAAGAGTAGGAAAGGTTGTTTCCTGTTTTCTTATGCTAGTTCTTTTGCCCAGTCGTATCCTTCGTCCTCAAGTTTCTTTGCCAGTTCGGCTCCGCCGCTTTTCACGATTTTTCCATCTACCATAACGTGTACATGGTCTGGTTCCACGTGGTCAAGTATACGCTGGTAGTGTGTTATCATCAGTATGCCGCGTTCTTCTTCTGCCAGGGCGTTGATGCCTTTTGCAACGATTTCAAGTGCATCAATGTCTAGGCCTGAGTCGATCTCATCCAATATTGCGTACTTTGGATCAAGCACAGCCATCTGAAGGATCTCGTTTCTCTTTTTCTCTCCGCCTGAAAATCCTTCGTTGAGGTACCTTCGGGCGTATTCTTCGTCCATATCAAGCATGTCAAGCTTCTCCATTAGAAGCTCGTTGAACTCGCTCTGAGGCATAGGTTCCATGTCTTTTTCCTCTCTCCGTGCATCGATAGCCTCTTTCAGGAACTCCGATACCTTTATGCCTGATATCTCTGAAGGGTATTGGAATCCGAGGAAGAGTCCTTCCTGAGCCCTTTCATGGGTTTCGTCTTCTGTTACATCTTCTCCGTCTACCAGTATTTTCCCTGAGTCTATCGAGTATTCTGGGTTGCCCATAAGGGATTTGCAGAGCGTGCTTTTTCCGGAACCGTTCGGCCCCATTATGGCGTGCACCTCTCCAGGTTCTACCTCTAGGGAGACTCCGTTAGTGATTTGTTCTTCCTCAACTGAGACGTCCAGATTCTGTACTTCAAGTGTCATGTTAGATTTTTCTTGAACAAATCTATTTAATCAGTGGATGCTAACCGGTCAGAATGAGTAAGTTTCAATCTTTTTATCCCTTTCAAATATCTCGAACCTGTTCTTATCTCCGATTTTGCATTTTGCATAGGTACCGGTGACAGGTTTTTCAGGCTTCTCTCGGCTAAGGGCGTTGATTGTGATGTGTC
>CAYMJB010000097.1:0-2097 GCA_964391005.1 uncultured archaeon | reverse complement strand
TGGTAGCTTACAGTGGATTTGTCAATTCCTACCTCATCAGCAATCTCGGAGTAAGACTTGCCTTCAGTTCTCTTGGCGATCACTTGTCGTCTGGACTTGTTCTCTAGGAGCTTGATTATACATTTTCTGGAACAGTACTGTCTGAGCGGGCATTCCCTACATCTCTGTTTGTGAACTACAGCATCTCTTTTTCTCTCAAGCTCGTCCGATTTGTTGATATGATACTGTATTGTTCCATTACCTGCATCTGTACACTCCTTCAACTTACTGAAGCTCACACCTCTTCTGGATTTTACCAAACTCACTATATGTTCTCTAGTGTTCATCCAAACTCACAGACTTTGTGTTCAGAACAGACGGATAAAACTGTTTTCCAGAGTGAGTTTCAGAATCCGGCCATTCCAGGTAAGTGCCCTAACTCATCACGGGCCTCGTCAGTCATCTCATCAGGCGACCACTTCGGCTCAAACGTAAGCTCAACTTCAACCTCCTGCTCCTTCAAACCCTGAATATTTCCAGCCTCCCTCTTCACAAGCTCGTCAAAAACCCCGTGCAGAGGACATCCCGGAGTGGTCAACGTCATTAAAACATGGACCTGGTCATTATCAACCTCTATTTCACGTATAAGCCCGAGATCAACTATGTTTACATCAAGCTCGGGATCCATGACATTTTCAAGCTGCTCTTCCACTTCTTCAGAATCAACCGATTCATCCACCATACCTAGATATCAAAAAGCAAGTGTTATGAGGCTTTGTTGAGGCACTGAAATCAGCCTAGGTATATGACCTCTAAGCCGGGGACGTTCAAACATCAAGTTCTGTTTGAATTGGATCTATATCAGCCAGATTATCAGTGCAATATAGATGACAATTAGGGATACTGGTATCAGCCTCACAAGTATGTTTATCGTGTAGATAAGTCCGAAGTAGTCATCCTTCAGGAACTTCATCTTATCTGCCCTACTTGAGCAGAAGCCTATGGAAGCCGGTGAGACATCAGCCAATGCATTCTTCACAGTTTCACGAACTTGACTCTTCTCAACCTGCCTATTACTGGCTAGATCATGTATACTCGAATGGGTATCAGTAGTAAACAGTAAAGTTTTGTCAAAGGACTCTGAGAACTCCTTTCTGAGCTCCTCCAGCTCTTGTGAAGCATCATTCCCCTCAAGCCCAAACAAAAGAGTTTTTTGACCGTTCACGTCTTCAGCCAGCGCTGCAACAGGTTTGTCAAAGAATCCTACGGAAAATCCTGCACTGTAATCATAAAGGGGAGCATCTTCTAACTTTTCAAGGAATCTATCTAGTTTCCTCCTTGCCTCCTCAGCTTCCTCAGTACCGTACCTCATAACGCCAAGCCTGGACCCTTTTGACTGATTGTGAAGGTCAATAAGAACAGTGCTATCCTTATCTATTCTCTCCTGAAAGATGCTTTCATCGTAGTCATCAAACCTCTGATGATCCATGTAAACAATCATCTGGTCGCCGATGCGTCTGCCATAGAACTTAATGTCACCGTAATCCTCGGAAACCAGCTCAGATGCCTTAGAGGTCTTTTCAGGAGTTCCTAGAGCCTTAATAACTTTTTTACCATCGTCAGGATCTGATGGATCCATCTTATGGTTGGATGGAACATGAAGAAAGAATCCCTCTGAATTTTCGCTGTTCAAGCTGTCTATTATTGAGGAGGTAATCTTTCCTCCACCAAATCCTTCTAGAGGACCTGGATGGAGCCAAGGAAGCGCAAACTTCTTGACCCCAGATCTATTCTTGATCTCCAGCGTCTGAACATCAGGACGTACAGATCTACCCAGATCAAGGCTTTCCTGCTCATTCTGCAGCAAGCCTGCGGCAAGATTAAGGATGGAGATGTCAGTAACATTAGATCCGACCAAGTACTCAGTAAAGTAGACGCTTAACAGAAGAACTAATCCTGCACCGAGAATCACCAGAAAGTTGATCGCATACGCAATCCAGGAAATCTGCAGGAACTGCCCTAGGACCAAGTGAAAGCCGACAAGAATCATTACAGGCTGGACCAGAGACAACATAGAGATCCTTCTTATGTACTGAGGGCCTACGGAAAGAGTCAATA
>CAYMJB010000096.1:0-2099 GCA_964391005.1 uncultured archaeon | reverse complement strand
AACTACAGAAAACTTTCAGAATCCGCCAAGTCAAGGCTCACAGTAGAGAATGATGACAAGGAGTCACTATGGTCAGTCTCCGAACTGGTCGAGGCCGTACATGACAGAATCGATATACCTGTAGTCTATGATCGGCTACACCACAAGTTCTCAGGAAGAAACCTTTCGCATAGACAGGCTGCAGAGGCTGCAGCAGACACATGGAATAAAAAACCAGTTATGCATTACAGCGAGTCAGAGCAGGAACACGGAAACGAGGACGCGAGGCCTCAAAGCCACTCCGACAAAATAGAAGGACCCATCAAAACATATAATACAGGTTCAGATGTGATGATAGAGGCAAAAGACAAAGAAAAAGCCTTACTAGAGTACAGAGACGGTTAAACCCTCAAAACACTGTTCGTGGTCCAGCATCCCTCATTTTCACCGTCTTCCTGAAGCTCAACCTCAAACCTGTACTTTACACTTTCACCGTCTTTGTAAACATCAACAGTCTGAGTGGCAGTATCGCCATCCCTCTCAATCTGCCCTAATTCAGCCTTATCGTGGTTCAGAAGCATTGAGTACCTCTTGTTGTGAACCATCTTCTTGAACCTTGGAAGAGGTCCTGTCGCCTGCCTATTCTTTTCCGAGGCAAAGTTGAACGCAGTTTCTATACCACTGTCATCAAAAGGATTATCATTATCCTTCATAGCATCTAACTGTACTTTAATAACCTCTTCCGGGCCGTAATCCGGGCTTGGAGACCTGAGTTGTTCATCATCTGACATAGTACTAATTGGTCTACTAAGTGTTAAATCAAATACAGGTTCGTAGGCAGTTACTCTACTCACTAAGTTTGCCTCGAAACTTCAAACTCTTCCTGTTCAGTTCCTCAACTTTCTCTTCCCCTGCCTTTTCCATGTCTCTACATAGATTCAATGCTGAAACAAGTTGATCACGGCTAAGCTGTCTGTAAGCCGGTTCCGAGCCAGACTTCTCCAAGTGATTGTACCAGACATCGTCTAATACATTATCAAGTACGACCCTCTGGAAACAGTGATCAAACCTTATCACCCATTTGTTTTCACGGGCGAGCTGTGGAAGAACCTCAGCCGTAGCATTGAGATACAGTTCCCTCAGATCTTGGAGGCTTGAATCTGAGTATTTAAGCTTGCTTTTACTTGATTCCTCAATGATATCTCCCCCCATAATAGCCTTAATTAATCTGAGCACTTATATTACTGGTTTTAAAGCTCTGAAAAAGGCCTCAGATACTTCCCAGGTTGCAGAAACCTTATCGATGGCCAGAATAAAATCACCAACTATTTTGGAAAATGATCACTGTAGGACTCGAAGAATGAAAGGAAAAAATTAAAGAGCTTTCGAGCAAACTTTCTATGCAGCGTCGCTTTCCCATCCCTCTGTGATTATTCTCTCTTCTTCGATTCCCTCCTCTTTCAGGAGTTCCTCGGTCTGGACCACCATTGCCGGAACACCACAGATATAGAAATGCTTATCCTCTAGAGAATCTAATTCTTCAGGTACATGCTCCTGCACATATCCCTGTGCACCGCTCCACTCCTCATCTGTCAGGGAGAAAAACACCTCTAGGCCTCTGTTTTCTGTTTCCAGGAGTTCAAGTCCATCCTTGAATAGAATGGTTTCTCTGGTCTTCTCGCCGTGGAAATAGAATGCCTTTCCGGATCCAGTGTTCAGGTAATCCCTTAACATCGCGTACATCGGGGTTGCACCTGTACCCGTAGATATGAAGACTACATCTTTGTCATAGTCCTTGATCTTCAGGTTGCCGCTTGGCTCCGCAAAATCAATTTCATCTCCTGGCTGTCTCTCATGAATCCATGGAGTAGCCCTTCCATCAGGATACTTCTTAATTGCAAGGGCAAACTTGTCCTTTTCAGGAAGATTAATCATGGTGTAAGGTCTCTCAACCTCTTCACCGTCATCCTCAAACCTTAGAACCGTATGCTGCCCGGCCTCAAAGTCCCAGGAACTCTCCTCAAGCTCGAACTGGAAGTGTTTAACCGTAGGGGTTGTCTGTGTGACCGCTGTCAACGTTGCACTCTCGTAAGTCATGACTAAACATTTGTTCCGATGTA
>CAYMJB010000095.1:0-2178 GCA_964391005.1 uncultured archaeon | reverse complement strand
AGATGGTATTTTTCGTTGGACGCCACGCAGAACAAAAAGGGATAGAGCATCTACTGTACGGCTTCAAGAAGTTCCTAGAAGATGAAGGGATAGGGACAACTCTTGTCATCGGAGGGGACGGTGAGATGAAGGGTTCACTGGAGGAGTTTGCAAGTCTACTGGGGATAGAGGAAAAAGTGCGGTTTACAGGATTTATACCTCGGGATGAGCTTGGGGATTACTACAGCTCGGCGGACCTGTTCGTTTCACCTTCAGTCAGTGAGCCTTTCGGACTAACTATAACAGAAGCTCTACAAGCCGGTACACCTGTTGCAGCTACAGAAAACGGTGTAGAGGAGATAATACCCGATGAATATATTACAAGCATAGAACCTGACTCAGATTCGATAGCAGAAGGAATTAAACAAGGCTTGAAACAGCCAGATAATGAGTTAAGTGAGGTGAGAACCTGGCAAGATATGACTGAGGAAGTAATGCAGGTATACTCTGATCTCAGCTGATAACATCGACGCTGTCAGGCTTTTCATGATGTTTAACGCTCCAGACGCCATTGTTTTTGTCAAGATACTCTGCGCCTCCCTCGTAGTAAGTCAGGTCGCCTGAATCACCTGGAAGATATATCCTCTCACCCGAATCAGAATAAACAACAAGAGCCACCTTTTCATCGGCACTTATCTGTATAAGATACTCTCCCGCATCCTCAGTGATTTTTACGTCCACAGATACATATTATTCTGAAATAGGTTATAACATTTCACAAAAGAAAAAGTTCAATGCCTGTTTTAAGCCGCCGATACTAACTGGATTTATGCTTCCGATAACCCTGAGCTTTGAGGTACACCAGCCACACCGTTTGAGAACTGATGGAGTAAAGAAGGATGCCTCAACACTCAAGGAAAGATACTTTGACGAGGAATTCAACGAAGAGATTTTCAAGGATGTTGCAGAAAACTGCTACTTCCCTGCCACAGAAAGACTTCTACGGCAGGCAGAGAAATTCGAGGGCAGAGACAGACAGTTCAAGATAAACTTCTCCGTATCAAGCTCATGGATAGAGCAGGCAGAAAAGTATCATCCTGAGCTGATTGATATGTTCAACAGGTTTCCTGACTCCGCAGTGGACTTTATAGGTCAGGCACACTACCACTCACTAGCAGGTCTTTTCAAAGACAAGAAAGAGTACAGAAACCAGATAAAAACCCACAGGTCTCTAATAAAGCAGAAGTTCGGCGTAAAGCCGCAGGTCACCACAAACACAGAGCTAATCTACAACAACGAGATTGGATCCGCCGCGGCAAAGGAAGGATACGAAGCCATGATCACAGAGGGAACACCAAGAATACTCGGATGGAGATCACCCAACCACATCTACCGACAACCAGAGTTCATGAAAGATACAAACCTGAAGATTCTGCTGCGGAACAGACAACTGACAGACGACATAGGGTACAGGTTCTCAGCAGAATGGTGGAACAAACACCCTCTAACAGCAGAAAAATACGCTTCCTGGCTATCAAACTGCTCAGGACAAACACTAAACCTGTTTATGGACTATGAAACATTCGGGGAACACCACTGGCAGGGAACAGGAATAATGTGGTTCCTAGAAGACCTTCCCAACCAAGTACTCAGCCACGACAACCTGAAGTTCTCAAAAGCAAGAGAACTTACAGAAAAAGAACCTGTCGGAGAGTTTGACGCATTCGAACACAACACAGTATCATGGGCCGACCAGGAAATGGATGAAACCGCCTGGCTAGGCAACCCCACACAGAAAATGCTGTTCAGAAAACTTGAGGAAATAGAATCCAAAGTAAAACAATTAGACAACGAAAAAATCACTGAAGTATGGAGAAAAATGCTGACCTCAGATCATCTACACCACATATCACAGAAAGGAAGCAACGACGGATCAGTGCACGACTACTTCTCATACTTTGAAAACCCGCAAAAAGGATCAGCTGTGATCACAGAGCATCTGATGGACTTCCAACAGCAGATAGAAAAGAGACTAAGAAAATAAACTCAACATGACACAACAGCATAAGATTCTGGTTAGTGAAGGAGAAAAGATATCAGCAGTACATCATGAGGCCGACACAGAAAAGTGGATATTCTTCTGTCATGGCTTTGGAAGCAACAAAGAAGGAAGCTATGAAACAAGATGTAAACAAGCTG
>CAYMJB010000094.1:0-2343 GCA_964391005.1 uncultured archaeon | reverse complement strand
TTACTGTCACTGGTTACTGAGGTCTCATTATCTTTGACATAGGCATCGTAACTAATGTCGTCAACCCAAAACTTAGTTAAACAATATCCAAATACGCAGAATGCATTCGAGGTAGTAGCATCCTCCAGAACTTTCTTCGCACCTCTATCAGATCCGCCATATCCATGTCTTTTCTCAACTATTGCAGCTTCAAAGTCATCTACCCTGTCGTACGCATCACTTACTGCCTTAGAGTGAGCTACGTCTTCTGCAGCATCCTTGGCATCTGAAGAGCTAGGCGGCGAATAATCTTTCTCTTCATAAGTGCAGGCCGATGAAGAGGTTACAGTTGAATAATGTTTGCCGTTTGATTCAAGGATCTCCGAAACATCCTCCATCTCCTGGCTGGCATCTACCGTTATTGAAGCCAGTTCGTGAAATCTTAGGTTTGAGATATTAAGCGATAGCTCCTTTCCTAGTTCCGTTTCAGTGTATAAATCTATCTGCGGTGTCTCACATGATACGTTTATGAGGGGTCTGTTAGTTCCTGCTGATACGTTAACCTGCGTACTTGCATATGAAAGATTGACTTTTGCTTCATTATCCATTCTGATCTTGCAGTCATCGTAGTCAAGGTCCTGCATGTACTGTTCAAAGTAAGACTGAGATCTGGTGTCAACATAGTCGATCATGTGTGTATACCTCTCCATTTCATCGGCATCATCGTCTCCCTCCGTGGGGCCTGTAGAAACATGAGGATCTGCGTGCCCAGTAAAGTTTGTGTTGTTAGTGGAAATATTGTATGCTGCTTCAGCAACCCCGTAGTGTGCAGAAAGAGGAATATAATGGTTAACTGTATCCTCAAGTCTATGCTCCGGTTTTGTGACGGAACCCAGTTCATCAACCGTCTGGCCAAACGCAGGAGGAAGTTTCTGGGCCTGCGCAAAGGCAGCTAGACCTGCGATTACAGAAGCCATAGAAATCGCAAAGAAAACCATCTGTATACCCATACCCTTGGATACACTAAGGTCCAACTTCATATCTAACCCTCATATCCACAACATCTCCTCCTATAACAGGAATCTTTTGATCATAGGTATATATCCTGGCTCTAGGGTCCTTTGCTCCAAGCAAGTCTTCCTCAGTGTAGCTGGAAACTGATGAACACTGAGACGGAATATTATCAAACTTGATCTTCATGTACTCTAAAACACCTGATATACTACCAGGCTGGGTGTCATCTATCTCGGTCAGTACAGCGTTTCTTGCGGAGGGAGAATCACACAATCTGTAGGAAATCGCTTTGTAGTTGTCAATGCCCTCATTATTCTTCTCATTGAACAACGTAGTAACTAGTGATTGGACCATTGCACCGGATATCCCGTTGTTTGTGACTCTTTCAAACTCTACTGATGTCTGCGGTGCAAAGGATATTCCGAAAATAGCTAGAAGCGGTATCAGAATCGCAAACAAAGAGACCGAGATCAAGTCTGCCATACTCGCCATTATGGAACCACCGTGGAGATTACCCTATTTACGTCGCCGTCCTTTGTTTCGTAGAACGGGATTGACGGGTATATAATGTTTGGATCGCCGCCCACCTGCTTGAAATTGGCTGTGCAGCCCTCATTTGTAAATGTGGTTCCAGAAAGATCGCCTGCAAACGATACATTATACTCGTCTGGCTGATATTCCGAGTTGATCAAGTCACACTCTACAGGACCTGTACTGGCAATATCGTTCTTTGCCTCCGTGTAATTTATTTTGTTGTTCACGCCTTGGGATGTGAACTTGTAGCTGTGTGCTACAGACTGATACCTCATGCTGTTGACTTCCATATCTGCAAAGGATGAGGCAGTAACATACTTTACCGTGAAGTCAGGTATCTGGGAAAGAGGTACAGCAAGCATTAAAGCCACGGCCGCAACCATAAGACCTGACTGACCTTTAGCAAGACCCTGCACGAACATTCACCTCCTCCGGAGTACCCATAGTAGTTCTTGTCTTATTCAAACAAATATCTCTACCACTTATCGTCTTACTTGGGAGATTCATAGCAGTTGGAACCTCCACCTCGACCGTGTTAGGATCGCCACTGGCCCTAGACATAGTCAGGTTTTCCTCCCCTCCGGCAGTGTTCTCAAACTCAAGCGTGTAGTTTTGGGCAAAGCTCTTCTCCACACGTACAAACCTCTCACTTCCGTAATGAGTAATCACACCTATGCTTGTTGCAAGTTCCTCAGCCCTGTACTCCATAATCCTCTCCTCAACAACATTGTTATCAAGAATATTCAAGGCACCTCCAAGAATACCTGCAGCAAGGACAGCCGAAACCGCAAAAATCACAGTCTGAGAGGATATATC
>CAYMJB010000093.1:0-2451 GCA_964391005.1 uncultured archaeon | reverse complement strand
TTTGAACTGGTTTCTAGGCTTCCCTGTGGAAGTAGGTGTGCTCTACTGATTCTACAGGTATCTCTACGACAACGTATTCTCCGTTCTTCATTCCTTCAGTTTTGATAACATCGTTTTCAGTGTCTATTTCTGTCGTGTGGGAATGCAGATCGTACTCTAGGCCGCTGTCCAGTACAACCATTAGCTCTCCGCATCTTTCTAACTTGTCGTCTAGCTCGTCAGAATCCATATTAGGCATTTGGTTAAGCTCTTTGAAATAGCTTCCCCGATATGTGGCTGGTGAGTTTTGTAAGGTTGAGGTGCAGTTGTTTTGTTATGGAAGATCACATAATTGATCCGGAGAAGGCCAGTGTACTTGAGAAAGATGGTAGATACAGAATAGTATCTGGAGAGGAGATAATGGCCGAGGTAAGTAGAGGAGATGTTGTTGCAGATATTGGTTCAGGTACCGGGTTTTTTGCGGATGATATGGCCAAGCTGGCGGAGAAAGTCTACGCGGTGGACTTTCAGGAGCAGATGCATGAATACTACACGGAGAAAGGTGTTCCTGAGAACGTAGAGTTAGTCAATACAGACGCAACTGAGTTTGAACCTGACCGGAAACCGGATATAGCATTTTTGATTACTTCACTACACGAGGTACATGTTGAGGAGACTGTAGAGAATCTTTCCAGTGTCGTGCGTGAGGGTGGAGAGCTTTTTATTGTGGACTGGAGCAGTAACTCTGAGACAGATCAGGTTCCCACGAAGGAGAAGCTTCTGACAGCGGAAGAGGCCTCAAACCAGGTTTCACAGCATTTTGACGTCAAGAGATGTGAGGAAAGGTATGATACATACATGCTGAAAGCTGAAAACACGTAACTAGATGTTTCCATCCATCTTTGCCGCCAAGACAATACTATAGGTCTGTGACAGTGCTGCAATGATGAAACCTGCTCCCAAAGCCAGATCTGAGCTTATAATCACTCCGGCCGCCGCGAAGGTCAGGCATAGTAGGCCTGATGCTCCGATAGCTTTGTACTCTTTAACATAGTTATCCATTTTCCTTGAGGATAAATATACGCCTGCGCCGGGTGCGATCAGCCAGTATCCGAGTGATAGGCTTGATAGGGCAGTTTTGTAGTCATTTAAGCTGAAGCTTAGTGCTCCTGCAAATGTGAAGACTGTACCCAGTGCGATCACATTTCTCCATATGTTGAGAACGCTGTTGTTGCTCATCTTCTTCCATGAGAGAACGGTGAAACCTGTCAGGAAGATCACCATGAAGTAGTGCATGTGGCGTATCCAGTAGGTATCAATACCTGGCTCGATTACAGTCAGAAACGTCATTACCCATGCTGCAGGTATTAGGCCTACGGGTGCGTACTCTCTGATCATGACTTATTTACCTATTCACAGTTTTCCTTCTTCAGCTTTGTCTCTTACAGGCGCCCCCGCCACGATTACCTCTGTATCTTTCTTGGCGGTGATCTTGCGGAGTTTGTATGGCTTGACAAGGAATGCATTGCCTTGACTGTATTCTAAGTTTTCTCCGCCGATATTAAAGGTTCCTGAACCTTCTTGGAAGTAGTAGATTTCGGTTTCAGTTGCATGCCTGTGTCCTTTTTCCGGTTTATTCTGTGATCCGTGTGTGTCTCCTTCTGGTATCTGGAAGATTGAGAGACCTACTTCTTCGTTCTCCAGTTCACTTCTTAGGAACCTGTCCGGGCCTTCAACCGATGCCTTCTGATATCCGGGGTGTTCCTGGTTTAGGTTTTCAAATATCTGTTTGACATCTTTATTGCCTTTTTCTACGGTTCCTCCGTGGAAGCAGTGAACCTTGTCAAATTCTCTGAAGCTTAGTTTGTTGAGGCTCTGTACGGATTCTTCCATATCTGGTGTAAATCTTTCTCTAGGACCGCTAAACCCGGTTTCCTCCACGTTAAGAACGTCACCTGATATTAGCAAATTGTCGGTCAGGAGTGAGATGTGTCCCGGTGTGTGTCCTGGTGTATGTATAATCTGTATATCTTGGTCTTGTGTTCTTATGGTCTCGCCTCCGGTTAGTTCAACGTCAACATGTACCGGAGGATATCTTTCATCGCCTTTTATTGGATCTTCTCTTCCATCTATCGCTTTTGCGTCTTTTCTGTGTGCGTATACGGTTGCACCTGTTTTGTCCATCAGCTTGGAGGCACATCCGCAGTGGTCAAAGTCTTGATGCGTGAGTACAAGCTTCTCTACATCCTCAAGTTCGAAACCGTGCTTCTTGAGATTGCTTTCAATCTTACCTACGTTTCCCGGAAGGCCGGCATCTATCAGGATCAGTCCATTCTGGTCCTCGATAGCTACAGGATAAATTTCCTCCTTTTGATTACCAAGCTCAAGGGTCTGCGGTAGGGCATAGATTCCGTTAGATACTTTCATACTAGCAATATGGAGAAGCAATTTTTTACACGTTTCCAACCCTAA
>CAYMJB010000092.1:0-2512 GCA_964391005.1 uncultured archaeon | reverse complement strand
TCAAGTTCGGATTTGCTTAGTTCTGACGGATCTACTGATACGCCGCCTTTTCCACCTCCGTACGGTATGTCTACAACAGCGCATTTCAGGCTCATCCATAGGCTCAGTGCTTTAACCTCGTCCTCGTTTACAGCAGGTGAGAACCTGATACCGCCTTTGCCCGGACCTCTCACGGAGCTATGCAGAGACCGGTAGCCCTTGAACGATTTTCTCTCCCCTGAGTCCATCTGGACTGAGAAGCTGGTCTCCAGATAGCTTTCCGGATTCTTCAGACGGTTGAAGTATTCTTTCTCTCCTATTTTTTCGAGTGCATCCTTTAAATTCTGCTTTGCATCCTCAAATTCGGTCATGATAATACGTTGTAATACCAGGATTTTAAGGTTTGAAGTAAGTGGCTACTCACCCATTATCGTTCACCTACTAAGTTGCCGAAGCTCTAGAGATCGCTGTAAAACTTGCCATGGAATCCAAACGGCATCCTGAAAGGCAGGTATGCACGACCCAGCTCCTCCATGTCGGACGAGTCAAGTACAAGAATAAAGGACTTATCTGCCTGTTTGTCTAGACCTGTCGACAGTAATACTCCTGAGTCTTCGTTACCTTCTTTTTGGACGTGTATAGGTTCTTGCATGTGCGTATCTTCTTCCCACCATTCCTGGAACTCTCCTGTATCGGTGTCGACCTTGACGATTCCGTCACATCCTTCTCTCGCTGTTGCCTGTCCGTAGACGTATCTGTGCTTCAATGTATGTCGACTTCTGTTGATTTGCGGCATCTCTATGCCTTTGTACAGACTGGTCTTTGAGATCTCTGTGCTTTTGATCCTGTATCTTACCAGTGAACCGTTTTCTGTAATAGTAGATCTTGAGTCTAAAGTGTCAAAGAAAAGCTGCTGCACGACCTCTGAGTCCTCAAACTCCACCAGATCCATCACTATGCTATCTCCGTCTTCGTAAGCGTTGACATGGTGAAACGTGAAGAACGAGTCCATACTGCGCTGTTCAGTTTTCCCCGTCTCACGGTCTATGATATATAGAGTAGTTCCCTTTGATGGATGCCATTCAAAGCTTTGGATAAATCCCCCGTCAGATAGGATCATATCGGAGAGAGACGTATCAAACGGCACCTCTGCAAACAAAATATAGTTTTCGGTAAGCCCGAAGCTATGTACATAAGATGGGCGTCTGGTATCTACAGAGGCGATCTCATCCCTCTCAAGTTCCTGGTCTGAAATCCTGTAGAACACGTACTCGCTGGTTCTTCCGTACCTTATCCCCATGCCTATGGTTTCACCTCTTTTATTGTCTCTGTGAAGGTGTGCGCAGACCTGCTGAAGTCCAATGTCATCGCTAAACTCTATTCTCCCTGTGGCTTCTAGCGTGGCCGGGTCAAACTCTACCCAGCCAGGTGATTCTGTCAGTGCGACATGTCTGCCTCCAAGTCTTGCAACACTGATACTGGCGTTATCCGGAGGCTTTCCAAATACTAGCTTTAGGCTATCAAGTATGCTTCCGCCTGTGGCAAACCCTCCTGAACCGAACCCATTTTCCATGACTTCTCTGTACTTGTCGGATCTTAGGGCGCGGTTTGTATAGTAGATTTTTCCGGATCGAAATCTATACCTGTTCAACATTGCTAGGCCGTCAAACCAGTGCTGAGCCTCTGAACCATCCTTTTCAAATATTGCAGGTCCGTTCCTGTACAGCGAACCGTTCAGCCAATTCGGTATCTCCCCTTTCATTTCAAGCTCAAGGTTCTCAACTTCCTCGCTTTGGGAATCAAACCCTCCGCCAAAACCAAGGTTCATATTATTAATTTATCTCGTGAAGATTTAGGTACTCTGGGGAGAAACCTATACTCTAGACCTGTTTTGTTGCCAAAAGTATAATTACCAGGTTTGAAAACATTGGTTTATGAATGTCGCAGGGAATTTTTATCTAAGGAATGTTTCTGAGGTATTGATATCGGTATTTCTGATTTTCCTGTTTACTGTTGCGTTTTCATCAGTCTCTACATCCAGCTTTGATGAATCAATGGTTGAGGGAATGGTGGAGCAGAAGTGCAGCAACTCTTACACACAGAACGTTCCTCTGGACTCTAACATAGGATTTGATAACGTTATCAAGTTCAACGGCAGCTATATACCGCTCTCGCAGGTCGACTGTGAATATATTGACCGATACAAGTACAACGTAGGAGCTTACTGGAACCTAGATGATCTAAGGCAAGCGATAGGAACTACCGTTCTTTCAATACCTGTAATTTACTCATTGGTGCTTGCTACCCCGATATTAGGGCTTTACAACACCAGAAACACTAAGCACCATCTAAAAAGGTACTTCAGATTTGCTCAAGTGAATATTCTGGTGCCTACTATCTCAGTTACCATATTCTATATTGGTGAGGTCTTGCTCCGTTTGATATTCTCCGGTTATCTGAAGATTCCTTACTTGATCTTCCTGCTCTTTTTGATCGGACCGGTCTCATTTATCAACAAAGGTAAGATTGAGAC
>CAYMJB010000091.1:0-2520 GCA_964391005.1 uncultured archaeon | reverse complement strand
CTGAAGATGTTTGAAGACGATCCCCAGACTGATGCTGTTGTGATGTTTGGCGAGCTAGGAGGTACCTACGAAAATCAGGTCGCAGACTTCCTAGACAGAAACCCTAACTTCGACATGCCGGTTGTAGCTTTTATAACAGGCAAGTTTACGGAGGATATGCCCAGTCAGCAGTATGGTCACGCTGGGGCAGTAATTAGGGGAGATAAAGATAAACCAAGTTACAAGGAAAAGGTTTTGAGCGAATCAGGAGTCCATGTAGTTGATGTACACCATGAAATAGGTGAGAAACTGAAGGAGGTTGTGTGAAAACATGGCAGTAAGCACATATGGAACTGAAGGCGAAAAACAGTTCAAGTACACTTTGATGCTTGAGGAAGATATACACGTGAATAATTTCTTTGGTGATCTTGTAGATCACTGGATAAGGTATGAAGGTTGGAATGATTCTGTCGACTGCGTAAGTGCCGGAGGATTAACCCTTTTTGAGGGCGATAGGCGGGGGAAAGAGATCAGGCTTCTGCAGGGTGAAGATTATATACAGGTTGAGTACGGACTGAACACTGATGTGGATGAGGAAGCATATATCGATAAGGTTTGGCAGAAGGAGATGGGCAGTATTTTAGAGAGGAATATGGAGGAAGAGCTTCAGGATCACAAAGTTTCTCAAAAAGCGTTTGACTCAATACTTGATATGGAGGAAGCCAATTTATGAGTGAGTGGGAGACCAATATCTCGTCCAGTGGCGCAGACGCAGTGATTCGAGGTGAAGACTTGGAAGATGTCATGGATATGGAGTTTGCTGATGCAATCTGGCTGCTTCTAAAAGGTGAGAAGCCTTCTGAGAAGGAGTCCAAGATATTCAATGCTATACTCTCCTCCTCTATCGATCACGGTGTTGGCAATCCTTCTACAGTGTCTGCAAGAACTGTTCAGAGCGGAGGAAACGACATGAATACCAGTGTTGCTGGAGGTGTGCTGGCTCTCGGCGATAAACACGGTGGCGCGATTGAGGAGTGTATGAGAATATTGCAGAGTCAGGATTCTGCCCGTGAGATAGTGGAAAGATACCTAGAGAACGGTGATAAGATACCGGGTCTGGGCCATAAAGTATACGATGATCAGGATCCTAGAGCTCAGAAACTTCTTCAAAGGGCTGAGAACCTGGGTCTGGCAGGCGATAGTGTCGAAAAGATGAAGGATATTCAGGAGGTTTTTGCTGATGAAAAGGTTTCTCTGGTTATGAACGTCGACGCGGGTATTGCGGCGGTTATGAGTGATCTTGGCTGGAGTCCAGAACTCGGTAAAGGATTTTTTATAATCGCGAGAACCCCGGGTCTTGTGGCGCATGTTCACGAGGAGATGGATGAGCCGGACTTCCGCCGTCAGGACGGAGAGTACAAAGGAGACTAAACGTACGAGGTTTATGTTATGTCTGATACACGAGTTAGCTGGGATTCAAGCTTTGCCAAGTATATCCTAGTTTCGGGTGTTATTCTGTTCGGGGCAGGTGTGGCACCGGTTACGAAAAGAGGCTATGAAACATGGTATACTGATATTGTCCGGCAAGGTGGCTCACTAGTGTTTGGGCTTTCGCCTGTGCAGCTGTTTCTGATTTTATCAGGTGTTTCACTTGCCGGTTACTCTATTTATCTGGAAAGAGGTTCTTCCTAAATCTTGGTGTTGATCTCCTTGAGCTCTGAGAGTATTTCTTCCAGCAGCTCTTCTTGATCTCTGCCTGAAGAAGCACTTTCTTCTGTTCCGGTTGACTTTATTCTGTTGTTTATTTTTTGCTGTATTTCTTTTGGGTTTCTGATGCTTCTGAACCGCATTTCGACTCCTGATCCGCCGGCTGTTGATATCTCGATGTTTCCGTACCCGAAGTAGTTGCCAAGTATTCCCTGGCTGAAGCTTATGTTCTGTACTTTGTCAAAGCCTATCTTCTGGACGCTTCGGGAGAGCACGCCTTTCTTGACGTATAGGCCCTCGCTTGAGACCACGTATTTCGTGTTTTTTACGCTGAGGTATGCTCCTGCTATAATCAGTATTCCGATTCCCAGTATTGCCGTTGGTATTCCTATCAGTACGGCTGGTAGAATACTTTTGATTCTGGGCTGTCCCTGCCATACAAGCTGTTCTCCCTTGTCCAGTGATAGCCACTCCATCTGGTCTTCTGTCATATATCTGATATTTCTTGGCTTTCTGTTTAATACTTTTTCCAGATAAATTGTTTGATGTGACAGATAGTATGGCTGAGAGGGATTATTCGAGTTTTAGGTCCAGGCTTGGTGAGGTTGCTGTTTCAACTTCCCATGTGGAGAGGGATAAGAATGATTGCGATGACTGGAAGGCTCTCGAGAATATCCCTGATCAGAAGATGGTGAATGAAATCCATTTCTCAGACGTAAGACAGGTCACATACCACAAAGGTTCAACCTATCCATATATAGAGTTTGAGACGGTTAAGGGTGAGGAGAAGAAAATGTTCTTTTCCGTAGGCGATCCTGTTCAAGATGTTTTTAC
>CAYMJB010000090.1:0-2550 GCA_964391005.1 uncultured archaeon | reverse complement strand
ACCTACCGTTGAATCACTTCTATTTTTTCTAAACAGAGATTATGATGTATTTGCTGTCTGCTCAGATCAGGAAAATCTTCTGAAAGGTATAGCTGAGCAGAAGGATATTCCATCCATAGAATACCCGTCTAGCGTAGGGGGATTTGTCGGCAGTTCTGAGGCCGCTTTAGCTCCTGCCGCCTTTGCAGGGCTTGATGTCTCCCGTATCAGAGAAGGCATCAGGAGAAGCTATAATAAGATGTCCTCGGGAGATAACGCTGCATTACACTTTGCTTCAGCATTACAGAAAGCAGATGGAAAAGGCCGCAGCCAGATATTGAATCTGATTTATTCTACCCGTCTACTAGGATTCCAACCGTTAATAGCCAGTCTGTTCCACAGAGTATCGGGAGAGAACTCTTCACATATACAAGGTGGTTCTGCGTTGAAGAAGCGCTACGCTGAACTGGCTCACGAGGAGGATGTTCTCCCATTACTGCTGGGTACGGAATCTTTCGAGAAACGGACTCTCAAGGCTGACGATTCGATCAGAGATCTTAACCTAAGAGATTATGATCTGAAGGATCTGGACGGCTTTGATATTTCAGAGTCGTTAAAAGCCGAATACCGTGGGATGAAGGATGCTTTGAAGCATGATAATATACCTCATATATCGCTTAACGTTACTGATCATGGCTACAGGTCTGTTGGCGAGCTTGTAGGTTTTATTCAGTGCTCTGCGGCTTACCTGGCAGATATGAGGGATGCTGATACCTCTGGATTTTCTACCGAAAAGCTGCGGCAGAGGTCGCTTGATAGGAGGTTCCTGGAATGAAGATTTTGGTTATTTCACGTAGACTTTCCGATGGAGAGGATGTGTCTGAGTACGTAAAGTACTTAACAGGGTATCTTGCAGATTCAGGGCATCAAGTCACTTTATCTATACTTGAAGAAGACTGCAGCTCTGAATTTAGCGACGAAGTCAGTGTCGAGGTATTTTCGTCCAAGTTTGATTCCAAGGATTTCTACAATCGAACCATGATGCTGAACAACCGTGTGAAAAGCATCTTAGACGAGCATGATTTTGACCTGGTTCATGTCAATGACTGGTCAACAGTTTCTGCAGGTATCTCAGTTTCAGGCCGTCAGGAGATTCCTTTGTTTATGACTCTGCATTCAACTGAAAATCAGAGAGGATTTGGAAATAAGCACTCGTCTTCCATATCCGAGATGGAGTGGAGAGGAGTCTACAACGCTGAGAAGGTTTTTGTGAACGATAAAAGGGCCATGAACTCAGTGTTAAAGGATCTTGATGCTCCTCGGGATAAGGTTGAACTGATCGATCCTATTTCGGATCACTGGCCTGAGAAGGTTTTGAAGGCCTGCAGAAAAGCCTTGAATAAGGAGAAGACCATGGAGGCTTCGTCTGTATGATGTCTGAGGCTCTGAATATTGGAGGTGGCTCTCTTTGAGGCCTTTGTTTGTGACATGGGAGTATCCTCCGTACAAGGCCGGTGGTATTGCATCTCACTGTGAGGACCTGGCGACCACGATGGCTGATCAGGGCCATAACCCGGTTGTCTTGACTTTTGGTGATGAGGAACCGGTTGAGTATCAGAATGGTGTTGAGGTTCATAGAGTCCCTGTTTCGGATTCAGCGTCTGATACTGTCTCTTGGTCAATGAACCTTGGACATAACTTAGAGCAGAAGGCTATAAGTCTGTCTAAAGATCGGAACTTTGATCTAGTGCATGCGCATGACTGGATGGCGGTGCCGGCAGCTACAGGGATTGAAAATACGCTAGGTATTCCTATGGTTTTCACCATACACAGCACTCAGAAAGGCCGTGACGGCGTTAACTCCGAATACCAGAGGACTATCCACAATCTGGAGTGGTATGGTACGTATGAGGCTGATCAGGTGATTACCGTTGGACGTGAGTTCTCAGACGAAGTTATACAAACGTATGATGTTCCTGAGGATAAGGTGAACTACATACCTAACGGTGTTGATCTTGAGAAGTTTGACAGTCATTCCCAGAGTCTTGACAGAGGTCGCTATGCCTTGGACTGGGAGAACATAGTGCTGTTTGTCGGTAGAATGTATCCTCAGAAAGGTCCTGGTCATCTTATTGAAGCTATGCCTGATATCATTGATGAGAGGCCGGAGACTAAGTTTGTGATGGCTGGTTCCGGCGCTATGCAGCATTATCAGAGGATGGCTGAGAAACGTGTCGGGGATAAAGCCTTTTTTCCTGGTTACCTTCCAGAGGACGAGATTGTTTCTCTTATGAAGGCTGCTGAGATCACAGTCACGCCTTCAGTTTATGAGCCGTTTGGTATTGTTCCTCTTGAAGCCGCTGCATGTGAGACTCCTACTGTAGGAAGCTTTACAGGAGGAATGAAGGATACAATAGTGCATGAGTACACAGGCCTGCATACATATCCAGAGGACTCTCAAAGCATTGCAAACCAGGTTGAGAGAGCCTTAAATGATCCTGGCTGGAACGACTGGCTGGGCAGCAACGCACGTGACAGAGTCGAGGACAACTTCAGATGGGAGCAGATAAC
>CAYMJB010000089.1:0-2550 GCA_964391005.1 uncultured archaeon | reverse complement strand
GGTTTCGAGTATGAAGTGTGTATCAAATCCGAACTCTTCGTACATTTCGATGATGGTCTGTAGGTGTTTTTTGATTTCTTCCTCTATCTGGGTTTTTCTGATGTATGCGTGGCCGTCGTCCTGTGTAAGTGTTCTTACTCTTAGCAGGCCTGATAGTTCTCCTGACTGTTCGTTTCTGTTGACGGTTCCGAACTCTGAAAGCTTTATCGGTAGGTCCCTGTAGCTTCTCTTGTCTGAGTTGAAGATATGGGAGTGGTTGGCGCAGTTCATAGGTTTTAATCCGTACTCTTCGTCGTTTTGTTCCCATGCAAACATTTCGCCGTCTTCTTTGAAGGCTTCGTAGTGCCCTGTCTTCTTCCACAGATCTGCCTTGTTTAGCTCGGGCGTCCATACTTCTTCGTAGCCAAGTTCTTCATTTTTTTGACGTATGTACTCCTCCAGTTCTCGTCGGACCTTCATCCCCTGTCTGTGGAAGTGGACACCTCCAGGTGAGAAGTCAGGTATTGAGAACAGGTCCATTTCCTGACCTATTTTTCTGTGGTCTCTTTTTTCAGCCTCTCTTCGTTTCTCCATGAAATTCTCTAGTTCTTCCTGTGTTGGGAATGCTGTTCCGTAGATTCTTGTCAGCATCTCGTTTTCCTCATCTCCGCGCCAGTAGGCACCTGCAATCTCCAGTAGCTTGAAGCCGCCGATTTCTCCGGTGCTTTCAACATGAGGGCCTTTACACAGGTCTCTGAACTCTCCCTGTTTGTAAAATGTTACAGAGTCTCCTTCACCCGCTTCGTTCTCTAGAATCTCTCTTTTGTATCTGTTGTCGTCAAAAAAGTCTTCTGCGTCGCCTCGTGCAACTTTCTCTCTCTGAATATCGAGATCTTCCTGTATTATACTATCCATCTCTTCTTCTATTTTTTCTAAGTCTTCTTGTGTTAGATCGAGTCCATCTACATCGTAGTAGAAGCCTTCGTCGGTCCATGGACCTATGGTGAGCTTAGCTTGGTCTCCGTAGATTCTTTTCAGTGCCTGCGCAAATACGTGTGCTGCGCTATGCCTCAATACCTCCGTGTATTCGTCCGAGTCCTCTGTAACTATCTCTATCTGATCGCCGTCGCTGACTTCATCTTTCTTGGCCACAAGCTCTCCGTTTATCTTTCCGGCTACGGTATCATCTCCTAGACCCGTACCTATACTGTATGCTACATCTTCTACTGTTGAGTTTTCCTCTACCTCTAAACTTGATCCATCAGGAAGTTCTACGTTAATCATTGGAGACCTACTAAGTAATGTAGGTGGCAAAAGTTTTGATAACTTTGGCACTTGGCTGAGTTAGCTCGGAGGACAAGAATAGAAGAAGAAGGAAAGTGTGTGCAACCTTTCTTCTAAGCGCTCATTGCTAGAAGCCCGGCACCTAGTACAAGTACTGATAATCCAAATACCAGAACAAACAGTATGATTCCTGGTAGGATTATCGATAGGACTGATTTACCGAAGCTGAGGTCTTGGAACTCCGATATTCCTTTAGACTGAATGTAGATCCCGTAAAGCCCTACTACCAGTGCAATAAGTCCTCCGACTATTGATAGAAGTGTTCCGGCAATTCCTCCTGCCACTGTTCCCAGTGACATTATTACACTGTTTGCAGAACCTACTACTCCTATTGCTGTTGTGTAGCCTAGGATGCTCAGAGTATTGCTGTAGCCGTTTTCACCTCCAAACAGGGCTACGAAGATGTGTATAAGTCCTGCGCTGATTGTAAGACCTATTACACCTAGAATTGGTGTTGCTACCGCAGAAACTCCTGCGAGAACAGGTATGCTAAAGCTGACTTCGGCTGCTGGTCCTGAAATTGCTGTCTGAGCTGCGCTGAACAAACCTGAGATCAGCAGTGAGAATGCTGCGAACTTTAGTGGATATCCAAATCCGTCTCTACGGTTTTCGTTCTCAAAGAACTCTGTCGGCGATGTTATGACGTTTTTCGCCACTTCAAAGTATTCTGAAACAAATCCCATGACTGCTAATTTGAATCGTATTTTAAAAGGGTAACGCATATGTAATCCTTACTTAACTGTTTGAATCGCTTCGTTAGTCTATGATTTCTGTACTTCGGCTTGGGCACAGGGTTGGCCGTGATGACCGTATATCAACTCATGTAGGATTAGCTGCTAGGCAGTGGGGAGCTGATAAGGTCGTATTTTCTGGAGATAAGGACGAAGGTATGTTGGAAAGCCAACAAGATATTATAGAAAGATGGGGCGGTGACACCGAGATTCAGTATACCGAGGATTGGAAGGAGTTTATTCGAGGCTTCGACGGGGTAAAGGTTCATCTAACTATGTACGGTGAGAGAATTGAGGAGAAGGAAGAGGAGCTGACAAACAGGTTTGAAAATGATGATCTTCTGTTGATTGTGGGATCTGAGAAGGTGCCTAGATGGGTGTATGAGAACGTTGATGTGAATCTGTCTGTCGGAAACCAGCCTCACAGCGAGATAGCTGCCTTGGCCGTGTTCATGGATAGAATTAGGGATAGAGACATCAAGCATGATTTTGAGGG
>CAYMJB010000088.1:0-2651 GCA_964391005.1 uncultured archaeon | reverse complement strand
AACCAGGGTCGCCAGCTCCAAAGGCTGGTGCACTTGGCCGCTATGCTATGGGGCTCTGTACTACAAATTTGAATTCCTCAGCTTTTTGAATCGCATCGAAAACCTTGGCACTGCCTGTATCATAAAGCCATCGTCAACAATCTACTTATGCTTGCTGATAGAGTTAATAACTTGCTTTGACGCTTTAATTATATCTTTCAGGTTCCTTGGGTCTCCTAGCTTATCTGCTTCCACCTTTTGTCCCCCGATGTATTTCATTGTCCTAACAATGCCGATTCTCCTATGTAGAGGTCTGAAAATTGTGTGCACGCTTCTGGAGAGAAGCTGGTCAGACAATATCTTTCGACGGTAACTTGTATCATTGAAGTAGGTTCGAACTGCCTGTATTCCAGTCCATGCGGCCCTGCTATTTCCAAATCCTGACATGTCGCTGCCTATACCGAGCGCATCCCCGGTCAATCTCACTTCAGCACCGTTGAGTCCAAAACTGGAATGACGTAGGATAGTTGGTAGAGTGTTTGATACATAGTTCCCGTGTTTCATTTCACCGAATGCAGGAACCTCTATATCTCTGTCAGAGAGCATCTCTTTCATATCGGTGTACATCTCTGCAGGATTATTCTCCTTGCTACATCCTATCGCTATATTACATTCTTCTTCTGTTTCAGGCATCATCTCCAGGAAATAATTTTTGTATCTGATAACCTTAACATTAGGATAGATGTCCGAAAAGTCGCCGGAGACCTTGCAGTTCAGCATAGGTGCAATTAATCTGTACCTAAAATTCCGGATTTTTTTGGAGACAGGAAAGGGTCCTGAACAATCTACTACAAGATCGGATTTCTCAGATATTTGCTTCAGCCTTGACTTGTCAACCCTCTCTTGCTCCATACTGACTTCCTCGAGCTGCGAGGCCCATTCGCTCTCAAGGCTGGATCGCTCAACCGCTGCTCCATCTGTAAACGATACTTCTGCCGACCCTTGTTTATCCACAAATTCTGCCTTCTGCAGATCTCGAAGGTAACCTTCAGCATCCTTATCTAGAGGAACTCTTGAGAAGTCTTTGATTACTTGACCCCAGCAGCCACTCCGCTCCGATGAGAAAGGCTTTTGATGAAACAATGTGATTTCGTCAGAAAACTTTGAAGCCTCATGTGCAGCTGAAAGCCCAGACATCCCACCTCCAATAACTGCCACGCGCATGTATTATGATTCATTAAGCTAAATAAAAAGTCTGTTTCTAACGCTTTAACGTCATTTATAGCACTCATAAAACTCTAATTGTCCTACGATAGAAGTTAAAATAATTAAAAACGTCAAAATTTTAAGATTGATATATTCCGTATTATACAGCTGCATAGGCGCTAGATACTGCTAATACAACAGTCAACCGGTCAGATTGAGGAGATGCCAATTAAGCCAGAATTCACATCCACATTTAGCTAGAACATTGATAGCTAATTCACTACGATCTGTGGTATACTGATTCTCTAAGCCCATGTAAAAGCTCTAGAGTGCTGTCGGGATCTATAAGCCTGTGAGTGGTGGTTCCGGGTAGATTCCCTAACAGCTTAACTATAAACTTGTGACCTAGCTCATCATGTACTCTGTCAAACATGATTTTTTGCAGCCTAGAGGACCTATACTTCTTCTTCAGCCATTTTGGGTAACTGTCTGAAACTTTATCAGTCTTTACTGCCATCTCACCCTGCTCACAAGCCCTGTCAAACCCAAACCCTACTAGGCCGTTCAAGTTCGAAGTTGCGTCTCCAGCCAGTCTTACTGTCATGTCATCTATAGTGTACTCGCATTTTGGGTAGGATCTTCCGCCGGCGACAGGCATAAGTCTGGTCTGAAAATCTTCAGGAACCGGTATATCCTCTTCTCTACATCTCTTTTTGATTCTTTGTTCTATTTCTCCGAAGTCTGCGGTTCTGGGGCCGCCGGCGCCTACTGTTCCTCTGCTCTCCGATTGAGGTATTACGTATAGGTAGTCTCTTCCAAACGGAAATACCTTCATTTGACCGTAAAAATCCGAAAAATCTCCCTCTATGTTAGCACTCATACCTGTCGCTGCTCTATAAGGTGCTTCAATATTATTTAGCTTACAGGATATCGGCATTGCTCCGCTGCAGTCAATCATCAAATCAAAACTCTCAGATAAACTAATGACCTTTCCTGCATCTACCTCTTTGTTACGAATTTCTACTCCCTTGTTTTCCAGTCTCTGCGCCCAGAGCCTCTCTGTTTTTCGTCTATCAATTGTCGCTGCATCATCCATCTCTACTTTGAACTTCTCCCCATTTTTCTTGTTCCAGATAAGTTCATCTATTTCTGAGATATACTCCTCATCTCCATTTAGTTGCCTGACTTTTCCTATATCACCTACAAAACCTCCCCAAGCATTCCATCTGTCACTAGCGTCTCCATAACCATCTTTGTCATAGAGAACCACGTCTCTTTCAATGTCTGAGGCTTTCTCAGCTGCTGAAAGCCCTGCTGGTCCACCACCAACTACTAATGTCTTCATCCAATCTTCATTTAGATTCCAGAGTAAAATAAAGCTGTCGCTCTAATGTCCCCGAAACTGTAATAATTACCGTAAACCCGTATCTTACATGTTAACGACTTTCAGATCGTGTTATAGAGAA
>CAYMJB010000087.1:0-2677 GCA_964391005.1 uncultured archaeon | reverse complement strand
AGTGTCCCTGCTTCTTGCTGGCGGTGTAGTAGCTTTTGCCGGCTCAAACATGGGTCCTGGACCTGCAGAGGTATCTACAAACGTTGAGGATAGATGTAGTGATGAAGGTGGGAACTATCTCCCGGAACATGATGAATGTGTTGGAATTACCGAAGTCTCATGCGATTCGCTTGACGGCAGCTTTGATTCCTGTGCCTCAGCATGTAGAAACAATCCAGATGCCCGTATGTGTACAAAGCAGTGTGTACAGGTTTGTGACAACGTAAGTTAGAGGAGTAATAATGAAGTTAGGATATGGGGGCGGCATGATTTGAACATGCAACCTTCCGCTATCTCCAATCCAGGATTAATCATCGGGTGAAAAACCCTCATTCCTCCAGTAAGTGTTCTGGAGGCGGACGCTCTCCCAGGTTGAGCTACACCCCCCTATCTGGAAACTAACCTACAAACTACGAATCTACAGCTAGATTTAAATCACTGGACAAGATCAAATCAAACTGACCTAAGCTTTTGATCAATTACTCAGTTATGAGTACTGCCCTCATCGGAGCGCCATCAGTGTCTGTCTTGATGGGCATACCTGAAAATATATACGAGTCCGGTTCAACATTACTGAGGTCTAGTCCTTCAATCACGTTCATCTCCTTGTTTGCCTTTTGATGGGCTTTGGTGGCATCTTCTCCGCCGTCAAACTTGACCAGGCTCAGGTAGTCTATACCTACAGTCTTCACACCTTCCTGTACAAGATACTCCACTCCTTCAAGCGTAAGATAAGTAAAGTCCTCTCTGAAATCCTGATACTGATGGTTTGAATTGTCGGTTTTCAATAGTATGATATCTGCGTCAATGTCTTTTTCCCTCAGATCCTCTATATCAACTTTCTTCCTGCACGACGTAAGGTTCAAAACCCGTGCCTCTCCGTAGAAGTTTTCAAGATCTAAGTCTTTCACCGTTTCACCGTTTTCCTGTATGTGCTGCGGTGCATCCACGTGAGTGCCTGTATGGCTGCCTATGTCAATCTCGGATTCCGTGGTGCTGTCCTCAGGTATCTGCCTGTACTTCTCAATAACCGGCTCCGGATTTCCAGGGTAGCAGACAATATCCTCGTCAATCTTCAGCGATATGTCTATTGTATCCATATATTTTCACTTTACAAATAATTCCTAGCAGAAGAAAATAAATCTATCTGATACCCGCAGATTCTTATCGGCAGAAAATGCTTATTACCGAGAAAAGTTGAATATTATGTTAGGTGAAGAATAGTTGGATTTGAAGACCTTGTCAATGACCTCCCTAACCTCATGATTGCTTCCAAGCCTTCAGGCGGATTTTCAACAGACGAAGTAAGATTCGGTGAGTATGAGGGTGAAGATGTTCTGGTGAAGTATGCCTCCGGAGCAAGAGATGAGAACAATTTGCTAAAGGGATATAGAGCCTGTGAGCATATTTCTGAGGCAGTAGATTTCAAGGTTCCAGAACCTGTTAAGCTAGTGGTAAAGGATAATGAGCTACTAGCTATAGAGGAGAAGGTTGATACAGAGTATCCCTCTAGACAGGACTGGAAGAACCCTGACTTCTTTGAACAAACTGTTCATAGAGGCGTTGAAATACTAAATGAGATGCACAGCGATAATCTGCAATGTAGCATCAAGGAATCAGGGCTGATGGTGAGTGAGGACAGAATAGAGCAGAGTATGACAAAAAACCTAGATCTTCTATCATCTGAAACAAATGAGGACGTATACCAACTGTGTAGGGAAATTATCTCAGCTATCAGAGAGAATGGCTTTGAGAGAAACTTTTCTCACAACGACTTCAACGTGGACAATATGATCTTTGAGAGTGCACGTCTAACAGGATTGTTTGACTGGGAGAAATGTGGTCTAGCGGACAGGACACGTGATATTGCGCTTTTTGAGTCAGCGATAATCGATGAGTACGGCATGTTTTTCCACAGGAGTAAGGTCGAGAGCTTTAGAGAGATCGTAAGACACAACATAAATCACAGCTTCAGTCCCAGAATCCTTAGGATGTACAGGTTTTTCCAGAACGCTGTCGCTTACTCGTACATTTCCAACGGTCAGTGCAGCGAGACATGGAGAAGTATTGGCACCAACAAAGAGATAATCCGACATCGTAAAAAACTGATAGAAAGGAGGAAACAAGGAATCAAAGAGGACGTCCAAGCGTTCTAATCTTGGTACTCCTCCTCAAACATGTCGTCGATCTTGGCAGCCATTATAAAGTCATTCTCATGTAGACCGTCGATCTTGTGTGTATAAAGCTTGATTGTGGCTCTGCCCCAGGTAAAATCGTTTATCACCGGGTGGTGTCCTTGTTCCTCTGCTATATCTCCTACGTCGTTGACAAAGCTCAGGGCTTCCTGAAAATCTTCGAATTCAAACTCTCTCTGAATATGATGGTTGTTGTCCTCCAGCTGCCAGTCATCGTGTAGTTCATCAAGTTTTTGAAGTGATTCCGTGGCTTTTAGGGCGTCGGCATCTCCTCTGCAAGCTGTGCAGACCTTTCCTGAAAGTTCTGTCATGATAAGCTATTCTTGTTACATGGATATGAATCTTGTGGGGACTGACAGGTAAGCTGACACAATAAAAACCCGGCAAAGTAAATACTGGAACATGGTAAGGCATCTGTCTCTGGGAAACGGGTCATTGCTGGT
>CAYMJB010000086.1:0-2694 GCA_964391005.1 uncultured archaeon | reverse complement strand
AGCTTCAAAGTATACAATCTAAGTGTGACAGGAACCCAAAAGGACTCCTATAACTGTAGTGTAGGCTCTAATCAAGTTGCCTGCTGAGTAGGTTAGAGATACTTTTTTCTCAGCACGTTTACACTCCATATGCCCGACCAGAAGACGGTAAGCAAGAAAGCCGTGTCTAAAGGAGCTATATCGTACAAACTCTCCAATAGCAGGGGAATGATCAGCCATGAACCAAGCACTGTCAGTATACCGAGGACTCCAAGAGCCTGTTTATGATTCTCTATCTTTTGCCTGAAGTTCATGTACATATTATAGATGATATGCTTTTTAGCTGTGGACTGACTAATAATATGTTTAATGTATGGTTGATCAACAGGTTGATTGGGTCTCAGCTCCTCCAAACCAAGGACTGGCCGATGCCATAAATGAGAGTATCAGAAGGCATGAACAGAGGCAGTTCGAGTTGAGTGATATACACGAGGTTGAGGCAGGTCAGAGGAATCAGGTGTCTGTGATACTTGTCTACGAGAAGTGATTGTCCACAAGATTTACGTCTCCTCTAATTTCAGCATTAAGGCTATCTTCTAGGTGCTCAAACTCCTTCTGGATTTCCTCTTGTTTCTGTTGAAGCTCTTCTCTGGCGTTTTCACGTTCCTCCCTAGCTGCCTCAATTTCTTCCTGAAGATCTTTCTTTTCCCGTGTTATGTCATCAAGCTTTTCCTGTATCTCTCTATCATTGATTTCCTGCTTCAGCTCTGATATCCTGTCATCAGTTTCCTTGATCTCCTGTACCATTTGATCGAGGTCTTGCAGCTCTTGGCAGCCTTCCTTGAATTTTTCCAGCTGTCTGCCCTCAAGTATTGAGTTATTCTCAACCAAGTCCACAAGCCCGTTGAGATCTGATGCTGTTTCAGGATTTTCCATGTATTTTCTGTTCAGTAGATCCTCAAGATCGGATTTTTTACCTTCAAAACTTAGCCCTTGGTTTTCGATCCCGTATAGAGATTTTTTGATACCTCTTTCAACCTTGGAGATACTACTCTCCACGGTGGATGTCTTTGATTCTTTCTTATCTTTCAAGCTCTGTAGCCGGTCCTGTTCATCCTTCAAGTCCTTCATAGCCTCACTGGTTCTAAGCTCCTCTACCTTATTTTCTTTTTTCTCTAACTCTTGCTCTAGGTTTTCTATGTTATTACTGTTTATTTCCTGTCTTAGATCGTTTATTTTGCCTTTTTTCTGGATCAGCCTTTCTTTCTCTTGTCTGAACTCTTCCAGTTTCTGGACGGGTTTGAATCCTTCCTCGGCAAACTCTTCAAGCTCTTCGGAGTGGTTTACAGCTTTCTGTATTGATTTTTCTAGGCGACCTGATTTCTCGTGTATTCTCTGCATTACAGCGCCTTCCTTCATCGATACGTCGTTAAACTCCTCTATAAAATCTTTGAACTGGTTTGAGTGTTCTTGAATGTCTTTACTAAGATCCAGGTTTTGAATAAGATTTCTTCTGGTGTTGTAGAAGTTTTCCGCCACGTCCTCCACTATATCAAGGTTTTCTTCATCCTCGTAATCTTTTACCTCCTCAAGAGACGTCTCCAGCTCAGACACGACCTCATCCGACTTCTCAATTAGCTGGTTCTTCCTATCTCTACATTCCCCGATGTGATTTCTGTTCTGCTTTTCGTATACCTGATCTACTTCCTCCAGAGAAGCTTCCAAGGTCTCCCTGCTCGACCCTAGTGCATCTTTAATCTTTTTTAGAGGATTCATGACTCCTTCTCGGGGTTAAACTTCTCTATTTCATGGTTTTCTATTAGAACCTGTTCCAGTTTGATCATTCTTTGAAGGTCTACTTCTTCAGGCAGGTATCTATCAGGTGAGCTTGATCTGCGTCTAGGCTCAACTATATCCAGCTCTGTCAGGATATTCAATGAAGATCCTGCGACAGTCACTGCAATCGGAAAATCCTCGGAAAGCTTTGAAGATGTAAAAGAAACACCTTTTTTTACAGAGTAGTATCTTAGGGCAGACCTGAGAACGTAAAAGTTGTCAACAAGGTAGTTGAACTTCCTCTGCTCAAAATCCTTCAGTTCTACGGCAATATCCCTTAAATCCGGTTCAATGGTTTTATTCACAATAACACGAACTATTTCTGAGTTGATAAAAAACTCATCGAAAACTCCGCCCTGAAAACAGGATCCAAGCCTATACCTTAACGTTCTGATTAAATCTTGGATATCGTCAACTATAAGGGATTTAATTAACCAGTTTTAGTTGATGGGAGAAAGAATTTATTCCGGTATAAAGAAGTTCTCAGAGACCTCAACAGATTACAGCGAATGTAGGTTCCGGCTGGATAAGAAGGACTTTGAGTACAGTAAGGAAGAGATCAAAACTGTGAAGTTCAAGGGAGGTACGAGACACGGTTTTGTGAAATCGATGATATGTAAGGCTCTTCATGACTCCGGCCACATCTTTCTTACGGAAGTTGAGTTCTCAAACGGCAGAGAGGCAGATATCTACGACGCAAGCACTGACTCAGTTATAGAGGTGGAATCCAACTGCTCGCCGGGTGACAGGGAGAAAAAGCTAGAGGATTTCGGAGGCAGTGTACAAGAAGTATTCATCACTGATCCTGCAGAATGGCCTGGAAACTTCGAAGAAGCATACGAGAGAGCAAGTTCAGAGTACACTCACTGATAACTCATC
>CAYMJB010000085.1:0-2747 GCA_964391005.1 uncultured archaeon | reverse complement strand
CAATCATGTAGTACGCCTCCCTGAGCTTCCTGAGCTTCTCTAGGTTGCAGTATTCGTTCTCGGCGTGAGCTGATTCCTGATTTAAACCTAGCTCTATAAAGGGTGTACCTCTCTCTGAGAAGAATCTTCCGTCGCTGGCGCCACCTTCTGTTATATACTCGGCCTCGTCCTGTCTGAGTTCGTCCAGTACTTTCTTGGCTGTTTGCTTGAATTCTTCGTCCTCAAGCTGAAATGCACCACCCAGATCGTCCTCTATCTCTACTTTTACCCCACAGTCAAGATCGTTCAACGCTTTTTCAACGTCTTCTGTAATCCTATCTACGTTTTGTGAGGGCAGAATCCGCATATCCATACCTATTTCTACCTGCCCAGGTACGCTGTTGTACGTTTCAGTGCTCTTTATCTTTGTGACTTCGTTTGAGGGGTCTGGAAGATCTCCCTGATTATTGAAGGTCAATTCAAGGTTGTTCAGTCTGTTTAAGGCTTTAGGTAGTTCCTCCATGACGTTTATTCTTGCTATATGTGCTCTGCTGGCGTGTACTCCTTCACCCTCAAGCAACACGTTTAACCATAATACACCTCTTGTACCGACCTGTATGTTGAGGTCTGTGGGCTCACCTATTATAGCGTAGTCGAAGCCTTCATGCTTGCGATAGTATTCGCCGACTAGGGGCTCTGTTCCTCGATAACCTCCTATTTCTTCGTCTCCAACCAGCATCAGGGTGCAATGGCCATTGAATCCTTCATCTTCATGCAGCTCTATAAATGCCTTTATCAGCGCTGCCGCCTCACCCTTCATATCGGTTGCTCCACGTCCGTAAAGCTTCTGATCCTCTATCTTTGGCTTGAAAGGTCTTGTCACGCTCCACTCCCCCTCAGGTTCCACGACATCCAAATGTCCGTTAAGACATATGGATTCACCTGAGTTTCTGTCACCTGTCTCGGCAGTCAGGTTGTACACGCCTTCTATCTCTCTGACCTCTGCTGAGATACCGTGTTTTTCCAGTAACCCTTTCAGGAACTGGAATACCCTGGGTTTTTCTATAGGTGAGATTGTCTCATACTTCATGAGCTCCTTCGCTATATCTACTGTTTTCATCTTCTTATCCTCTCTATTTAGTTTCTGGATTCAGGTTTTTGAACTGCATTGTCTGTTTTTGCTGGTTCGATGTCGTCAGGTCTGATACCGTTCTCCTCGTCATGGTAACTATCTGCGGGCGGGCTAGTTGACGAAGCCATGGACTTCTGCCAGTCTTTGCCGTATTCTTCTCCTGCTAACTCTTCTGCTCCCTCGGCAAGTATGTCCAACAGGGAATCGTACTCTGTGCCAAAATCTTTGTCATCTGAACCGTAGAACAGTTCTCCAGCAGTTGCCTCTACTTCCTCTCCGTACGCGTTTTCTACGGTGAGTTGGTATTTGCCGGCTTTATCTGCGATGCCCATGCGGTGCTCCATACCTTCTTCCCAGCTCATACTATCGTATCCAAGTTCCTTGAAGAAGTACTGGATGTCTTGACTCTTCTTTAGTGCAGCAGCACCGAGAGTGAAGTTTTCGCTGACATTCTCTGTTGTTGGTATGTCTCTAACCTCGAAGGCGCCAACTGAAGGCCTGTACCGCACCGAGGGCCAGGCACCTGAAACCTGACGATCAAAGGCCGCTTCAAGGTCCTCTTCCGCAAACTCATCGACCTTGACTTTTTCAGTGACTTTTTCGTCTCCTTTCTCAAACACCCCTAGGCCTGTAAAGTAGCCGTCGTTGACTGCTTCTGCAAAACTCTTCTTTTCTCCTTCCTCCGGTGAAAAGCTTGTCACTACGGTTGTATCTGGATCGACTTCGTATTTCTCCGCTACTGTGGTATCCTCGCCGGCGACCTGAATATCTCCAGCCTCTCTTTCAGGCCCGAACTCGCCGTTCAGGTTTGCCTTGAGGTCAACCCAGTCCTCCATACTTTCTACCTCTTGTTCCAAGGGGTGTGAGAGAGCTTTTGCCGTATCAATTGGTTTCAGATTCTCGAAGTCTCTGTAGTTGTGCATCCTGTCGGACCGGGTTCTCTCCTCTTCGCCGTCTTTCTGTACAAAGCCTGGTGAGTTTGCCTTTGGTACAAGTGTGAAGAATGGTGAGAGCCTGTTGAATGAGGCGAAAGGTCCTGAATCTTGAGGTCCTGAGCCTTGAAGGTCGGCAAAGGCTGTTTCCATGCGACTTGAGACCTTCTCGTAGGCTTCTGCGATCTCTCCATCAAGTTCCTCTGGATCAACTCCGTCTTGGTCGCTGTAGCTTTGAAGTTTGTTAAAAGCGTCCTCGACAGATTCTAGTTCTCGGCCTTTAACATCTCCCTTGATATATGGTTCAAACTGGAAGAGACCTGTCACTTGGTGTGATGAGCTTCCAAGAATTTTCCCAAACTCAGGCTCACCGTGTTCATTGACGAGATAACTTGCATGAGCGACGTACCTGCTGGCATCCTTCGATTTTTTCTCAATATTGTGCTGACCTGTTTCAGGATCCTCTCCTTCAAAGTTGGACTTCGTGAACTCCTCCCCCACTTCTTCAGCGAACTCTTCGTCAGACATTCCAGGGTTCTGACCTAGCCTGTATATGTCTGGAGCCTCCTCTATCCGTCCATTTTCAGATGCTCGATGTGCTGCCTTACGTGTTCTCTCTACAAGTGTGTTTGCTACGGCCTCCACTCTCTCAGGATCTTCCATAGGAGGGATAGTTGATTCGTATTCGTTGGCTCCCATGTCCC
>CAYMJB010000084.1:0-2780 GCA_964391005.1 uncultured archaeon | reverse complement strand
GCAAACAACTTCGAGGATGCATCCGAATTCTACGACCTAGGAGCAGATTACGTTATGATAGAGAACATCCTAGCAGGAAACAGAATATCAGAATACATTGAAATATACCTTGAAGACAAGGAAGTATTCAACAAGGAGATAAACTCAGAGCTGCAACATATAACAGGTGATGAAGAATTTCTGAACTAATCGGACTGCTGACAGCTCTATTCGCAACCTCATCAGCCGTCCTCTTGATTTTTGACAAGTTCTCACACCCGGCCCTACCCGCATATATTATAGCTGGAATAATAGTCGGCAACTTCTATCCATCAAGCCAGATAATCGAGTTCACACAGATCGGTATACTTTTCCTGGTCTTCGTGTTCGGGGTGAAGATGGATCCTGAAAGACTGAAGACAATCGCCGGAGACGGTGTAAAAACCGCTGCAATCCAAATGTTTATCCTGTCTACAGCCAGTATCGCAGTCTCATACATGCTCAGTCTCAGTCCTTTTGAAACACTGATATTCACACTAACAGTCTCACTGAGCTCCACTCTAGTAGGCCTGGATCTGATAGAGCAGGACCTAAACCTTGAACTAGCTCACGGAAGAATCGCAGAATCAATACATCTGAGCCAGGACATGATCGCAGTACTATTCCTGATGATTGTAGGCGCATCAACATTTACCCCGTCAGCCATACTTCAGAGCATTCTACTTGGATCAACCCTACTTGCCCTGAGTCTCGTGTTCAGAAGCTACGTAATAGACTTTCTCTCAGACCTGACAGATAACTCAAGAGAGCTAATGACCCTTTTATCCCTCTCTGTACTCATAGGATTCCTGGCACTGGCTGAATACCTTCAGCTCTCACTTGCAATAGGAGCATTTTCAGCAGGTTTCGCAGTATCAAAATACCCTCACAACATGGAAATCCTAGATACAACAGGATCCCTCAAAGACTTTTTCTCAGCAATATTCTTCGTATCAATCGGTGCACTACTCAACACTCCAAGCCTAGAAGTGATAACCATTTCAGCTTTGATGCTAGGTCTGATCATCCTGATAAAGCCGTTTACCGTAATAGGATCTCTCGTAGGACTGGGACAAAACAAGAGAACAGCATACCTGACCGGATTCAGCATCGACCAGGTATCCGAACTGGCGCTTACAATAACCATACAGGCCTTCCTAGCCAATAACATAGGAACAACACTGTTCCAGGCCGTCATAATAACAGCAACAACCTCAATGATCATATCATCCTACACTACAAAACACGGAGACAAAATCTACGACATACTCTCCAAATACGACCATATAGAAGCATTCCCTGACCAATCAAAAGGCAAAACACCAGAAAGGGAGATGCAAGACCATGTCATCGTCGTAGGATATGATACACAGGGAAAAACCATAGTCGAAAAGCTCAGAGAAGAGGATGAGCAGTTTGTAGTGATCGAGAACGATCCTGAAAAAGTAACTGATCTCGAGGAAAAGGAAGAAAACTTCGTATACGGAGACGTATTTGAACAGGAAACATGGGAAAGGTCAAACTCACAGCACGCACGACTAATCATATCAACAATACCTGTCGAAAAAGTATCCAAAAAAATACTCAGCCTTAAGACCGACGCAGATATTATACTCAGGTCAAGAAGCAGCAGTGAAGCCGCCAAGCTCCTCGATGAAGGAGCAATCTACGTCAACGTCCCGGATATACTAAGTTCAGAGCTTCTGACAGATCATATACAAGGCCTGATGCAGAACAGACAGTACAGAGAGGAACTCAGGCGAAAAAGCATGCTGGAACTCAGAAGGTTTGTCGAAGACAGGGAAGGATAAAAAACCAGACACAAAGACTAACTCAGTCATGAAGCAAGGAGCAGAAGCACAAGTCACGATAAAGGAACAACAGGTGGTGAAGAAAAGAGCTCCAAAAAACTACAGAAACAACTCCATCGACGAAAGAATAAGAAAGGAAAGAACAGAACAGGAACTGAAAAACATTCAGAGAGCCAGGAAATACAATGTCAACGTACCTGAGACCGAAAAAAAGTCAGAATACACTCTAACACAGAAACGCATAGACGGAGATCTTCTCAAGGACATAATCAATGAGAAACCTGAGATCTTGGGCAGTGTAGGTTCCAATGTTGCAAGGCTTCACTCAGCGGATATAGTTCACGGAGATCTTACAACCAGCAACTTAATTCAGGCAGATAAAATATACCTGATAGACTTCGGGCTGTCATACATATCAGAGAGGACGGAGGACAAATCCATGGACATACATCTGCTGAAGAAGACCTTACAGACCTCCCATCCAAGCATATCGGAAAGCGCCTGGAACAGCTTCCTTAAGCAATACAGAGAATACGAAGAAAGTGAAAAAGTGTTGGAAAGACTTGAAGAAGTTGAATCCAGAGGACGCTACAAGTGAACAAGATAGAACTTCTCGTAGCATTTGCTATTCTGGCTGTTGCACTATACAACATCAGCTCAAGCCAACAAAAAACACTCTACAACGTACAGGTAGACGAAGTAGTAGACGGCGATACAATAGAAGTCTCAGGAGAGATAGACACCACAGTAAGGCTTTTAGGCGTTGACACACCTGAAGTCTCATCCACAAACAACCCTGAGGAATACGGTATGCAGGACACAGTTCAAAGAAGGAATTGTCTCTCAAGATACGGTGACAGGGCAACAGAATACGTAGCAGAGAGAATCAATAACACAGAAGTAAATTTGAAGGTCGATCCGTCGGCGGACAGGCGCGGGGACTACGGACGT
>CAYMJB010000083.1:0-2812 GCA_964391005.1 uncultured archaeon | reverse complement strand
GGAGAAGCTGTTAATAGATTCCTTATTTGCTCCTAGAGTGGTTCCCTCTAAGTATATTTTTTCCCAGGAGGCGCCTTCTGCAACCATAAGCACGGCGAAACACGCCAAAACCAGCTTGTCTACATTGGATGATTCTAGACTCGTCACTATATTTATTAGTCAGTAGAGGTTGAATTAAAGTTCTTAGTTTGGGCTAGGTTACTTGAGATGTGTTCTCAACCTAATTTCCTGAACCCATTCGTTAGATTATTTATTAGCTGAGGCCTGACCATGTTATATGAAGGCTACTGTGTTTCAAGGTGAAAACGATATTACCGTTGAGGAAGTTGAAAAACCTGAGATTGAGGACTCTGAGGATGCTCTGATCCGTGTCACACATACCTGTGTCTGTGGCTCTGATCTATGGCATTACAGAGGCTACAGTGATTTAGTTCCTGGATCCAGGATAGGTCACGAGCCTGCGGGTGTTGTTGAAGAGGTCGGTGAGGACGTGACTTCACTGGAACCTGGTGATACTGTCTTGGCTCCGTTCTCAATCTCATGTGGTGAGTGTGAGTTCTGTAGGAAGGGTCTTTACACGTCGTGTGAGAACGGTGATTCCTGGGACGGCAGCAACGGAGGAGCACAGGGAGAGTACGTCAAGTGTCCGACGGCTGATGGAACGCTGGTGAAGGTTCCTGACGAACATGCAAATGATGAGATGATGGAGAAGCTGCTTCCTTTAACAGATGTTATGTGCACCGGTCATCATGCAGCGGTTTCTGCAAAAGTTTCAGCAGGTGATACCTGTATTGTCATCGGTGATGGTGCAGTAGGTTTGTGTGCGGTTCTTGCTGCTCAGAGGCTCGGCGCCGAAAGGATTATTGCTATGGGCCATCATGAGGACAGGCTTGAGATTGCAGAGGATCTTGGGGCAACACACACTATTTCCGAGCGTGGGGAAGCCGCTGTTGAGAAAGCTCTGGAGATAACCGGAGGTGGCTCAAACCATGTGCTTGAGTGTGTTGGCGGCGAGTCATCGATGAACATGGCTGCCCAAGTAGCTAGACCAGGAGGAACCATAGGATATGTCGGTGTTCCGTACGGCCTAGGAGAAGGTTTTAATCTATTCGAGTACTTTGGAGATAACATAGAGCTTCGTGGAGGCGTCGCACCGGTAAGAAAATACATCGACGATCTGATGGAGGACGTTCTTCAGGGAAACCTCGACCCGTCACCTGTGTTTACAAAGGAAGTAAACCTGGAGAACATAGAGAAAGGGTATGAAGCCATGGACAACAGGGACGCGGTGAAAGTATTAGTCAAGCCTCACGCCTAACAATATCCCTAATTTATATTTTAGCTTCAAAGTCGATCGTACTGCTCTGCACTCAGTTTTGGGATTATGTACGTTCCATCTGCTTCCGTGAACTCGTAC
The DNA here is from genome assembly GCA_964391005.1 of uncultured archaeon. GTDB lineage: Archaea > Nanohalarchaeota > Nanosalinia > Nanosalinales > Nanosalinaceae > Nanosalina. The sequence goes on along the minus strand of CAYMJB010000083.1, from coordinate 1,395 downwards.
CCGTCAACTTGATCAACTCTGTCCAGAACTCTCTCTGCATAGTTTCTAAGGCCTTCAGGCATTCCAATTTTCATGCCTTCCAGTATTTCAGGATCTAAAGCCTCAGAATCCTCCAAAAAATATTCGGGGCTTACCATTTCTTCTGATTTCTCGTAAAATAATTCCTCATCTGCAAAAACTGTATCATTTGAAGGCATGACGAACGCCGGAAATATTTCATCCCCTAGTATTCCGTATGCGATAAGGTTTCCTTCCTCATGAAATTCTCTCTCAACTATTAGTTGGAGCTCATTAAGTTTTTGTTCTTCGCTTTTTTCTCTCAGTTTCTTGTTTCTCTCCTCGGCCACAAATTCGGCGCTTAAAGCTTTCCTGCGATCGCTTCTGACCTCAAGTGTATCTCCTGGCTCAATATTTTCATCCTCTATATCGTCCCAGCCTCCGTATTCTTCGTTAGGTCTTGGATGTCTGGACATAACTGTATTAAGATACGAAAACAATATATTACTAATCAGTCATTAATAATAGAAGTCACATTCTTCCTCTGGAAATTTTTAAATCGATGACTTACGCATTCTTGTATCGAGAGAAGGACGGATACGAAGAAATATTTCAAAACTGGCCGGAAGTTAATGAGGGCAAGGACTTGTGAAGGAAGAACCTGAGCGTCTAAAAAGGGTAGAAGGATGACTCCGCAGACTTGGCTTGGAACCCGTTTCTAATTCTATCTGATGACCTTTGTTCGGGATATGAATGGATAGTTAGTGTCTCTAACTCAAATCTCAGGGCAGATATAGGCGGGCATAGGTGGTTCTACGGAAGAGATAATCCTGATCAGGTCATTGAAGGCTTGAGAGAAGAGTTTAACTTGTCCGAAGACTTGTTAGAGTGATTATTCCCCACAAGCTCAAGCAGTCTCCAAAGGTAGTCTTTGAATCAGGGATGATTTCTTTTCCTCTATATTCATGTTTAGAAGCCCTATATCTGACATTATCGGGTAATCTGTATCTTCTCCTACCAGCTTCATCAGGTCTCTATCATAACTTCGTCCACTGGACTGGTGTTGTTCTAGGTAGTTACTTAGTTTGTCTGAACTTGAGTCGAGTCTGTTCCATGCTGATTCAAAGTCGGCCCAGTTCTCAGCATCAGTATCTACAGATTTAACACCGGATTCAATAGATCTGAGCTCATTGTAGGAGTTTTCTAGGTGCTCCATCAGCTTATCCAGATTTTGGAGTGCGGATTCCCTCTCATCAATAAGCATTACAGTCTTCTGCTTCATAGGCTGTCTATATCCACCTCCTAGGCTGCCCTGATCTGTAAAATCTGTTCTTCCCTCATCCCTATTTAGTACTGCGTTTCCTACATCTTCGTACTCTATCAGGAAGTTTTCAACAA
>CAYMJB010000082.1:0-2817 GCA_964391005.1 uncultured archaeon | reverse complement strand
TTCGACCTCTTACATCCCGGCCACATCAAGTATCTGGAAAAATCCTCCAGTCTAGGCGACGAACTTGTGGTTGTGATAGCCAGGGATTCACGTGTAGAGGATCGGAAAAACCTTGCGTTCACGGAGGAAGAAAGAAAAGAAATTTTACAGGGGTTGGAATCTGTCGATAAGGCTATTCTTGGATCGGAGGGTGACATCTACTCAACCGTCAAAGAAGTCGACCCTGATATCATCACTATCGGATATGATCAAGATCACTCAAAGAACAAAGTAAAGAAGATGGCCGAGGACGCTGTAAACGGCGAAGTAAGAGTTAAGAGAGTGGACGCCTCCACAGGTCATTCATCATCCGATATAAAACAGAAGATATGTGACCAGCTCTAGACCATTCATGCTATAAAGATTTGATAATAATTGTTTCTGTATGAGCAACGAAGAAGTTCAGAAAAACCGTGAAAGGTTCCAACATAAAACCGACGCAGATATAAAGTATGACTCAGGTGAAGGGCTCTCCGAGGAAACAGTAAGGGAGATTTCCAGGGAGAAAGATGAGCCAGAGTGGATGCTTGAGAAACGTCTGGAAGCACTCAGACACTATGAAAGGCGTCCAATGCCTGGCTGGGGTCCTGACCTATCAGACCTGGATGTCTCCGATATCACGCACTTCAAGACGGCTGAGGGAGAGCAGTCAGACGAATGGGAGGAAGTACCTGAGGAAATCGAAGAGACGTTTGATAAATTAGGTATACCAGATGCCGAGCAGGAGGCGCTCTCCGGGGTAGGCGCACAGTACGAGTCCGAAGTCGTCTACCAGAACATGAAAGACAAGTGGGAGGAGAAAGGAGTTATCTTCTGCGACATGGACGAGGCAGTACAGGAACATGAGGAACTGGTCAAAGAATACTTTATGACCAGAAACGTGCCTCCACAGGACAACAAGTTCGCCGCACTGCACGGAGCGGTATGGTCAGGCGGATCATTCGTATACGTTCCAGAAGGAGTGGAGGTTGAGATACCTGTACAGGCTTACTTCCGGATGAACTCAAAAGGAATGGGACAGTTCGAACACACTCTGATTATAGCAGAGGAAAACTCAAAGGTCCACTACATTGAAGGATGCTCAGCACCACAGTACACCAGAAACAACCTTCACGCAGGATGCGTAGAGGTATTTGTAGGGGAAAACGCACATGTCCAGTACTCCACAGTCCAGAACTGGTCAAAGAACACATACAACCTTAACACAAAGAGAGCCAAGGTCAAGGAGGACGGAGTCATGGAGTGGGTCTCCGGAAGCATGGGATCCAAGGTTACAATGCTCTATCCAAGCTCCCATCTGAACGGTGAAGGTGCACGTGCAAACCACATAACCATAGGATACGCCGGAGACGGACAAAACATCGACACCGGAGCCAAGGTCCTTCATAACGCACCTAATACGAAGTCCACGATCGAATCCAAATCCATTACACAGGGAGACGGAAGAACCAACTACAGAGGACTTGTAAGGGTGCCGGAAGGAAGCCACGGCAGCAAGGTTTCAATTGAGTGCGACGCACTGATGTTCTCAGATGAAGCAACTTCAGACACAGAGCCCTATATCGAGGTCAAGGAAGACGACGTAGAGATGGCGCACGAAGCCACGGTAGGAAGAATCGGCGACGAAGAAATCCACTATATGCAGAGCCGTGGAATCGACGAAGAAGAAGCCAAGGAGATGATTGTGAGAGGGTTTATTGAGCCAATTGCCAAGGAACTTCCGCTCGAGTACGCTGTAGAGTTGAACAGACTGATACAGCTTGAGATGGAAGGTAGCCTAGGATAGAGGTGTGGGAAAGTGAATATTCAAGAACTGAGATCAGAGGCTGAAGAGAAGATACCTGAACTGGAACACCCTGAATCAATCAGGACACCAGGCAGAACATGGACCAGATACCCTGACGACCTAGACAAACAGGCAGATCTCAACCAAGACATAGAGACAGATATTAAGTCGGAGGGAGACATAGAGATTCATACAGGTGAAGAAGCTCTCGACAAAGCAGGCCAGAAGGCGTTCGACCTAATCAAATCTGATGAGAACAAGATCAACGCCATACACTCAGCAAACCTGAACTCGGTAATATACGCCGAAGTAACCGGCAAAGCAGAACTACACATCAAGTACAAGGCAGATGGACCTGTCTCCAGCCATCTAATAGTTGACACCACCCAAAATTCTGACCTGACTCTGACCGAGGAGACGAGAAACCAAGGATTCAACACATCCTTTACAGAGATATACGTAGGTGAAAACTCCTCGGTTGAGTACGGTGCCGTGGAGAAACCTGGAGAGTTCTCATACTCACGAAGAAAGGCAATAACCAAGAAATACGGGAGCATAAACTGGCTTAACAGCATGTTTGACGGAGACCTCAACAGAACAAAGATAGAAACTGTTCTAAAAGGTGATAGCTCCGAGACAGAGATGACAGGTGCATGGTATCCAACCAAGGATCAACACCACGACCTCTCACTTCACGTCCGCCACATAGGAGACAACACCAAGTGCAGCATGGACTCAAGAAGCGTTGTTGATCACAAAGCAAGAAGCCTATATGAAGGACTTCAAAAAGTAGAGGAAGACGCCGTTGATACCTCAAGTTTCCAAGACCAGGAAACCCTAATGCTTTCGGACAAGGCAGAGTCAGATGCATCACCCAAGCTTATGATCGAAGATCCAAACGTAGAGGCATCACACGCCGCAGCCGCAGGAACAGTCGAAGAGAAGAAACAGCACTACCTAGAAAGCAGAGGCCTAAACTCCGATAAGGCAGA
>CAYMJB010000081.1:0-2847 GCA_964391005.1 uncultured archaeon | reverse complement strand
TCCTCCATCTTGTCTACAAACTCTTTTTCGTCTTCATCATCTCTTACCTCTAGATCGTGAACCCTTTTTTCTAGGTCTTCTACCTCCTCCGCTATCATGTCCAGTTCGCTGTACACGTTTTGGAACTCTTTCTCCACTCTCTGGAAGTTCTCCGCGACTACGGTTTCGATTAGTTCTTCGACTCTTGGGTCAACCTGGTTTGAGTCTCCTGTTTCTAGGCTGGGTTGTTGCTGATTGTTCTGTTGTCCCTGGTTTGGTGCCTGTTGCTGTTGATTCATCTGTTGCTGTTGATTCATTTGCTGTTGTTGATTCTGCTGGTTTGACGGGTCAGGTGTGTCATCTTCTTCTTGGTAAGGGCTCATAGGCTGCGGTCCTCCTTGCTCTTCTTCTCCTGTAGCTGATGATGTGACGGCGTTGTTTATCGCTCTGTTTATCTGTTCGTTTGAATACTGTCCCTGAAGTTCTTCACGTATCTCTTCTTCGGAGTATCCTTGGTTGAACATTGAGCTGACGGTTCTCTCTACGTCTCCGCCACCCATCTGATTCATGTTTTGTGGTCCTTGCTGCCGTCCTGGGCTCTGATTGTTGTTTTCCTGTCCGTCGTTTCCGTCGTCGTCTTTCAGACGTTCAAACAGCTTGAAATCCATTTCAAAACCCTTTTTTGCAGCTCTGTGTTAGAAAGTATTGTTTGGTGTGTATTTAACCTTGAGTGTTTTCACCTGCTGTCATCCTTCTTACCTTCTCCTCGATCATTGATTCAACTTCGTCTTTGTGTATGTATCCTTCCTCCTCCATCTTCTCCTTGACTTCCTTCTCGGTCATGAATGAAGAGTGAATAGGGTTCATTAGGTCCATGTAGTTTTCTATCTCGTCAAGCTCCTGTGAAGTCACGAACTTTCTCTTTTCCCTGTTAATATTCTTTATATCGACTTCCATGTTTGCAATCCGGTCGCTGAGGTCTTCGACATCGTCTTCTATGCCTTGTACGTCGTCGCTGTTCTGCTCGGTCTTGTTCATTACCGTGTCGTCCAGCGCATCGACTCTTGCGGAGAGGTTTCTGATCTTCTCTTCCAGGTCTCGGACTCTACGGTTGAAGTCGTTAACCCGGTCAACTACCTGGTTTATTATGTCTTGCTGTTGTGGCATCTCTACCTAACCTTTTACCAATGCTCGAATAACAATGTTGGGTATGGACGTAAAAAACAAGGATGTATTTGATTACGAGTATGATGATGATACTGGTACAATCGAGATAAACATGCTTGGATCGATTTACGGTGCCTCTATTGAAGATTATCCGGAGGTTATGTCCCGTGTAATCAATATTCTTCAGGAGATCCCTGATGCAGGTAGCGTGGTTTTGACGGAGTCACGTGAGTATGAGTACGAGGAGGAGCAGATTGCTCTGCTTAGGGAGATCGCAGAAGCTGTAAGAAGTATCTCTTCCCAAGGCTACCTTTCACAGGATATTCAGAGGGATAGGTGTAGCCAGCTTTACGAGGAGCATTTGCCTGATGTTCAGAAGAAGGTTTTTGATGAGCTTCGTAAGGATCCTGTAGGTGCCTATGTTGAGCTTCGAAGAAAGAAGCGTCATATGAGGCAGGATCAGGAGCATGCTTATCCTCAGCAGAAGCGTTGCCTAAAGTACTTTATTCAGGATGTTATTGACCCGGTAATGGATACTTTGGAGGACTGTGAGATGATTCAGAGAGCCCAAGACTACCTTACAGGTTACCATGTAGGTGACAGGGATATCTACAGGGAGTTCTTCCATCCTCTTGTACGCCCGAACTTTATGCTTACCAAGTACATGTCTCTACCGCCTGAGAGAGGTGAAGAGAAGGACAGGTATCAGGTTCAGGGTGATGTAGAGGTTTCTATCTATGATGTACCGGATCAGACTCGTCCGGTCTATCATGTTAATCCGCCTGAGTTCAATCTTCCAGAGGAGAAGTACAAGCTTCTGGATGCTGCCCGCAGGTTTATGGCATCTCACAAGCCGGAGGAGGGAGAGTTTGCACAGCCTGATAAGATGCAGAGGGTTTTCGAGAATATTGGAAGAGATATGCTCAGGGATCTTGCCACGCAGATGGGCCTAAACCTGAGTATGGACGAATTAGAGGCACTTACCGGAATACTGAATCGTTATACCTCTGGCTTAGGTGTTTTAGAGTTGTTAATTGCGGACCCTAAGGTTGAGGATATCTATATTAACTCTCCTATAGGTGAGTCTCCGATATATCTTACTCATCAGGACTTTGAGGACTGTGAAACCAATCTAATCCCGACAAAAGAAGAGGCGGAGTCATATGCTACAAGGTTCAGGATTCAATCAGGTCGACCTTTGGACGAGGCAAACCCTGTACTGGATACAGAGACCGAGGTTAAAGGAGGTAAGGCACGTGTTGCTGTCATACAGGAGAACCTGAGTCCTGAGGGCCTGGCATTCACTCTCAGAAGACATAGATCACGTATCTGGACTCTACCTTTGTTTATCAAAAATAACACAATTAACAGCATCGGAGCAGCCGTTCTATCCTTCCTTGTAGACGGAAACCGGTCACATCTGTTTGCAGGAACTCGTGGAGCAGGAAAAACCTCTCTGCTTTCCGCTGCTATGCTTGAAATAATGAAAAACCATAGAATCGTAACGGTAGAGGACACGTTGGAACTTCCCCTCCCTCAGATGAAGGATATCGGATACAATATTGAGAGGATGAAGTCCCAGTCCGTAATTACACAGGTTGAGTCCGAGATGCCGGCAGATGATGCAATTAGAACGTCTCTCAGGCTTGGTGACTCCGCCTTAGTTGTAGGAGAGGTAAGGTCTGATGAAGCACAGGCCCT
>CAYMJB010000080.1:0-2877 GCA_964391005.1 uncultured archaeon | reverse complement strand
ACATCATCAATATCATCATAGGGAATCTTCCTGTCCGTGGTAAAGCCTCTAAACCTCTGAACCACCCACACAAAACCGTAAAAAGACACAAAAGACGCCAGCAACACTAATAGGACATCAATACTCAACATCATGAGAGAAAGCATCGATACCGTCAAACCAAACGAGACTGCAAAAGTCAACGCAAACAGAGACGCTTTGTGATGGGTCTCACCTTCCACCCAAAGCTCCCTGTACAGGTTTCTAAAGTAATTCAGGTAGTTCTCAGTAAGAACTACATTATCCTCACCAAAAGCTACTCTACCCCGCTTAGTCTTTACCTGTTTCAACAGTACCAGATGATAGATAACTAAGTTTAAAGATTAACAAAAACCATAGACTACCAACCTGAACACAAATCCAACTGTGTAGCTGAACAAATCAAACATATCATTCGACGTCTTCAACTGGTTTATAAAATTTCTAGACCTGATGTATTATAGACTGGGCAAGCAAAGTAGATGGCTTTCCTAGATCGGTATCAAGGTGTAGATAAAAATGACTAGAATGCATTCGGATGGACGAGGATCATCAGGTTCTGACAACCCTACAACAAAAAGCAGCTCTGACTGGATTGACTACGACGGAGAAGAAGTCGTAGATCTTGTAGTCAAGCTTAGAAGAGACGGCCATCAGCCGGCTCAGATAGGATTGAAGCTTAGAGACCAGTACGGAATACCCAGTGTCAAGGAAGAAACCGGAATGAGCATAACCGAGATTCTTGAACAGGAAGGTATGGAGCTTGATATCCCAGAAGACCTTAGAAACCTCGTTGATAAGGCAGAAAACATACAGGACCACCTAGAAGACAATCAAGAGGATGAACAGGCAAGAAGAAGGCTCGAACTAACAGAAGCCAAGATAAGAAGGGTCGCAGACTACCACCGTGAAAACGGAAACATAGACGAGGAATGGGAATACGAAAGAGACGAATAAAAACTTCATCCTCTCTTTGATTCTCCAAGTATGGGCTTTCTACCTAAAGGCGCTGACGTAGACTACACAGCCTCAGTACTCATCATCAAAGACAGCAAGATACTGTTTATGAAGCATGACAAGCTTGGCAAATGGATACAGCCAGGAGGACATGTAGAAGATGACGAGACACCTGATCAGGCCGCAAAACGTGAGGCACTAGAAGAAACAGGGTACAAAATACAGTTTACAGATCAAGAGCAGCCTTCATCGTTCTCACAGGAAGAGGATCTGCCTACTCCATTTAACGTAAACCTTCACAGGATCAGAGAAGGACACCTTCACTGCGACTTCATGTACGCGGCACACGTAGAATCTCAAACAGAAGCCACACACAGCCACGAACACTCAGGCCTATCATGGCTATCCAAAGAAGATATAGAGAGCGATGAATACGATATACCGGATAATGTCCGTAGAAAAGCCGTGAAGATACTTGAACAAAACCAATAAAAGAAACCTAAAACATTGTTTTCAGCAGCGATGGTAGAAGATATAATAAACAGAGCAGAGCCGGCCGCAAAAAAGTTAAGAGAGCACGAAGGAGAGATAAGGGTTATAGGACAGTACGACGCCGACGGAATCAACGCCACCGCAATAATGTACAAGATACTTGAAAGACTTGACAAAGAATTCAACTACGAGATTCTGAAGCAGCTATACGAGGAAGACGTAGAGAGAATAGCACAGGAAGAGGAAGAGCTTGTGGTATTTGTAGACATAGGTTCAGGGCAGTCAGACCTGATCAAAGAACACATTCTAACTAAAGATAAACAGGTGATCATAAGCGATCACCACGACCCGGCGATAACCGCAGAAGAATCAGAAAACATAGAGAACCTTGTACACCTTAATCCGCACTACCTTGGATACGATGGAGGAGAAGCAATCTCGGCCGCAGGAATGACATACCTTCTAGCAAAAGCAGTAAACACAGAAAATACGGATCTAGTTCATTACGCACTTATTGGGGCAACCGGAGACGTACAGAAGCAGGAAGGTGAGTTCCTAGGACTTAACCAACAGATTGCCGACGAAGCAATAGAAGAAAACATGATCCAAAGAAGAAAAGGACTAGACCTGTACGGAAGGACGACAAAGCCTCTCCAGAAATCCCTGATGTACACCACAGACCCTCATCTCGACGGCGTAAGCAACAACGAATCAGGTGCCATACAGCTCGTTAAATCAGCAGGAGTAGAAATAAGGCAAAAAGGAAGCTTCCGTACACTGGCAGACCTCAACCCGGACGAAGAAAAGAAGCTCATAGACACGATGATAAAACACGGACATCCTGTACAAGAACTCCTAAACAATGTTTACACTCTTGAAAACGGATATGAGATCGATGAATTCTCCACGATAATAAACGCCTGCGGAAGACTTGGCGAACCACGAAAAGGGGTCAAGATCCTGCTTGAAAACGATCTAAATCTTGCAGAGAAAATATCCAGAAAGTACGGGCGGAAAATCTCATCCTCCCTCCGATACGTCGAAGACAACAAGCAAAACGAAGAAGTGGTATATGAAAAACAGATAGGTGTCATAGACGGAAACTCCAGCATAGACGAAGACTTCATAGGCACAGTAGCAACAATCAGCATGAGCAACGGATTCTTCGACACAGAAGTAGTAATGGGTGTCGCACAGGCAGAAAAAGACAAGGTAAAAGTATCCTCACGAGCGGAGAAAGCCGCTGTAGAAGACGGATTAAACCTGGGCGAAATCATAGATCAGATATGCGAGGAACTTGACGGAGAAGGAGGAGGTCACAACGTTGCAGCCGGAGCCAAAATACCACAGGAAAACAAAGAAGACTTCATACAGAGACTAAACCAAGAGGTCTCAGAAGAACTGGCGTAA
>CAYMJB010000079.1:0-2930 GCA_964391005.1 uncultured archaeon | reverse complement strand
ATCTCTCTGAAGCCGCTGAGATTGGTGCAAGATTAAATGCTGAGGCTGGAGAGATTGCGGCGGGTAAGCTGGGAAGCGGTGCAACCGCCAAAAATATCATGAGTTACCTACCACAGGCTCTGAATAGCATCTAGAACTGCAGCATAGCCTTCAGGTTTTCTACTGGTCTGCAGTTCCGTGATAGGCGTTTTTCTTCTTCCATCCAGGTTCAAAGTTGTAGTTTATTCCAGCTTCCCTGATGTCCTCTTCTTTCTGTTCTATACACTCCTGTGCGCATTTAGGCACCAGATAACGCCACTCTTCCCCAGATCTCATTCTTCTCCGTATCTCAGAACCCGAGTAGATTTCCGGGTCGTGGAGCTCTGGTCCCACAACATTCAAATCCGTAAACTCCCCAACAAGCTTCTGTACAAGTTCATTGCCTGAAATCAGTGTTCCAGAGCACCTTCCTCCGAGTTTTTCCGCCCATTTCTCATCGCTTTCCATGTCCTCTAATTTTTCTACCGTGATCTCTGGGAAGCAGGTCTGTATAATCTCTTTTCTTTCCTCAAAGCTGAGAGGGTTATCAGTCTCCCTGCTCCTTCCGGCACTTCCTACAACAACCTTTAGCTGTTCAAATTCGTCTCTGTATTTCTCTACGACCTTGTAGTGGCCTTGGTGGAATGGCTGAAATCTTCCTAGAAAGCATGCGTTACTCAATCAGGAGCTCACCTGCTTCCTGTACGTCTTTTCTTGTAAGTTGAGGGAACTGCTCTAGTTCATGTTTCTGAAGTAGCTTCTTTCCTAGTTTCCATTTTAGCTGCCATGAAAAGCTAGTTTTTGTTTCGTTGATTTGTTGCTTGAGCTTGTCGCTTTTCTGTTCCCATTCCTGTCCTACCTGAGATTCAGGTTCTCGTTCTTCTGTCTGTGCCAGAAACATGTATGAGAAGGTGTCTGCCAGTAGCTCCTGCCATACAAGGCCTGACATCTCCATGTTTTCGTAAAACCATGATTTTCCATAAGCCTTTCTGACGACTTTTTCCAGGTCTTCACGCCATTCTTTTTTGTCGGCGTTGAAGTATATCTGCGCTGTTTCCGGGTCTATGGCTGTTCCTCGTGCTCCGTGCTCTGTTTCAGGGCTTGAAGGCATTGCACCGAGGTTGACTTCTAGAACCCTGTCTTTGGTTAGTTCGTGTTTGCATCCTTCCAGTATGTTTCTGGTGGTTTCACGGGCCTTCTGAAGTTCGTGTTTCTCCGGCCTTAGTCTGTAACTCATCTCTTTTCCTCTTTCCACTTAATACTGCAGCCTTTGGGACTAGTTTGTTTCTCTGGAGGGTTTTTTCTCTTCAGCATCTTTTTGATTGCGTCCTCCATATAGTGCTCTGTTATCTCTCCTTCCGGTCCTGTCCGATCCGTTAATTTCCCGTGATAGTATACTGTATGTCTCATATCCAGAAGGAAAGGATCCGGTGTACATACTGCTCCGTATTCCTCTGCTACTTCCTGATTCTTGTCTACAAGGTAGTAGAAGTCTGTTTCCTTGAGGTCAAACTTTTCAAGGAACTCTGGCATCTTCTCCTTGGAGTCCATTGGATGTGTCTCGGCGTTGGGGTTTATCCCGACTACAGCTATTGAAGAGTACTCTTCCTCCAGCCTTCTTAGCTCCTCTACCTGCCCCTGTACAAATGGGCAGTGATTGCACATGAATACGACTAAGACGCCGTCGTAGTTGTCCAGATCATCTAGAGCCACTTTTTGGTCTTCGTAGTTTTCAAGTTCAAAATGCGGTGCGTCTTCACCTACGTTTACTCCGGAAGAATTTTCCTTCAAACTCATGTTCATGTATTTAACAGGGAATCTTGAAGTGGGTTTTCCATGACCGGTTTTCGGAGCCGCAGCATTGTCAAATAGTTAAAAACGCTGAATTGTAATACTTTGTATTATGAGGTATAATTACGAGTCCCCGATCTACCGCAATGGAAACTCCCTAATTTTAGCGTATGATCATGGAACAGAGCACGGACCTGTGGACTTCGAGCCGATGCCTGAAAGCTCTGATCCCAGGCATGTATTTGAGGTTGGTAGGCATGATGCCGTGACAGCGATCGCCCTGCAGAAGGGAAACGCCGAGTACTACAGAGAATGGGAACATAGAAACGATATTGAAGACGGTGCACCGCTATTGGTGAAGCTCAACGGTAACTCAAACCTGGCTGAAAGAGCCGATTACTACAGCCCAAAGCAGTGCACTGTTGAGTATGCTGTAGAGGAGCTTGGTGCTGATGCGGTAGGATATACTCTCTACGCGGGCAGCCTCCACGAAGACGAGATGTGGCAAGATTTCCGTAAAGTCCAGGAGGAGGCAAGAAGGTATGGGGTTCCTGTAGTGCTCTGGAGCTATCCGCGTGGAAAAGGAATACAAAATAATCCTGATTACTCAGGTCAGAAAGACCCTGATGTCGTCGCATACGGCGCCAGACTTGGACTTGAGCTTGGCGCGGATATGGTCAAATGCAAGTATCCTGGTGAGCAGGAGGACTGGAGGCAGGTTGAGGACGCGGTTCCGGGCCTGAAAACCGTTATGTCAGGAGGATCCAAGAGAAGTGACAAAGACTTTTTGATGGATGTCTATGATACGCTTGAAGCCGGTGGTAACGGCCTTGCCGTAGGCAGAAACATCTTCCAAAGAGAGAACCCTGAGGAGCTTCTGGACAAGCTTGAGCAACTAATCTTCCACGACAAGGAAGTCGAAGAGGTAATATAGAGAATGGATAAAGAGGAAGTAATCGATAGTATTATCGATAAGGTTGTCGGGGTTGCACCAGAGATCAGATCCGGAATGGAGAGCAGAAGGAATTATTCAGGTGACAGCAACCCGTCTGATGAGGAGGAACTAGAGGCAGATATCTGGGCTAACCGTTTTCTCAAGGACAAGATTACTTCGATAGACG
>CAYMJB010000078.1:0-2945 GCA_964391005.1 uncultured archaeon | reverse complement strand
GATCAGGAGTTAAACTGGTGAAGTGAAGAATTATGACTAAGGTTATAGATGCAAGCAACAGAATCGTCGGCCGTCTCGCGTCACAGATAGCACAGGATGCACTGGACGGAGAAGAGGTAAAAATAGTTAACTCCGAAGAAGCAGTTGTCTCAGGAGACGAGGAAGACGTCCTCGAGGAGTACAAGAACAAGGTTGACAGAGGTGCGCGTGACAGAGGACCTCACTACCCTAAAAGCCCTGAGAGAATCCTGAAGAGAAGCGTAAGAAACATGATCCCTTACAAAAAAGAGAGAGGTAAAGAGGCTTACTCACGTATCAAGACATACCTAAGGGTTCCAATCGACCTGGAGGACGAGGTCGAAGAAATTGATACAAAGTCCGGTGAAGAACTGAAAAGCAAGAACTATGTAAAGCTTGGTGAAATAAGCAAGCATGTCGGCTGGGAGCCGATGGACGAGTGATTTTTCATGGCTGAATCTGTACATACAAGTGGAAAGAGAAAGACCGCCAAGGCCAGAGCCTCAGTTACTGAAGGCGACGGCACACTTAGAATCAACTCAAGACCTGTACACATCTGGGCTGACCAGAGCCACATGCAGGCGGAGAGAATCAAAGAACCTCTAAACATCGCAGGATCTGACATAGTTGAAGACCTTGAGATCACTGTTGACGCAGAAGGCGGTGGAAAACAAGGTCAGACAGAGGCAATCCGAATGGCTATCGCCCGTGGACTTGTAGAGTACACAGGAAGCGACAAGCTTGAAAGAGACTTCAGAGACTACGACAGAAACATGATGGTTGAGGATCCAAGACGTACAGAGACCAGAAAACCAAGTCAGTCGAGCAAAGGAGCCCGGCACAAACAGCAGAAATCCTACCGTTAAAGGATGTTCTGCGAGGTTACCAAACAATGCAAATACCAGTAAGATGCTTCTCATGCGGCAAGGTCATAGGAGACAAATGGAACGAGTTTGAGGAAAGAACCGAGGACGGAGAGGACAAGAAAGAAGTTCTCGACGACCTTGGTCTAGAAAAGTACTGCTGCAGAACAATCTTCCTTACAAACGTAGACACCATCGAAGAGGTCGGAGAACACCACATCGGTTAAACCCGGTCAAATTCTTTCCCTTCAATTTCTATATAGTTTTTATTGACTCTAGATGTCAGCCGGCAGGTAAGAGAATACTTTCTTCTGCATCCTGTAGGTGAAGTCCGCCAACCGGTTTACATCTTCACTCAGGTATTTCTGTGTCAGAAGCATTAAGGCAAAACCTAACAAAGCCGCAAGACATGCTCCTAGAATATCTACTAGAAAGTGTTCACCTATGTATATCCGGGAGAAACCTGTTAGAACACCTGAAGCCAGAAACAGCGCTGCCAGTTTCTTCCTTGACTGCCAAATTAAAGGTAGAACCATGCTAAGGACTACTGTGGTGTGTTGACTTGGAAAACCGTTCTCAGGCTCTCCGGAAGCAATAGTATCATACATCTGGAACGGCGAGTCATGCTGGTAAACCTGCGCCAGAACCACGTAAGATACCATCAAACCTGATAGAACAGCTGTGAATGCGTACACAGAGTCCAATCTACCTTGGTCGTCCTGAAACCAAAGGTATACAAAGGTGAGCGGTACCAGAAGAACCAGAAACTCCGCTGAGAAAATCATAAGTTGGTCAATCAAAGGATTTCCAGTCAAGGACTGTACAAATCCAAAGAACCAGGTCTCCATAAACCAGTTTTTCCTGACCTAGTTTTTCACACTTACCCATCAAGAGCCGTATACATCCTGTAAAAGTTCCTATTTCAAGACCTTTCTTAGCGCGGGTTCAATCATCTCGATATTCGGCGCTAGCTCGGCCTCGTCTAATCCCTCAGCCGTAAACCACTTCATATCATCGAAAACATCCTCCGTTAATTCAGGATCTTCATCTGTGGAGGCGAGGTATGCATGCCAGATGTACAGGTTTCCATCCTTCTGAAACTCCCCGGTGTAGAAAGGCTTCTCAAGCTCCACCTCAACACCTATCTCTTCACTGGCTTCACGTACAGCTGCCTGCGTAGGCGACTCCTCTTGCTTGACCTTGCCGCCGGGCACCTCCCAGTGCCTTTCGTCCTCCCTGTGAAGAAGCAGAAGCTCTCTATCTCTAACTAGTATTATTCCGGATAGTTCTACAGGAGCTGTAGGAATGCAGGGTCACCTACTGTAAGATATATCAGTGCCATGATTAAAAGCCCTGCAAAACCTCCATAGGTGAAAGGCTTTCTCCAGTCATCTACTGTTTCCGCCTGCTCACGTGCCTCATCCACGAACTCCGTCGCCACCAGGTAAAGCATGGCACCGGCCGCAAAGCCATAACCTACCGGAAGAAACAGACGGGCCTCACGTACAAAGTAGAATGCGATTACAGCACCTATAGGCTGTGGAAGACTTGAAAAAATAGTGGCTCCAAGCATCCTCCAGTTGCTCATACCCATAGCCTTGAACGGGATTGAAATTGCGATACCTTCAGGAATATTATGTATGGATATTGCCACGGTCATTGTTATGGCGACCGCCGGTACGGCAAAACCAAGTATCGGTATACCTCCTTCAAGACCAAGCTCCGCAAAAGAAACCCCTATCGCAACACCTTCAGGAAAGCTATGCACCGTAAGCACACCCAGAATCAGGATAAGTTTCCTGAGGTCGGCTTCCTTGAACTCACCGGGCTCAACTTCGTGACTGTCTAGAAGCCTTCCGGCAACCTCCACAAGACCTACACCTATAAGCAATCCTGCAGACACCTCAAGCCATGTACCTGTAAGCAATCCCTCAGGTATAAGACCAACTATAGACGCCGTGGCCATGATCCCTGTAGCTATACCCCACAGCCCGACAAGCCAGGCATCACTAAAATCATCCTTGAAGAAGAAAGGTAAAGCACCTAGGCCTGTTGCAAGATCCG
>CAYMJB010000077.1:0-2988 GCA_964391005.1 uncultured archaeon | reverse complement strand
CCTTCGAACCCAAAACTGGAGTCTGAAGGTCTTGCCGAAGAGATTGATCTCTTTGAGGTTCTGCCCGATGACGAGTGCTATGTGAGGGTTCCTGAGGAAGAGCTTGAGGAATTGGATCCGGAGATCAAGGCCGAAGCAGGAGACAAGATAAGGGAGGAGTACGGAGAACACAATATCTACAGGTACAGGACGGGCAGAAGGGACGCACCTCTGGAGTTTTACAAAGATGTCGGCGTTGTACCTTCCTGCAAGGTCAGGCTGAGAGCGAATACAGATCCTGTGGACAGGTTCATTCAGAATTCAGCAGAGCTTTACCGGCTGCTAGGATACCTTCTCTCCGAAGGAGATCTTGACAGAGGAAGGATAACGAATACTGATGAAGATGTGATTGAAGATATCGAGCACTGTATAAGTGAGCTTACAGGTGTGGAGCGGAGGACACATCTAGATGATAGAGATGGCAGAAAGAAATGCTATTGGGTCGATACCCCTGCAGTCGTTATGAGAGCTCTGGAAGAATTAGGTCTTGAAAGGGAGAAGTTCGACGAGAAAAGCATTCCTTCATTCGTGTTCGGCGCTGAAGAAGAGAAAGTAGAGGAGTTCATAGAGGCCTACAGAGCAGGAGACGGCTCAATCTATGAAGAAAAGGGATTCTCAAAGCTTTACACAAAGAGTGGTGAGATGGCTACACAGCTTTCATTGCTTGTTAGGAAGCTGGGCTTCAAGTCATCTACGCGTCAGGCTGATGAGACTTGGGAGGTATTGTACTCAGAATGGACAGATAAAGATCCTTACTGGCCTCTGTGGAACGTGCTTGATGAGGGCAGAGAAGCTTTGAGAGATGAAGGTGCTGATTACGAGGAGATAAAGCAATCTTTTGCTAATGACAGGAAAAACGAGAGGATGAAAACAGCTTCCAAACAGAGAGTTGAAGAACTATACGATAAAGGCCTGAAGTCTCTGGAAAAACCGGTTGAGGGAGATATTTCTGTTGAAAGAGTGGTAGAAGTAGAGAAAAAGGATTACGGCGATGATTATGTGTATGATCTAGAGGTTCCAGGGAACCAGAACTTCCTCTGTGGACCACATCCTGTATTCGCACACAACACCATGGACGCGCCTCTTATCCTCTCTACTGTCTTGAATCCTGATGAGGTGGATGATGAGGCCTGGGCTGTTGAAACTGTTGACGAGTATCCTCTTGGATTCTATGAGGAAACTCAGGATTACAAGGAGCCTTGGGAGCTTGATAATGAGATTCAGATAGGTGAGGATATTGTTCACTCCGATAATCCTTTCCAGCATGGTTTTACTCATGATTCATCTGATGTGGAGAACGGTCCTGTGCAGTCTGAGTATGTTACTCTTGATGAGATGAGTGATAAGACCTCGGCGCAGCTAGGGCTTGGTGAGAAAACCAAGGCGGTTGATGAGGATGCTGTTGCAGAGCTTCTTCTTGACAAGCACTTTATTCCGGATATTAAAGGTAACCTGAGAAGTTTTTCAAGCCAGAAGATGAGGTGTGTTGACTGCAATGAGAAGTTCCGTCGTGTTCCACTTACAAACCAGACCATCGCTCCTTCAGGCAAGGAGACGGCCCAGTGTCCTGAGTGCGGTGGAAAAGTGTTGTTGACGATCTCTGAAGGTACAATTAAGAAGTATATGCAGCCGTCTAAGGATATTATTGAGTCATATGAGATATCTCCGTACAAGCGTCAGGAGATCATGATTCTGAACAGAACCATCCAGTCCCTGTTTGGGAAGTCGAACCATCAATCTGGTTTAAAGCAGTTTACATAGAACCGGAGAAAACCAATATTTTATTTAGTTTTACAGTACATAACTGGTGTATGGAAGGACAAGTAGAGCTGAACGAGGTAATGACCGAGGGCGTTATAGCCATTGAAAAAGATGAAAATATTGTTAAGGCTTCAAAGCTTCTACAGGATGAAGAGATCAGAGGACTTGTGGTTATAGATGATGAGGATGCTGTAGGGGTTATAGTCTGCCGTGATATTGTCTATCAGGTTGTTTCAGAGGGCGAAGATCCTACGGAGACTACTGTAGCTGATGTTATGAGCACGGATCTTATTGTGGCTGAGGAAGATGAATATCTTGATGATGTGGCAATGGCTATGAGCCAGAACGATGTTTCGAGAGTTCCTGTTGTACGAGGTGACATGCTTGTAGGTATCGTGACTCAGTCAGATATTCTGCGTGCATGGCCTGGAATGGCGGAGATTATGTCTGAGGATATTGAAATGGAGGCTGAGGCAAACCCAAGACAGAGGTCCCAGTCAGGTGTCTGTGACGAATGCGATAACTACTCCGAGAACATTGTTGAGGCGGAAGGAAGGCTTCTATGTGAGGAATGCAGGTGAAAAACTGAAGTTCCTGATTCCTTCTACATAGTTTTTTACGCGGCGTAAACCATTAACACATGTTATGGAGATTATTGAGGAGATCGGTCGCCGCCGCCAGGACATAAGGCTGGAGGATACTGACAGAGCCTATGCCGAGATCCGTGATCTCCTAACCTCAAGGATTTCTCAAGACGAGGTACGTGAGGAAAAATACTTCAACGACGTAGACACAGGTAAGATACGCTCAAAAGTTATCTTAGAAGAGCAAATGGATAAGTTCACGTTTGAAGTCCATGAGATCTTCATAGACATAAACAAACAAGAGAAAAAGGCTAATATTCAGATCAAATCCAAGCTCAAGACGGAGTACCCTACTGAGAAAGACTATCAGGAGAGTCTCTGGTACTACGCTTACCGAGCCCTGTTTGACAAGTTCCTTTACGGTGAGACACGTGGAGGCTACGAAGAAGATGTAGAGGAGAAGAGAGATCTTATAGTTGAGAGAATTAGAGAAAACCTGGAGGAGGGATACAATGGTTAAGTATGAGGAAGACCTTACAGAAAGGAATGATCATCTTTTTGTGAAGGAGGATCCTGCCCGAATGTACAGAGGCTTGAAGGATCT
>CAYMJB010000076.1:0-3011 GCA_964391005.1 uncultured archaeon | reverse complement strand
GTACAATAAGCTATGTATTCTTCTTTGCGATAGTAGCAGCCTTTCTTTGGACGCTGTGGATAGCATTTTCCTAAGCGTCCTAGGGTAATGATTTAAATGTGCACTCTCCATCCTTGAGTAATGGATAAGAAGTTATCGGCATTATCAGCTTCAATTGCGGTCTATATTCCGAGTGCCGCCGCCCAGTCTACTGATTTCGTAGGTATAATACCTCTTCTATCAGATGTTCTAGGCCTTGAATTAAGCGACCCTACGAACGCTATTGGTGTAGCGGCTACGGTCGGTTTAATGACCGCGATTATTTATGGTGTTTTGAAGCTTGGTGCTGAAAGACTTGAGATAGCCGATAGCCTGACAGGAGGTGACGGCTATGGTGAAGGAGGCAGAAATATACTTGCGATAGTCTCGGTACTTATAGTCCTCTCCACGGCAGGAGCTGGTTTATTTGATCAGCTAGCTCCATTATATAGTAACCTTGGACTGGTACTCCTAACCGCTATAGGGGCAGTAGGCTTAATTGGAGCTGTCTTCCTTTTACTTGGCGGAGTTCCAGGAGCTGCTGCATTTGGTGGAGGAGCCGGAGCTAAGCTTGCCGGTGAAGGTGCTGCCGCAGGGGCTGAAGGCTATACTGAAGCTAAGTCTACATTGAAAGAGAAGAAAGCTGAAAGAAAGAAGAGAAAAGCTGAAGCCGAAAAGAGAATGCAAGAAATCGAAGATGAGGCTGACCAGATTAGAGAAGATATTCAGGATGGGTCTGAAGGTGATACTGACAGCGAGCGAGAGGCTGCCGAGTTGGAAGAGGATGTAATAAACAAGATCAAGAGTATCTTAAACAACCTCAATCTTGAGAATGATGTTAAACTGGCTGAAAAGGCTTTGAATGATGTTGAGGATGAGCTTCAAATGGAGAAGGACATTGGTCCTAAAATAGGTTATGCCTCCGCGAGAATTAATAGAGCTCTGGCTTACTTAGAGGTTTTTAAGGAAGATATTATAGATAACATTGATACAGGAAGTGGAGGAGTTAACCCTGACAATCCAAGATATGCTGATGCTCTTAAACAGACTCCTGCCTCGGTAAGCGGTGCAGCGGCAGACCTTGTATTCGATGATTCTGCTGGTTGGACGAGTAGTAGAAACAAGATATTGAATAGAGTTAAGGGGAAAAGTTCTGCAACTGATAAGATAAACTACCCTAACAGCCTTTCCAGTGTTGGGCCAGACGAGATAGGAGGTATAGAATTCGAGGAGAGAGATAAAGTAAAGTCTGATCTAAGTGGAACGGTTGACTTCAGTGACCAAAAATATGACTATGGAATTTGCGAAGCATACGAAGATCTTCAAAAGGTAAAGGCGGAATTTAAAACGATTGGCAAAGGTGTAGAAGAAGAGGAATCGCTGGAGGAAGATGCTTTCAATGACTTGGTTCAAGCTGTCGAGGATATCAAGCTGGTGCACGGTTTAGTAGGCGAACTACATAACCTGCTGGATCAGCTGGAGGAAGATGACGAGATGCTTGAAAAACTTGCTGAGGATCAAAACTGGAGAGATTTGTTTGAAGAGGTGGAGTCCGAGGAAGAAGCTGTAGAGGATCTTGATGATTATCTCAATCACCTCGATGATCTGCAGAGCAAAGCTCTGCCGATTCTTGAAGAAACATATGAGAAGCTCAGCAATTTCTTGGATTACGACGAATCTGAGATTCAGAGGTTAGATAACGACAAAACATTGATAGGAGAGATAGTCGGTATATCTATAGGGAAAGCGGATTGCCTTGAAAACAAATTTAACGATATCGAATCTCAGGTGACGGCAATGACTGCTGAGAGACAGGCTTCATTGAACGAGCTGAAGAGGATATCACAAGGTATTGGTGAGATATGCAGAGATGACATACTGGGTGAGCTTAAGGCTGTTGAAGATATTGATAAGCGTGAAGATAGTGAGGCCAGAGACATGATTCAAGAACTCGAGGAGATAGTGGGTTGACCTTTTAATTGAGCTACGTAAAAGTATAATTTAGGTAAGTATGAGTGCAGATAATTCAGAGCTTCAATTGTTAGAAGATGATGTTCAAAGGCTTCACAATGATCTTGAGAGCGGATCTCTTGGCGGCCTCAGGGACTCTGAGTCAGTACTAAATGAATTGAACAACCTGATGGAAGATGAGTCCGAGGTTCTAAAAAACAGGATTAAAGATGAGACTGAAGTTATAGAAGAAGCTCGTGAGGATTTCAAATCTGATATAGAAACTGAGAGAAAGGAGCTAGAGCTGGCGAACTCCGTCCAAGATGAATGGAAACAGTTAATGAAATGGAAAGAGAGTCAGAAGGAGATGGTCAGTGATAAAGGCTATGTCAAGGTCGGTAGGGACTATGATAATCCTGTTCCACGTATCAAGGAGATCAAAAACAGGCTGGAACAGATACTGGAGCTTGAGCAGGAAGAGCTGGAGGATATTACAGGGGGCTCGGACTCAGAGGGGTTGAAAGCCTTCATAGAAGATGATTTGAATCAAGCTGTTGAGACGCATCAGAGGATTGCGCTTTTCAGAGAAGCGTTAGTTCAAATTTCGAAAGAAACTTATGCGGTTGATCAGGGTAAATATGGCATAAATTATGAGTTGGCATCAGAGTTGGGTATGTCCGATCTTCAGGATCTACAACAAGTATGGGTACATAACGAGAAACACGTTGAGAAAATAGAAAATGAAAAGTTACCTGCGGTCTTGAAAAGGGAGAAGGAGCTTATCGAAGAAGTGGAGAACGTTTTCGAGGAATTAGAGACACTAGTTGAGCTGGATAAGGAACTTCTAAATCAGATTACGGGCCAGTCAAGTGAGGGCAGATTCTTTGGAATTGGCTCTGGAGATCTTTACGATGTCCTCAACAAACCGGAGGAGCGTCCAGATGAAAGAGTTCCCTCTGAAAATGATGACTTGGATCCCATCTTACCTGAAGCTAAACAGCAGCTCAGCCAGCTTTCAGATGTTGTTGATGAGTTAAAGAGGG
>CAYMJB010000075.1:0-3027 GCA_964391005.1 uncultured archaeon | reverse complement strand
CTCACGCTTATCTTCTTCCTGCCTTCCTCGTCCTGAACATCAAAGTCCTCCTGCGCCATATCAATTCTCAACTCCATCATCTTCTCCATATCTGATTCAACAAACTCGATTTCAACATTACTCTCAGTATTAGGCTCTATCCTAAGCTCTTCACGGCCTTTAAAGCTCAGACCGATTTCACCGTCTCTAAGTTTCTCAGAAAAGTTTTCCAAAAAATTTGCAAGTTCTTCGTTTGAGAAGCTAAGGTCTAGATCAACTTTCTCCGCTGACATAATAAGTAATTAGAGGTGAAAGGTTTTATTTTTGTCCCTTCAGTAGTCAACTCTATTCCTCTTCTGAAGACTTCATCTTCTTCATAAGTCTCCTAGAAAGGAAATGATCCTTCTCCTCAAGCTCCCGAACCGACTCCATGGCAAAGACATATGAAACACCTACCATAAGTAATCCCACGTAGACAGCATTCACGTTAATCAGTGATCTCAACGGGTAGACAACTGAAAGAACCATCAGAACACCTAACACAAACAAGACATAGGATATAGCAACTTCGAGCTCAGTGCTCATCTTCGGAAGCCCGAATACGTCTTCCTTACCGTCCTGGTTCTCAGTATCAATCATATTATTATCCTCTGTATGGCTAATTTTAGTATTCTCCAACTTAAACCTTTTTCAAAAACTGAATTACTAGAGGTCTGTTATGTCTACCTCTTTTTTGTCCTCTGTGAAAGCTGACGGAAGATGTACATGGTAGACACCTTCGCTCTTTGAGATTATCAGGGGCATCTCATCAAGAAGACGTGATATATTTAGCTCATAGACGCCTTCATCTTGAACCTGTATGGAGTCAAGATCAAACTCTATCTGAATATGTTCACGTTCACCTTCACCCTCCATTATCATGTTCTCAATATCAGACTCAACCTTCTGCTTTTCTTCCTGAAGCTCGTTCTCAGACTTCTCAGGTTCTGCGTCCTTCTCATACATGAACAGAGAACTACCGCAGTCACAGCCGTCAATAAGCTTATCCGATTCGTCGTCAAAAATCTTTCCACAGTTCATACATCTATGCGGCACAGATCACTAACCTCCATAATTACACTGGAACTTAGGTCTTATTACGTTTTTCATTCCTCTTCCTCAAGCTTGGCAAGAAATGATACCGCATCACGCTCTTTCTTAACACGTTCCATGACACGTGAGTTTCCGACGATGGTAATACCCTGACGGTACTTCTCATTCAAAACCTTCTCATAAAACATTCTCTTGGCTCTATGAATCTTTGAATCACGCTCATTCAAGCCCAGAAACTCTATACCTGGAAACTCCTCATCCACTTCTTCCATAGCATGCTCTATAAGGTAGCGTTCCTCCTCAGGACTCCATCCCTCCTCAAGCACCACCACGGCGTTCTCCTTGACCCTGGTGATTATAGAGTCAACCTTTTCATCAAAAGACTCTTCCTGAAGCTTCTTCTTGGAAAGAAACTCAATGGTGACACCGCTTACAGTTTCTTCTCCCATCTAACTTAACCTTCCAATTATCTCCTCATAAAGTTTGTCAATATTTTCACCCTCCTTTGCAGAAACCTCCAGTACAGGGTGCTGAGGAAAAGCATCACGCACACGTTCCGGATCCGCCTCCTCTTTGTCAATCTTGTTTGCCAAAACCAGGATAGGAATATCTTTAGCCTCCAAGTTACCGATAATCGTTACATTAACCTGTGTATACGGATCCTTGGTGGAATCGAAGA
The DNA here is from genome assembly GCA_964391005.1 of uncultured archaeon. GTDB lineage: Archaea > Nanohalarchaeota > Nanosalinia > Nanosalinales > Nanosalinaceae > Nanosalina. The sequence continues at coordinate 1,277 of CAYMJB010000075.1, read as the reverse complement.
TTACAAGACACGCATCAACATCATCCAAGTACTTCACAGCCTCGACGATGCCTTTTGTAGCCTCTTTTGCACGGCCCTTAGCGTCGTCTTCCTCCATACCGTGCTCCTTGAAATCCTTGAAATCTACATTAGTAGTAATACCTGGCATGTCAAGCAGGTTAATATCTATTGAACGGCCGTCAGCCTCTATTGCAACCTTCTCCTTCTTCTCAACAGCACGGGTTTCATGAGGTACCTCAGATACGTCACTCATCTCCTCACCTGTTAGGTCAAGCGACATCTGATTTGAAAGAGTTGACTTACCTGCGTTTGGAGGCCCGTATATACCTATAGATACGTCCTCCTCCTGTGCACTGAACAGGTTCGAGAAAAAATCCCTCAATCGGCCTATCATTTTGACACCTGACAGTTGTAAATCAAACAGGGAATTATAAAAACTATTTGACTGTTGATCGGTCATGACTAAAACAGAAAATCACACAGGAGATTAAAAAACCAGACTCAAAACAGATTTTCATGAGAACTGAAAAAGGAGTCGCACTAGTAGTATACAAAAAGAAGAGAGGCAAAAAGAGATTCCTAATCCTAAAGAGAAACAAGAACTGGGAAGGCTGGGAAATACCAAAAGGCCACCTAGAAGACGAAGACTATACCAAGACTATTAAACAGGAACTGAGGGAGGAAGCAGGAATTCCGGAAGAAAAGATAGAAAAAATAGAGAATCTTAATCAAGACCTTGAGTGGACATATACTGACGAAGAAGGTCAAGAGGTGAAACGGGAGTATAGAGGCTACGTAGTAGAAACCTCTAAGGCCGCTTCTGTAGACGTCACACAGAATCCACACGAAGAACACGAGACAGGCTTCTTCATGAAGAAGGAAGACGTAAAATCGCTGTTGACATATGAGAACCAGAAAGAGCTTCTTAACTTAGCTACCTAGAAATGCTCGGAAGAATATATAATCATCGTCTTCCACATATTGTTTATGAGTGAACCAGACGAGATGTTGGAAGTTTACCAGTTCGAAGGATGTCCTTACTGCTCAAAAGTAAGACAAAAAATGACGGATCTTGGAATAGACTTTATTGCAAGGGCAGTTGACCCTAACGACCGTTCACGTGTCGAAGAGGTTTCAGGACAGACAAATGTCCCTGTACTGGTAGATCCTAACACCGATACAACGATGCCGGAATCAGACGACATCGTTGAACACCTTGAACAGCACTACGGCTAGTTGTCACCAAGCAATAACATAAATAAGCTTTCTCTTTCAAT
>CAYMJB010000074.1:0-3162 GCA_964391005.1 uncultured archaeon | reverse complement strand
AGTATCCCTGCTGCAAGCCCTGCTAGGTGTGCTGAGCTCGCAAAACCTCCAATTACAGGTAGCCTGACACCTATCAGGCTTGTCGCTATGTTTAAGGTTTCTATTGCACCGAATGCTTTTACTGCGGTGCTGATCTTCATAGGGAATACAAAGTAGAGAAGCACTTCTGCGTCAGGGTAAAGCACTGCTATCGCCCCGACTACCGCCACAACTGCTCCTGAAGCTCCAACAGCAGGATTCATACCTACAGCATGAGTGGCTGTGTAGGGTATTAGGTATAGCAAGTTGTTGAATAAAATGTAGGCGATACTGGCGATTAGTCCTGTCCCAACGTAGAATTTGAGAAGTTTTTTGCTGCCTATGGCTTTTTCTAGGGCTGATCCGAAGAAGTAGAAAGTTGCCATGTTCGCAAACAGATGCAGGAGGCCTCCATGTGCAAGCATCACTGTGGCTATACCCCATGGCTGTGTTAGAAGCGTTGGATCATATCCTAGGGTTGTAGCGGCGGCCTCTGTCAAGGGATTTTGTGATAGTGCCTGAGGTGTCAGGTTGGGAAACAACATGAATCCGTACTTTACCGTATCAAAGATTTCTGCTACAAAATAGAAAACTGAAGTCAAGGCTATTATCGACATTGTGAGATTGTTTTTCAAAGTGTACTTGATGTCTGATAACAGATTGTTTCTTCTTCCTCGAGTGGCTGCAGTTTTTTCCTCCTTCAGGTTTTTCTGCCTAAACCACTTCTGGCTATTATTCTCCTTACTTGATTTCTCTTCTTTATCCTGTTTCTTCTTAGCGTTTGAGTCAGGCATGTACTCTTCTTTCTTACCGGACTCTAGTTCTTGGCAGTCGTGGTTTTCAGGTAACCTGTGCTCTGAACAGAACTTTTTGCCGCAGTAGTGGCAGGTAAAGCTCATTGTCTGTTTTCCGCATTCAGAACACTCGGACATGGATTGAACTTTTCACATCCACCTTTTTATCATAGGTTACCAGTACAGATTCAGAAGACTGATCTACATAAGCATAGGAAGAAAAAAGATAGAGAAAGAAGGTTAGGTTGAGGCTCGAACTCAGATATGCTGCTCCAGCTCCGATACCCTTCTCCTTTCCTGTTCTGTTGAGTCTCTGTCTCTGACGGTAACCTTTTCAGGCTCCTCCTCAAGTGTCTCGTAGTCTATAGTGATACAGATGGGGGTTCCTACTTCGTCCTGTCGCCTGTATCTACGGCCTATAGCACCACTATCGTCGTACTTGACTGAGAATCCTTTCTTACGCAGTCTCTCGGCTATCTCCCGGGCCTTTTTACCTAGGCCGTCCTTTTCCATTAACGGCAATACTGCGACCTCAGTAGGTGCTACAGATTTTTTCAGCTGGAGTAGCTTCCTTCTTTCATCGTCTACCTGATCCTCGTCGTAGGCATGAGCCAGGACAGTATAGACTATTCTGTCGATACCAAACGACGGTTCTACAACATGAGGTAGGATCCTCTCACCGTTCTCTTTCACTTCTTCCACTGAGAAATTGCATTTCTCAGAAGGTATCTGTACCTCTTCGCCTTCAACCTTTAGATTGACTTCCTCTTGGTTGAATGCTTCGGGTTTTTCCTTTGCAAGCTTCTCAAGCCTGGATTTTACTTTATCTGCTTTGTTGCCGAATTCCGGTCCGAGATAACCCATATCAGGGTTTACCGTGTTTTTCTCCACAGTTTCCGGTTTGTCAAACTCTTTGAACAGTTTGTAGCTGTCTTGGCTGTGTTGGTTGTGTTTTTTCAGGTCGTAACAGCCTCTGTATGCGAAGCCTGTAATCTCTATCCAGTCTCCGTCGACCTGGCTTTCAGCGTCCCAGCAGTCACTTGCGTAGTGTGAGAGTTCATCGTTCTGGTGTTGTCGGAACCTGAACCTATCCATGTCCACGCCGATTGACCTGTACCATTTCTTGGCGATGCCTAGGTAGTAGGCAATCCACGGTGACTCGATTACCCTTTTTTCGACAGCTTCTCTAACAGTCATCCTCTGGACTTCTCCATCTTTATTGCTCTGTTGTTTACGCGAGTAGAGCTTGAGTTCGACACCTTCAACCCTACTCAGGTTTGGTTCATCCTCTTCAGGATCGATAAAGTGCTCTAGTTCGGCCTGTGTGAACTCACGTACACGTACAAGACCTTTTCTAGGGCTGATCTCGTTCCTGTAGGCTTTACCTATCTGTGTGATGCCGAACGGTAGCTGGTTTCTGGCGTACTCCTTTAGCTGTGGGAACTCAACGAAGATTCCCTGTGCTGTCTCAGGTCTTAGGTAGCCTGGATCTCCGTTACCTGGGCCTATACCGGTCTCGAACATCAGGTTGAAGTCTTCTACCTCCACGTCGGCTAAGCTTTCACCGCAGCTGGGGCATTCAAGGTCATGATCTTTGATCAGGTTCTCTACTTTGCTGTTTGAGAAGCTTTCAGCCTCTTCGATCTCGGTGTTGTCCTCTATGAGGTGATCGGCTCTGTGTGAGTTCTCGCATTCTGGACATACTATGATCATGTCGTCAAAGCCGTCCAGATGACCTGATGCCTTGAATACAGGTTCTGGCATAACTGTCGGTGCTTCTATCTCCCTGTGTCCAAGAGATCTTGAGAATGTTCTTCTCCACATGTTTTCTATGTTTCTCTTTAGTTCGGCGCCTTCAGGACCAAACGTCTGGAAGCCTGATACACCGCCGTACGCTTCGTTGCTTTGGAAGAAGAAGCCTCTTCTCTTTGAAAGTTCAGCCACTTTCTCACTTAGATTGTCCATAGAGAAACACCGGGCTGAGAGCCTTTTATATCAGCTGCTGTAGTAGATTTTGAGAGAAAGTTTTCAGTAATCCGTGTCTCGTGCTCTGATCTGAACACGAGGTCGTCCAAAACGTCCACCCTTGGTTGTCATAGTGGTCACATCATAATATCCTGTAGTTAGTTTTTTATGGATTACATCTATCCGAGAACTGCCTAAACAATTAAAAGCAATAAAGTAATACTTCGTAATACGAAGTGACTTGGTGTGGAAGGAATTGAAGACGTTAACCCCAGTGGAAAGAGAGTCCTTCTCAGAACTGACCTAAATCTTCCTGTTGAGGACGGTGAGCCAAAAAAGACTGTCCGTTTTGACAGATATCTGCAGACAATTCAAGAACTGAGTA
>CAYMJB010000073.1:0-3332 GCA_964391005.1 uncultured archaeon | reverse complement strand
CCGGCAAGCTCTGCTATCGCAGGCCCCATCTCCTGGGCATAGGAGGTAAGCTGCCTTCTCTTCTTCTCTTGAACCTCCTTTCTCTCCTTTCTCTTCAGATACTTTCCAAGCTTTCTTCCTGCCTCCTGAAGAGCCAGCTTCATCTCCTTCCTGATCGGATCATAGTTGGCTACTGCTTCCTTGCCCTCGGAGGTGAAAGGCACCCAAACCGAGGCAATATGAATCGAGATGTAGAGAGGGCCTTGAGGCCGGCTACCTGTCTGCGATATATTATATCGGTTCCAGGAAACATTCTCTATAGCCTTTGTGGTTACACACGCAGACTTCTTGTACAGCAGAGGAACCTTATTTGCGTATCTCAGTTCATTGAAACTTCCTTCATCTTTTATATCACCGCCCCAAGCAAGACCCACTTCAACCTGGAAAGGATTGCCCTGATATACGGTTGGTTTACGTGTAACTGCCGTGGAATACTCCGGATTAAGCTCCTTTTCCAGTCCTTTCAACATCAAGTCCTCACCCAGAGGTGAGAGACAGTCAGTAGGCGGGCTCTGAAGATTAACCTCCTGAGCTGCATCAAGAATCTGCTCAGACTCATCCTTATCCAGTGTATTCGGTCTTCTGCCGTCATCGATGCCTGCCTCTTCACATATCTTCTCAGCTGATGTCCTGCCAACTCTTGTAAACTCGTTCTGCAGGAAACTGGATACTGTTCTGGCATCGCTGTTATCAATCATCCTAAGCATGACACCCAGCTGAACACCGTGTGGATGAGGCTTAATCTCCTTAGGCCTCTCAGGAAGCTCCTTTGAAACACGCGGATACTCAATCTTATTCCCATCAGGCTCCCTCAAAACAACACGAGCATACGGGTTCATAATCGCAGTATGTTTCAGATAGTTGCGTACGGAGTGGTGTCCACGCGTGTATTTTGCCTCCACATCCATCTCAATAGTCGTACCATGGTCAAAGTAGTAATCCTTATCTCCCGGGAACTCATCGCTCTCAGGTTCTATAACTTCGTCCTCAAGAATCTCCGGTTCATTCTTCTCCGTATTGATCCTGACAACAAACTTGTGACATGGCTCACCTTCCTGCTTCGAGTATACTGTCACAGGTTCACCGGTTGTAAGCTGGGCATACATAGCCGAGGCGGAGATACCTATCCCCTGCTGGCCTCTGGACTGCTGCAGCTTGTGGAACTTCGAACCGTAAAGCAGCTTTCCGAAAACCTTCGGAATATTCTCACGTGAAAGCCCTATCGCATTGTCACGGATCTCAACACGAGACTTCTGATCCCCAATATCATCAATAAGAACCTGTATCTCTGGAAGTATATCCTCCTCTTCACAAGCATCCAAGGAGTTGTCAACAGCCTCCTTAACCACTGTAATTATAGATTTTTGAGGGTTTTCAAACCCTAGAAGATGTTTATTCTTCTCGAAGAACTCTGCAACAGATATCTCACGGTGATCAGAGCCTTCCTGAACCTGTTCCTCATCAATTCCATTTGCCATTTTTTATTCTACCTCTCAATCTTCATTCTGTTCTTTTCCATGTAAGTATACGCCGTCGAGTGATTTGAACCTTTCAACAACATCTTAACAGCCTCCTGAGCCACCTCAATATTCGAACCCTTACCAATGATCCCAATGGTGCCTCCGTAGACGCTGATATCGGTCTCGGTCTCCTTCTCAATATGTTTCCGGGCTTCGCCGTCCCTACCAATTACTCTACCCTTGAGTCTCTCTCTGTCGTTACTGGTATCGGCATACCTGTCAATATCCATTATATGAAGCATCTTTCCCTCTTCCAGCAACCTGAAAGCCCTTTTAGAGCTGAAACCTCTTCCAATTGCCTTAACTATCTCCTGAGCCTTCAGCTCATCCATTATATCGCCTTCAACCTTCACAAGGTTGTCATCTATAGTCATGGAGCAGTCAGTCAGTTCCTGAAACTTCTGCTTTGACTCACCGTCCTTCCCAATCAAGACGCCAACCCGGTCCTCAGGGACTCTAACCTCTTTCATCTATAATAATAAGTCCCAGTACAACCTTTTTATAACTTAAATCCGGTTCTTCGGCCCTCTCAACCGGAAATAATGGACTCAAAGGCCTTCTGTGCATCAGCCTCAGCACCCTGATCGGAAAAATATCTTACAACATTCTCAACATCTCTCCTCAGCAAATTCTCCGCCTCAGGATGAGAAACATGTACACCCTGCGAAAAATCTATCCAAACTAGATCCTCATCATCAGTAACCAGTATATTGTACTCTGAAAGATCGCCGTGAACAAGCTCCTCCTGACTCCAAAGAGATCTTATATCATCCAAAACAACATCTAAGGCTTTGTCAGGGTTCTCAATCTCAACCTTTTTGAGCTTGGGAAAAGCGGAAAAGTCACGACCCATAAACTCCATCACCAGAATATTCTTCTGAAATGCGATTGCCTCAGGACAGTTCAAAACATTCTCAGCCTTCTTCAGGTTTTTAAACTCCTTTTTACACCACTCCCTGATGACCGACCTTCTGTCGCTTTTAAAGTTTCTAAACCGGCGGTCACCTCGAAGATAACGCTCAAGATCACGAAACCCTCCAGCCCTGTTCATATATATCTTTAACAAAATCCTTCCGCGCTCAGGGCTGTCAGCTAGAAACACTAGAGACTCCTTACCAGACTCCACAGTACCGTAGATCTTATCCAAAACATTTCTCTCCTGCAGCTTGATCAAACTCATCAACGCCTCATGGTCTAAGACGTTCTCAAAAACCTTTCTTGCCTCTGAGGAATCAAACATCTTCCTCGCCTTCTCTTTTTCACGATCACGACGGTAAATATCCTCAGACACTACAAACACCTTAAAACAGTTGAAAACGATTCAGTAGTTTCTTCCAAGCTAGTGTAAGTTTTTCTAGGCTGAAGATCGATTAATGTGCTGAAGGATTTGGTTGAACTAGAGAATTCTATGGATATGGTTTCAAACGCACTGTAATCAGATACTCTTTTCACAGGTAGTCCTAGTTTAACTCAAATTTATCGGTTTTAGAGGAACTCCTTTACGGCATCTAGATATCCTTCGTCTTCAAGGTATCTTGTCTCAGCGTTACTGTAGCTATGTACGACATCTCCTTTCTCATCTCCCTGAATATCCCATGGCTTAACCATCACGAGAGAATCCCTCTTAACGAATAGACCGCGTTTCTTGCTGCCTGGAATCCTGCATATTCTTTCGTTCTCATCTGTACAGTAAACCCTGTACTTGCCTCCACCCTCTTTTCTCAGTACTACACCAAGAACTTCTTTTCCTTCAGGCTCACGTACACGGCCTAC
>CAYMJB010000072.1:0-3369 GCA_964391005.1 uncultured archaeon | reverse complement strand
CCGATGATATTACAGGTAGTGTAAATGATCAACTCTCAGAGCAGCAAAGAATAGAAGGAACCTCAATCAGCGTAGAAAGAGGATACAACAATTCCAACGGCAACATCAGTCTGAAAGTAAGAAACACCGGAAGGTATGTCATCTTAATTGAGGAAAACAACCAGAAGTACTGGAGCCTTTTCGCGGATGGAAGACCGAACTCATTCAGCTATGCCTCTTACTCAGCGCCTTCAAGGGTTTCTCTCGACACAGGCGAGGTCATCACATTACAGACCAATGTCAATTATCCCACATCAGGAAGTTTCACAAGGCTTGAATTACAGGGTAGATTTGAGATTGAGAGTGGCATAGTCTGTAGCAATGACGGAGGTTCACAGAACTGTTAAGACCAAAGTCCAACTTATTTAAACAAAGCTAAAGAACAACGTAGTTATGAGCAAAGGTATCGACAGAAAGGGTATTACACCTGTTATTGCTATTGTGTTGCTTCTGATGGTTACAGTCGGAGCCGTCGGAGTAGTATACACGCAGTTCCAAAGTTTGGTAGGCGACCCAACTGAACAAATTGATAGCCAACAGAGAAATCAGAATACTGATATAACTATAGTTAGAGGTAAGTCCAACGACACCAGCAATCCACAAGATGGCCAGCTGATCTTGGAGGTTCAGAACACAGGATCAGTTACCAGAAATACCACGTCATTTAGAGTAACTACAGACGACGCCTCGTTAATCCCTGGACAGGATGGAAGCCTCTCGTCGAACCCGAGCAACTCCACGCTTTTGGATCCTGACGAGACTATGGATTTCTATACAGGTGTTCCGTTCCCAGGTCCGACAGACGGCGTAGTAGTAACACTCAACCTCAAAGGATCGCAGAAAACATTTAACATAGACTGCAGACCTGAGACATCTACAACCGCGTTCTGTCAATAACTCTATCTCCTTTTTCTCTTTCATATCTAGCTAATCTTTAAAATCATTCAAGACAAGGTAGACCATACAATGTTCGGGCAGAGGAAGGGTATTACACCTGTTATTGCTATTGTGTTGCTTTTGATGGTTACAGTCGGAGCCGTCGGAGTTGTTTATTCGCAGTTTCAGAGCCTTGTTGGAGACCCAACTGAGCAGATTGATTCCCAGAGAAGAAATCAGAATACCGATATAACTATAGTAAGAGGTAGGTCCAATGATACTTCAGATCCTGATAGCGGCCAGATGATTCTAGAGGTTCAGAATACAGGATCAGTTACTAGGAATACATCAGCTTTCAGACTAATCACAGATGATCCTTCTATGGTTCCAGGCAATGGAGGAATGGTCGATGGTTCTTTATCTACAAACCCTGAAAATTCTACTTTGCTTGATCCAAAGGAGACTATGGATTTCTATACCGGTATACCCTTCCCAGGTCCGACAGACGGCGTAGTGGTCACATTAAACTTGAAGGGATCTGTAAAGACATTTAACATAAACTGCAGACCCATGACTTCAGACACGGCTTTCTGCCAGTAAGCTCAGAGCCCTATAAGCTTATGCGCTGGCTTTATATTTTAGCCAAAAGACATTTACTAGTATGAAGAAGGCTCAGGTTGGAGCAATCACCGCCGTGCTCTTAACCGGTATTACGGTAGGTGTAGCTTCTGTAGTTTATGTATGGGGACAGCCTATCCTAGATAAGAGGGATACAGGTGATCAGCTGGATGAGGTTGAAGGTGTTGTACTTGATATACAAAGTGAAGTCAACCGTGTTTCTCAGGCTGGTACAGGGGCTACGAGCAGTATACCAGTTCAGATTGAGTCAGATGAGTATTCAGTTAATATTGTTGAGTTGAATGCTTCAAGTGATTATATTGATGTAGTGGTTGAGGGAGGAGAGTTTCCTTACCCTGAGGGGAGCTGGACTTTACTAAGCGGTGAGGGAATGAGAAATCTGTCTATTTCAGGAGGTGATTATGTGCTTGAGGGTCAAGACTCTGGCTCTGTGATCTTGGCAAGACCTGAGTCAGGTATTACAACCTATAGAATTGAGTTCAGAAACGTCTTTTCGGATGGGGACGATGTTCCTCTTGAAAAAACTGATTTAGTTTCGACAGGAAGCACTGTGACAGGCTCAGGAAGTGTATACTTGGAGAACGCAGGTACACAGGTTAACAGAGGTAGTAGTGGTTTAACCGTGTCTTCAGGTCAAACCTTGGCCAGAGAGCTTTCAAAGATAGAGGTTGAGATGAGATGAGTTCAATCAAAAAAGGGCAGTACATGGCGATAGAAGCTGTTTTGTCTCTCGGACTAAGTCTTATTGTAGCCGTTGCAGCTATCGGTGTTTTTGGTAACTATAGAAGCAGTGTATTTGACGCTATTGGAGAGCGAAATGTGGAGATTACTTCTTCCAGAATTATTTCAGCTATGTATAACCTGGATCATATGGGGGATGGAAGTTCCATATCCGTTGAGGTACCTCAGACCGGCTCCAGAACCTATGATATAGCGGTTACAGGTGATGAAATGGAGATTTCCTCGGGAAGTTCGTCTTATAGTTACTCTTTGGATAGCGTTACGTGGACATCTAGCATTGAAGGTTCGGCGCAGGGAGATGAGTTAGCTCTCGTCCGCGTAGATAATGGTGTGGAGGTGAGGTCTGACTGATGTCCCCGCCTCTGAGCAACTTAGTAGGAAAGATGCGTAAGATGAAGCATCCGGAGATGTTTGAGGACGAGGAGGAAGAGGAAGAAGAGGACTTAGGTCCGGGTGTTGAGTTACCGACTCCCGGGGAGTTTACCGAGGACGTGGTCGAGGAGGCGGAGGAAGAAGAAGACTTAACAGACGTTGATATATCCTATCCACTGGTTCCAGAAGATCCTGATGAAGGTGAAACGGTCTATGCATGGGCACATATCACTTGGAACGATGAGGAAGGAGAGCTTGTCTACAGGATAGTTGAGCCTGAGCTTGGCGATGATATGAAGGAGACCTATAGTAGAATCGTAGAGATCATGGAGAGAAGCTTTGATATCAATTTTGATGAGCTTGAGGGAGGTCAAGCCAAGGATTACCTAGAAGACAAGATTGATATGATTGTTGATAAGTACAATATCAGTATCCCTGAGGAGAAAAGAGAGGTAATAAGGTACTACACTAAACGGGACTTTGCTGGACTTGGTAAGCTTCAACCGTTGATGAATGATACAGAGGTTGAGGATATTTCATGTGACGGATTGGGCGTCCCTATATATGCGTATCATAGAAACCCTAGGTTTGGATCTATCAAGACTAACCTGGAGTGGAATGATTCGGACGAACTTGACAGCTTTGTCATGAAGCTTGCTCAGCGATGCGGTAAGTCCATATCTGTCTCGAGTCCTTTGCTGG
>CAYMJB010000071.1:0-3424 GCA_964391005.1 uncultured archaeon | reverse complement strand
GTAGGAACACTCGACCCCGGACAGGAAGGTACAGCGGTATTCCAGATAACACCTGAATCAGACGCAGTCGAAAAAGAGTATCTTGTAGACTTCGAGATAAGAGGGGTTAAGGACACAGAGGTATTCACCGAAGCAACAACTCTCGACCTACCAGTAGATAAGAAGGAGCAGTCAGGTTCAGGGCTACCGGTTCCAGCACCCCTACTTGCAGCTTTGGTTGTTCTAGGAGTCGCAGGATTCTACTTCAGGGACAGGCTAACCGGAACTGAAGACGAGTAAAAACACCAGGCGAAGTTCCCCCACATTTCCTTTCTTTGTTTCTATCCAAGTACCGGCAGTAAAAAGAATTCAGACACAAGTTTACTTTCATGAACCCTGAAAAGATCAGAAAAGACTTCCCGGTGTTCCAGAACCATCCGGATCTTGCATACCTAGACAGCGCTGCCACAAGCCAGAAACCGGAGAAAGTAATCAACGCCGTAGAAAAATTCTACAGAAGACAGAACTCAAACATCGGCAGAGGACTCTACGACCTTGCAAACTCAGCAACGCAAATATACTCCAAGTCCAGAGAAAAGGTCGCTGAGTTTATCGGCGCAGAACCTGAGGAAGTAGTCTTTGTCAGGAATACCACAGAGGCTGAAAACCTCCTGGCATACTCATACAGCTTTGAAGGTGATATCGTGCTGTCGAAGATGGCACACCACTCAGAACAGCTGCCGTGGAGAAGAAAATCAAAGAAAGAAGACAAAGACCTCAAATACATCCAGACGGAGAACGGAAAGCTCTCACTGGAATCAGCAAAAGAAATAATAGATCAGGACACAGGTCTAGTAGCCATAAGCCACGTATCAAACGTTTTCGGAGCCGAAAACCCTGTAAGAGAGATAATCAAGCTGGCACATGAAAACAACGCCGTTGTTATACTGGACGCGGCACAGTCCGCACCGCATATGAGCCTAGACGTAAAAGACCTCGACGCCGACTTTATGTGCTTTTCAGGCCACAAGATACTGGGTCCGTCCGGAACAGGAATACTTTACGGCAGAAAGGAACTGATGAAAGACATGGAACCATACCAGATAGGAGGCGGAATGGTAAACTCCGTGGAAAAAGACAAGGTAGACTACTCAACTACTCCGGAAAAGTTCGAAGCAGGTACACCTAACGTCGCAGGAGCAGCAGGAATGAAAGCAGCGATCGAATACCTAGAATCCATAGGAATGAAACAGATAAAGAAGCACACAGAAGAAATTTCAGATAAGATCTGGAACACGGTTGACCGACAGGAAGGATTTGAAAACATATCACCTGAAGGAGCAAACATTGTGTCATTCAAGTCCGAGTACGCTCATCCGCATGACGTTGCAGAGGTCTTGAACCAGTACGGCGTTGCTGTAAGAGCAGGCCAGCACTGCGCACAGCCACAGGTACGTGAAATAGATGTCAACGGTACAGCAAGGGCAAGCACTCACGTATACAACACTGAGAAAGATGTCAAAAAACTGGAAAAAGGGCTGGAAGAAGTCAGAAATCTGTTTGGATAATCAACCTACAACGTAATCTCTTCCAACCAACGGATTGAGCAATCTCTCAACCGGTGCATAATCATCAGTCAGCACCATGGCATCCCCTGAGGAGAAGTTCCTCATCATAGAAACCTCATCAGTAAGGTTCTTTCTCTTATAACTATCCGTCCGCTCAAACAGAACACTCTGGTTTACTCTCTGATTCTTTGTAGCCACAAGCTCGATATTCTGAGCCAGTCCTGTTTCACGGGTAGGGAAGAAGTAAGTTGACTCAAACACCGAACTCATAGTGGCGTACTCTGCCTTTGCAAACTTGGAGCCAGGGCCGGAAGACGTAGATATAATATTTGAGACAACAACACCATTCCTATCGGTTCTGTCATGAACCAGCTGCATAAACTCCTTAGTTGTTAAGTGAAACGGCACCTGGCTCTTTTTGAAAGCGTCGAGATAGATTACATCATAGGTATTATTTGTCTCTCTTAGAAACTCTCTGCCATCCTGAGTAAAAACCTGAAGATTAGGTCCTTCAGACAGGTTAAAGTACTGCTGTGCAGCCTTCACAACACCAGGATCCAGCTCCACAGCATCAACATCATAACCCATCCCAGCAAACTCCTGAGGACCGACAAAACCACCCCCACCGATAAACAAGACATCCTCAACATCATCCCTCATAAGAAAAGGCAGATGGAAAAAATCAAGATACTTCCAAGGATAACCCGAACCGTTCAAGTATACAGCGCTTTGAGGCTGACCATCAAGATAAAGAGTCCTTACGCCATCGCTGTCAGAGACCTTAAGCTCCTGGTACACAGTACTATCAGTATACACCGTCTCACCGGATACAGAGGAACTAGTAATTAACAAAGCACCTATAACAAGGATCAGAAAAGGTGAAACCGTTTTCAAGGCCTTCAAGTCGCCCAAAAGAGGAATTAAGGTCAACGAAGCAAAGAAAATGTAGATCCAGTCAGTCGGCACAAAAGGCACCAGCAGAAAAGTGGTGCCAAAAGCCCCCAGAATACTTCCTGCAGTACCCACAGCATAGAAATGACCTGAAGCACCTCCTTTAGTATCCTTAGAAGAGAGCTGAGCAGCATAAGGGCTCACATATCCCAAGAAATATGTTGGAGGGCCAAAAAGAACTGCCACAGGTACAATAGAAGCGTAGCGAGGCGGTACAGGAAGGCCTGCAGCAGCAGACAACAAGAACTCACCTGCAAACATTACAAAAAAGATATAACCTGTAGTATAAACCATAAACTTCTCAAGATCCCTGAAAGATGCACCGTAGGACGTCCTGCCGCCGTGAAGATAACCAAGACTCAACGCAAGCATAGAAACGCCTATAATCGATCCCCAGGTATAGATTGTAGATCCAAATCTTGGAGCGAGAACCCTGCCAGCCAGTATCTCCAAACCCATAGAAACAATACCGGAGACACCTACAGCCAGGTCAATCTTCGTGAAACCTCTATCAACAAACCTTTCAACAAAATCACCGGAAAGCATATTTGAAGATCACGGCCACAGAATTAAACACTCTTCGAAACAATGTACAAAGAACAGATACTCGACCTATATAGAAAGCCTAGAAACGAAGGAACCCTTGAGACAGACCACAGAGCAGAAGGAGAAAACAAAAGCTGCGGCGACCACACAGAAATATTCGTACAGATAGAAAACAATCAAGCGGAGAAGGTTAGACACCAAACAGACGGCTGTGCAATATGCACCGCCGCAGCCTCAATAACATCAGAAGAAATAGAAGGCCAGAATGTGGGAGATATTCAAGATCTTGACAGAGACTGGATAATAGACAAGCTAGGAACAGACATATCACCTATGAGAACAAAATGCGCCGTGCTCGGACTAAAGACAGCTCAAAAAGC
>CAYMJB010000070.1:0-3439 GCA_964391005.1 uncultured archaeon | reverse complement strand
GAAGCTAAACAGCAGCTCAGCCAGCTTTCAGATGTTGTTGATGAGTTAAAGAGGGAGAGTATAGGAGAGGGAAAACAGTTAGACGAGCTGATGAGCGAAACGAAAGAATTTATTGAAAAGGAGAAAGGCAAAATTGAATCGGAATTAAATAGACTGGAGGAAGTTGATACCAGTGATGCCGAACTTGGTGATGTTCCGGTCGCCGATTATCAGACCCCTATACGTCAAAAGGCAGAAAACCTTAAGGAAATTATAGTAGAGTTGAGGGCTGCAAAGGAGGGAAACCATGCCCAAATAGGTAACATAGAAGAAGAGTTTCGTGACTTGAGGGAACGTGCTGAAAGAATACACAGCATGGAGGAGAAAGAGGTTGAAGACATTAGAGATTTTGATGAAAGGACAAGAAAGATCAAGTTGATGCTTGAAGGTGATAGAGGCGAAGATGATGACGTTGAAGGGGTCGTTACTGCCTTCAGAAAGTATGCAAGCAGGAATGAGGATATATCAAAGGTCTTTGATCTACCGACCAACAAGCAAATAGAATATGGATTCCCCGATACACCTCTTGAAGACCTTCCTAATCATATTCAGAACCATATTGGAGCAAATCCCGACAAGTCAAAGAAAGATTTAAATCCGAACAGCTTAATGACTGTGGACGATCTCGTGTGGGGACCTGATACAAGCTCTATAGACTTTGGACTCCAGCAAATATATGACTCGGTCCAAAGCTTGGAGAAGGACATCAAGAGAATATACTCCGAACAAAGTGAAGTGGAAGACAGTTTTGAATCACTGGAAAAGGAGCTTAATGACCTAAAACAAAAATTCGAAAAGATTGATGGAAAATACACGGATTATATGGAGTTAAAGGGGGAGTTGAGTAACACCACGGTCCAAACCCAAAACGGTGTGAGGAACGATGTAACTGCTCAAACAGAAGAGGCCGCAGCTCTGATGGCCTATGATGAACAGTCTCCTAAGCAGGCGAGGAAAAAACTACAGGAAGACATGGGGGAGAACGGAGAAATCCCTAGCTGGATCAATGGGCAGATTCCTAGAATGATCGACGATATAGAAGGTATAATATACGATTCCGAAGGTTCTATAGTCAACGAGGAACATATCGAGGAAGAGGAAATGGAGGAGGCCATTAAATATATAACAAAGTCAATTGAGATTCTGAAAAAAGAATTTGACGATGATTCAGCAGTTACAGGTGTTCCTGACAATATTCAGGATGTTGTAGACAACATACTGGCGTCTTTAGGCTCCATAGCTGAGAAATGTACTGACTTTGAGGAAGAAGAGGGCAGAATCCAAGAAGAACTCAGAGAATGGGCAGAACATTTTGAAGATGTTGAAGCTTCAATTCAGCGTAGTCATAGAAGAGCTCAGGAACTAGTCGAGAACGGTTAATAATCTGACATAGAAATGTTGGCATTCAGATTTTCTGAGAGGAAATGAGAAAGGAACGCGACAAAATCTTCTTCCAGTAAGATAATGCAGGAGAAATAACACAGCCTAATTGCCTCCACCCGCCTGTCTTAATTATATAAACGACCGCATCAATAGTTGGTGTATAAGAGGTATCTAAACAATATGGCAAGTGTAAACGCCTTGATGACACAGGCGATGAATAATCCGACTGTATTGATTGCAGGTCTTGCAGTAGGTTATATTGGAGCAAAACTTCAGAGCAAATTTGGCGGCGGCGGAAACGATTTCGGAGGTATGTGATCAAAATGGATAAGAAGCTACACCATTACCTGTACGAGGTTGAGAACTACCTTGATGAGGTTGTGATCGCCGTTCTCTCGTTCAGCGCCATATTTGTGACAATCTACGTCCTGTTCGTGTCACCAGGTTCAATCAGTTTCCTTGACTTAGGTAATACTATTGAGCCTTGGATCACGATGCTTGCATTGATGATTATAGGCAGGGAGCTGTGGTTAATCAAAAACGCAATGTACGAGAAATGGGACGTAGATGGTGAGTAACTGAATGGCGACATCAGGCCTGGCTGAAGGAACAACCTCTTTTGGGCAGCTTATGCAGAACCTCGAAGGAATAGGTTTCTTCACAGGCCTGCTGCCGTTTGTAATCACATATGCGATATTCTTCTTCTTGTTAAGGAAGGTCGGAGAGGAAATACTTGGAGACGATGGTAGGGCACAGCAGTTTGCAGCTATACTATCGATAGCATTTGCGTTTTTCACGTCCAGATTTATACTGCTGAACCCGGTCTATCAGCAGTTCTTCACCCAGTACCTTGGAAGATTCACAGTATTAGTAGTGGGCTTGCTTGGTCTGTTAGTCATACTAGGATGGTTGGGAATTGAGGTCACCAACTTAGGCAACGGTCTGTGGGGTGCTATAGCTTCCCTACTTGTGATTGCAGTCTTCGTGGTTTCGGGTGGATTGAGATCCTCTCTCGCACCGCTGGAGAGTCAAAATGAAATCCTGAACGCAATAGCAGGATTTATCAGCTACTCGATATCCTCGGGTATAATATTCATATTCCTGATCATTGGCTTGCTGGCATACACGTTTAGAGATCCATCCGAAGATAATGAAGGCACTCCGTTCCTGGAGAGACTATTCAAAGCGGGCATGGACGAAAGTGGTGACGGCGACGGCTCTTGAAGGTGTAGTTTATGGCGGCTTTTGAGATTATCGTCAATACCATGGTGGAGATGGGTTTCCGCCTTTTTCTTCCATGGCTTCTTGTTCTTTCTGTGAGTTATGGTTTGCTTGAGAAGTATCAGGTTGTCAGTGATGAGACACAGGTTAACGGTTCTATTGCTTTGGCTTTGGCTTTTCTTGCGATTATAGGTGTAAATAACTTTGCTCCGGCAGGTATATTCACTAACTTTGCCGCTGCCATCACTTTTGGCTTGTTTGGTCTTCTTGGTTTCATGGTACTGGTGGCGATGGCTGGCTATGATCTTGAGAAGTATTCTGAGGGGGGATTCCCCAGGTACGTTGCTGTAACGATATTTGTAGTGTCTTTCATATCTGTAGTGGTTCTCTACGTGGATATCTCCAGCATCATATCTGAGTCACAGAACGTGTTTGAGGATATAATACTTCCAATACTGATTCTTATCTTCTTCCTACTAATTGTGAGGGAAACAGCTAGTTCCTAGAAATGCGGGGAGCCTTAAATTAAACCTGAAGTTGTTTTATCACTGTTTTTTGAATGCGTCCATGTCTACGTCTTGTACTTCTTGGCTAGATACTGATGAGTCTGTTTCTATTCCTTGTTCCTGTTTGATTTCCTGTACAAGCTGTGTGAGGTCTCTGATGTTGTCTACGAGTGATGGTAGCATTTGCTGGAAGGCTTTTTCTAGGCCTCCTATACGTGATTCGTATGAGTCTATATGTTGTTCTACTTCCTCCATCTTGTCTACAAACTCTTTTTCGTCTTCATCATCTC
>CAYMJB010000069.1:0-3445 GCA_964391005.1 uncultured archaeon | reverse complement strand
GCCGAGGTGACAGAGTCTGGTCAATTGTGCCAGCCTGGAAAGCTGGTGATCCTTAAACGGATCTCCTGGGTTCGAATCCCAGCCTCGGCGAAAATCAAAAACTGGAAAGAATCCTGCAACTATAAAATATCAGCTGAACTAATGACTAATTATGGATCTAGATAAGTCATCTGTTATTGTTTCTGCCGCAGCCTTGGTTGTTTTGGGCGCTGCTCTTGGTGGTTTTGCAAGTTTTCAGATGTTTGATCAGAGATTTGATTCCTTGGAAGATGAGATGAATGATCCAAGGGAGGTCGTGTATGTTAACAGCTCTGATTCGAATGAGCAGTTGACTGAGCTTTTTGATGAGGTCGATCAGTCGGTAGTGTCGATCACCACTCTTGGAACTAGCAATGCTCAGGGCTCAGGGTTTGTGTACTCAGGTGAAGGTTATATTGTTACTAATCAGCACGTAGTTGAAGGTGCAGAAAATGTCCGTGTTACCTTTACTGATGGTTCGACCGAGAGAGCCGAGATAGTTGGAACCGATGAGAACAATGATTTGGCGGTTCTTCAGGTTGATAAGGAGGATCTGCAGCCTATGGAACTTGGTAACTTATCTGATGTAAGAGTTGGGCAGACTGCTATCGCAGTTGGAAACCCATTTGGTCTGAGAGGTACTATGACCTCAGGTATTATCTCGCAGCAGGGAAGAATGCTTCCTACTGACACAGGGTTTTCGATTCCTAATGTTCTTCAGACTGATGCAGCTATTAATCCTGGTAACTCTGGAGGACCTTTGTTGAATGTTCAGGGCGAGGTTGTAGGTGTTAATACAGCTATTAACTCTCGTACAGGAACTTTCTCAGGTATAGGTTTTGCAATCCCTGTCAATATTGTGAAGAATGTTGTTCCTGAGATGGTTGAGCAAGAGGGAGGTTTTGATTATCCCTGGATCGGTGTTTCAGGGTATACTGTAACCCCTGAGATTGCTGATGCGATGAACCTGTCCAATGCATCAGGTTTTTTGGTTGTAAATGTTGTCGAGGAAGGACCTGCGGAGAAGGCCGGTCTTAAAGGAGGTAATGAAACAGTTGAGGTCGGACAGGTCGAGAGAACTGTAGGAGGAGATGTAATTACAGGTATTGACGGAAACCAGATGCAGGGCATAGGAGATATTCTAACATACCTGCAGTCAAGTACAGAGGTTGGTGAAACGGTTAACGTAACTGTGATCAGAGAAGGAGAAGAGATGAATATCCCTCTGACACTGGGCTCCAGGGATGAGTCGGATAACTGACTTATCCGGGATTGTATCTTAAAATTGCGGCCTTACCGCCGAGGTTTTCAAGTCTCTCACCTGCCTCGTGGTCCGTGTGCACTACTTCAACATCTCCACCCATCTGCTCGGTTTCCTCCGCAAGATCAAGGTTTTCTCTATACCCCTCCGAGGTAAGCAGAAGCCTTTCTACTGCTCCCTGTCCAACCAGCTCATCGACTCTGTCACCGTATTCGGCTTTATCGCCCTCACGGACTTTTTCCAGGAATTTCTCTACTACCTCTGATTCCTGCGAGATCCGAGAATCTTTCGTTACCTTGTCCAGTGCACCTCTCTTTATCGCTTCGTTCAGTCCTGTGCGTCCTGTGACGGACGTGTCCTGTACAAAAGTTTTCTCCAGTTCCTGGTCCGAAAGCAGGTTCTTGACTTTGTCTTTCTCGAAGCCTGGTCCACAGAGCACAAGATAGTCAACTTCCTCTATGCTGCGTGAGATAACGTTTTTGACTTCTCTGTAAAATGATTCACCGGTTTCCTGATCGCTGTAAAGCTTTCCAGGTATGCTCTGATCTACTTTGGACAGGTCGCTGATACCTGATTCCTCCACCATGTAGAAGTCGGCTTCACCTTTCTGTACTAGACAGAACAAGACTTGGTAGGATTCATGGTTTTCAGCTTCCTGCAGAAGATCCCATTCCTCTTCTGTGAAGTTTTTCCACATCTTGAACTTCATACCTGGCTCAAGGTTGAAGGTGTGGTAGCCCATCTCTATGTTTTCTGCTCCTTCCTTGATCTCCCCGGTTACCCTTAGACGGCTTTCCTGAGATTTTATCTTTTCCGCCTCCAACTTCAGGGTTACTTTCTTTTTCTCCCTGCCATCCAGCATAGTTCTCATGGTCTGTGCCTTGAGCTCATCACCTTCCTTGATTATGTCTTTCAGGTACCACAGGTCATCTTTATTTTCTACCTCAAGGTTGACGTAGCCTTCCGTTTTGTCGGATTTCAGTATTTTCATATTCTAGAGTCTCTGCCTAACAATAAAAACCCTCAAAACAATGCCTAATAACATATGGCAGAAAGATTTGGGGTGGTCCTGGCTATAGGGCTGACCTTCTTTGGGCTTATCATGATTCTGCAGCAGGGTGTGAACCTGCAGCTTGGCCTTGGTGGAGGGTCTACTCCTGATAGAATGGTTTTAGCCTCTCAGAACTTTGGTGAGGTAGGAGGAGCCACTTCGGATATAAGGACGGTAAGCTTTGGAAGCTTCAATATTGGAGAAGGCAGAGGAACAGTAAGAGCCTACCAGACCGATAGGAAAGATCTGGAGAACAGTCTTTTTTCGGGAAATACTGTAACAGTGAAGTATAATGGGACTCAGCCTACAGGAGCCAATGTATCGTTTGAGGTGCTTGGTAAGGAAGGTTCTGGCGCTCTCTACGTCAAGGCGAACGGACAGAAAGTGTTTGAGAACCAGCTGGTTTCAACAGCTACAGAGACTATAGAGATACCAGGTCAGAATCTCAGAAACGGTATGAATACTATAGAAATAGGTGTAAACAAAGGAGGTATTCTTGGCTCAACGGAGTATGCTTTGGAGGATGTTGAGGTAAATGTTAATGACAGAAAGTTTAACGACCGTGTTGATAACTTTCAGATGTTTCAGTACGAGTTGAAGGACTTTGTCGGAGCCAACCTGACATTTACAATCCCGGCTGATTCGTCGGTTTCCACGGCACCTCTCAAGGTTGAGGTCAACGACAATCCTGTATTTGACAGAAGAACGGTGCGCTCAACACAGAATGTGGAGATTTCTAGGCAGCAGGGAGATCTCAGAGCAGGATACAATACCGTGGAGTTTAAGACGGATGCAGAGGCAAGATACAGACTGGAAAACACCCAGTTAACCGTAAGATATATCGGCACAACAAGACCTACTACAGAGAACCTGACCTTTAATTTAAACCAGAGCAGAAGAAATTTTGTAAGCAGAGACAATACTGAGGAAACACTCTCATTCAACTACCAGATGCTCTCAGGTGTAAACACTCTTGACATAGTGCTTGGGTCGTTCAATACCACTTTGTCCCCGGTAAACGGTGAAAATAACTTGAAAATCCCGGAAGACGCGTTCACAGAAGAGAATACCTTGAGCATTCAAGGACAGGGCTCTTACAGTCTGAATGACGTCAA
>CAYMJB010000068.1:0-3453 GCA_964391005.1 uncultured archaeon | reverse complement strand
TAATTCTCAGATTATAACTGTGGAACTTTCAGAGAACAGGACCTTTTTCTTTGATCTGGATGGTACCCTCTGGAACTGGGATGAGTTCAAGCCAGGCGCTTTAGATCTTCTTGAATCCCTAAAGTCTGCAGGCAGGAATATCTACTTTCACACGGACAATACCCTGCATAACAGGGAAGGCTATGCAAGAAAGCTCTCAAAAATGGGCTTTGAAGTGGACAAGGACCAGATCATAACTTCAGGCTTTATCGCATCCAAGGTCCTGAACGGGAAAGATGTTACCAAGGCCTACGTGGTAGGTGAGTCCGGACTGGTTTCGGAGATACAGGACTCCGGAATTGAAATCTCAGCGGACGCAAAATACGCAGTATTAGGTCTGGACAGAAGCTTCAGTTATGACAAACTGGAGAAACTGAGAAGGATAGCAGCAAACGGCGGCCAAGTATTGGCCTGTAGCAACGAAAGGTTTTTCTCACGAAAAGACAAAACACAGGTTCATCAGAAAGCTCTGAACTCTGCTGTAAAAGAGTTCACTGACCCTAAACTGATTGGGAAGCCGAGTCAAGATTTTACTGACAGCTTTAAGAACTACTTCAGCTACTTCCCAGGGAAGAGCGTATTTATCGGTGACAGGCCATCGGATATAGAGGCCGGAAACAAGCTAGGGATGTCAACCGCGGCCGTCATGCAGGGAACCATAGATGAAGAAAAGCTGAGGAACCTGAAGGGTAAACAGGTTCCGGACTACGCACTCACCAGACTTGACAAACTCAGAAGAAGAGTTATTTAGGTGATGCCCCGATATAATTTTCAAGAAAGCTGATTGCCGCCTCTGTTCTATGGAAGTTCTCATCTGAATGCATTGATTTCTCAGCCAGCGAAGACTCTCTACCGTCTGGAATAAAGTAGCTGTTGTACGGGAGATGATCATGTGAATCTCCCCGAGGTTTTTCAGGTACCTTCCCTTCCAGCTTTCCTGTGAAGACTTTAACCTGATTTTGTTTTTTCGCGGCGATAGCAGTCTTGAAGTACGCTGATCTGTCATCTACAGAGTTCATCAAGGCAGGAAGCTTATCTACGCCAACAGTTCTACTGAAGAAAGCTGCCTCCGGACCAGGAAAACCGTTTAAGGCCTCTACGTAGAACCCTGTATCCTCAACAATAAGCAGATCATCTTCATCAACCAAGTCTTGGGATAATGCCTTCTCAAACGAGTCCCTAACCTTTCTCTCAGCAACCCTCTCCACGTCCATGGCATCAATCTCCGGAACATCAACGTCAACCTGCCTCAACTCAGTTTTCCTATCCTCAAACAGCGGACGCATCTCTTTGATCTTGCCTTTATTACCTGTCGCAAAAAATACCTCTTCGACCATAAGACAAAACTAGATAGGTAGAATCAAATAACACAGGGAACCCTTCTCTATGGAGCTCCGTACAGACTTATAAGCTTCTCAGTAAATACAGGAGGTAGGTGGATACCTATCTCTAAACAGGATAAGATTACAGTCACGTCAGCACTGCCGTACGTACATGGTGTACCGCATCTAGGAAACTTTGCAGGCAGCGTACTACCAGCCGAACTATACCACAGGTACCTGGATCTAGTGGGTAAGGAAAATGAGTTTGTATGCGGAGGAGACGTCCATGGAACCCCTCTAGAGTTAGAGGCTATGGAGAGAGACAAAGATCCACGTGAAATCAAAGATAAACAGAACAAGAAAGTGAAAAAAGCATATGAGAGCCTGAATGTTGATTTCTCAATCTTCTCAGATACACATTCAGACTACAACAGGAAACAGACGCATGACATGTTTGAGGAGCTTTACTGCACCGGACTGATACACGAAAAAACACAGAACATGGCGTACTGTATAAACGATGAGAGGTTCCTCCCTGACAGGTATGTTGAGGGTGAATGCCCTCACTGTGGAGGTCTTGCACGCGGAGATCAGTGCGATGACTGTGGAAAACTTGTGCAGCCATCGGAAATCAAAAACCTGGAATGCCAGATCTGCGGAAAAAACAACATCGAGTTCAAGGATACAGATCACCTGTTTCTAGACCTGACAGCGTACAAAGATGAGCTCAGGGAATGGGTAGAAAACGAAGAACCTGTACCTGAAAACATGAAGGAACAAGTCCTACATGATATAGATGAGGCAGAAGACAGGTCAATTACACGTGATCAGAACTGGGGATTTGAGATACCTGTAGAAAGAGTAAACCAGAGAATCGAAGAGGAAGACCTCGAAGTTGACAAGTTAGACGCTGAAAAATACGATAACAAGGTGCTTTACGTCTGGTTTGACGCACCAATAGGCTACATAGGATTTACACGAGAACTATACGACGATAAGCAAGAATGGAAAAAACACTGGAACCAGGAGGCCGAGACAGTCTACTCCATAGGAAAAGACAACACCATATTCCACACTGTAATATGGCCTACAATGCTTCTAGGGGCTTCAAACGAAGACATGGAGTACAGCCTCCCAAGCTACGAATTCATCCAACAGTACCTGATGTGGGAGGAAGGAGCCTTCTCAAAATCAAGAGACAGAGGTGTATTCATAGACGAAGCAGTAAAACACTACCCGGCAGACTACTGGAGATTCTACATAGCAAAGATGCTTCCAACAAACCATGATACAAACTTCTCATGGAAGGACTTTGAGTCAGAGGTAAACAACGTCCTCAACGACACCATAGGCAACTTTGTCAACCGAACCCTGAGCCTAGCAGAAGACTGGCACAACTCAAAAGTGCCTGTAGGCGAATTAAAGGAAAAAGACGAGGAAGTAATAATGGAGGCTGAAGGAGCCGTCGAGGACTACAGAGAAGCATTTGAAGACAAGAACATACAGGAAGCTCTTGATAATGCTGTAGAACTGGCAAGAATCGGAGACAGATACCTCAGCGAACAGGAACCATGGAACAACGAAGACATAAGAAAGGAGACAATACACGTGGCACTGCAGATAATCCGTGCACTGGCAGCTACACTATACCCATTTACACCACAAGCGTCGGAAAAGATAGCCGATATGCTTAACATCAGTATACACTCCACTGCAGGAGTCGACGAACTGATGGATCCTCTCATAGGAGGCCTGGAACCTGGCCACGAGCTCGGAGAAAGGGAGATACTATTCGAAAAAATAGACACGTCAGAACATCAAGACGAGACAGAAGAAGAGGAGAACAACATGGAAAACAAATTCAATAAGGACACTGTCAGCTTTGAGGACTTCCAAAAAATGGATATCAGGACCGGGAAAGTCCAGAAGGTGGAAGAACATCCAAACGCAGACAAACTCTACAAAGTACAGGTAGATGTAGGAGAGACAACCCTACAGACCTGTGCCGGACTCAAGAACTTCTACGAACCGGAAGAGCTGGAAGGAAAAAATGTGGTTGTACTTGCAAATCTTGAACCAACCGAGCTACGGG
>CAYMJB010000067.1:0-3503 GCA_964391005.1 uncultured archaeon | reverse complement strand
AGAAGATTTTCCAGAGAGTCCGCAACAACCGACTCCTCATTGTAGGCCGGAACCAGCACCGATACAGATGGCCACTTATCAGGATCATCAAAATCTTCAGAAGAAGATTTCTGGCTTGTGTAAACAGAGTAGAAGAATGCAGACATGAACATTGAGGATGCTACAAGAACCCAGGCAAGCAAAAATATCATAACTTGGTTACACCCAGTAGAACAAGATCTGTGGCATGATATCCAGTCCTCATAAGTCAGTTTTTCATGATCTCCCTAAGCAGAACTGTCGCATAGCAACCCTTTGGAAGGTCAAACTTCACTCTCATCTTGTTTTGGGCCATGTTGAGATCGTCTTCGTCAATATCAAGTATTTCAAAGTTTCTAAAATCAGCAAACGCTCTCCTGAAGCTTCCCTCACTTCTAAGCTCCGGGAACTCCTGAAGCCTGAAATCCTCTTGGGAAACTCCCTCTTCATCCAAAATGTCCTCAATCATGTTTTCAGGTCTATTATCCTTCAGATCAGTTTTGAACCCTACGAGAGGTATTTCATACTCCGGATCAAACCACTCATCGTCAAGAAGCTCTGATAGCACACGATTAAATATCCAAGACTGATATGCGTGGATGAATAATTCTTGAAGGCCTTCAGGCAACCTCTTCAGGGCCCCTTTATAATCCTCTTCGTTTTTGTTCAGGTGATAAAGAAGTGTTTTCTCGTACCTGTAGCTTTCTGGGAACTTCTCAGCAGCGTCCTCTGGATCCCGTGACTCCCATAGATTCTCTCTAGTCTTTCTTATACTCTTGTATTCGGAGTCATAAGGCTTAGCTATATAGGTCCATACAGCTTCCTCAAACTCCCCTCTAAGTATGTGCCTGCCTACTTGATGGGTTATAGGCCTGGCTGATCCAAACCTTTGGTCTCCAAAGTAGTTAGGAAACTTGCCATCTAGCTGGTCGATTATCTCTAATGTCCTGTTTCTAACATCTTCTATAGGAAGTCCCAGGTCCCTGATGGCTATCTCAAAGCGGTTGGCATCAAGGTTTCCAAGACCTATGTGATTTCCTTCTCCAATTACCTCTAGATCAAACTCATCTGTAAATATCTGGTTAACGTCTTCCTCACTCACGCCTTGAATTGATATGTACTGTTCTGAAACAGCTCTCTTGTCCTTGTTTCCTGCGTAACCTATTCTGTCACGTGAAATATGCAACATGTTGGAAAGCTTCCCTATAGCCTCTAAAGTAGTCATATTCTGTTTTCTCAGCTGGACTACCATGTGGTCTCCTTCTCCTGTTTCATGGGATGCAAGCTCCTTGACAACAAAGTCCTTAACCTGTTCCTTAAGCTCACCTCTTATACCCGGTGTGTCAGTGTAGTGTTGCCAGTCCATCTCCGTAAGGTCAATACTGTCTTTCATTTGATAGTCCCACTTTGCGTTAAACAATGTGTACCTGTTATTTTTATTTCATCAGCTTCAAATCTCCTGTCACTTTATCAACTTCAGACTCCTTATCCGGTCCAATAGCAGCTGCGGTTTTTGTTCCGGGTTTGATCTCCGTCATACCTGCATCCTTAACCATTGCAGCAGTCAGTCCTTGGTCTTTGGCTCTCTGAAACCTTTTAATCAGCTCTTCTTCACTTACTGAGAGGGCAATCTTCTTCCCACCAGTATTTAGCCACTCCTCCGCTTTTCCGTCTTCCAGCTTTCTGTATGCTTTAAGACATGCATGTGAACCCTGTGAGATCTTCTTTCCACAGGACATTCCAACATCATCACGAAGCAGCAGCACCTGCTTAAGTCCCATAACGTTCAGTTGGTTCATGAAGCAGTATTTTGTTTTTCACATCCAAAATTGGACACCAAACAGTTTAATACCTTGTGGTTACAACAGAGGTGCGTCCTCAGGTTAACAGGATATCGACTATTTAATTGGGTTCGCCCAGATTCGAACTGGGGATCTTCGCCTTGTAAGGGCGACGTCATAACCAACTAGACCACGAACCCATGTAACAAGAATAATATCTCCTATAAATTCTTAAAACACCAGTCAGTTTATCTCATTTCCAAGGATAGGATCATAAAGAACATCATCTGTAGAATAGTACGGATAGTAAACCTTGGATACCCGGGATTTCTCTGAAGCATCTACTTCCTCTTCTGTCAGCTGATAATCCATTACATCAGACGCGGATACATGTCTCTCAGATTTGTCAACGTCAATAACAGAATCAGAGGCCTCAAGCTCGTCCTCCTCTAACAGGTCTTTATCGCGTAACTGGGAAATTAAGCTCTTGAGCTTCGGAACAGTTATGTCAAGTTCATCCACAATGTTCTCACGAGAAACATTGTTCTCAATTTTGAACAGGACCTGCTTTTCCTTAGAAGTTGGCTTTAGCTTCTTCGCCTTGACCTCACCCTCTGCACCATCAACCAAGACCTTCTCGTCATCCTTATCTACAAGATATAGAGGGTAGTACGTTACATCAAACTTCTGTCCATACTCATTTTCGACGCTGGAAATACTTTCCTGAGGCTCAAAAACCTTTATCTTAGTCTTCTTCTCGTATTCATCAACTGTCTGAGTCTCTCCTCCATGCCGGGACTTCCTCTGACGAACGTCGGTCATAACAGGATACTGGTTACCCAAAACAAAACATACTCCTGGTGGAAGCGACTTAATCATTCCCTCTACCTCAGAGCTCACGCCTTCAAACGACTTTGAAATAGCGTTAAGATCATTTGGATTTGTAACCTTCAGTATAAACTGTGTGTTACACTGGCTCAGAACGTTTTTGTCTATTCTGGCAGGACGCTGTGATATCACGCCTATACCAACACCAAACTTTCTTCCCTCCGATGCAATCTTGCGCATAATCGGATTTGAAATAGCCTGTCCAAACCCTTTCTCCGGAATAAAATTGTGCGCCTCCTCAAACACCATGATAAACGGAGGTATCTCATCCCTCTTCCTCAGGTCAAAGAGGTTCTTGGCAAGCAAGTATACGGCCATCTCAGCGCTGTCAGGCTCCACAGCCTTGAGGTTGATTACTGACGCCCTTCCTTCCTCAACTAAATCCCTAGGATCAACCGGATTCTCCGAGAACAGGCCTGAGTCCTCAAGCTGCTCCAGATAGTTAAGCAGGTTCCACTTGGCACTTGACTCCTCCTTCTCAACAGCATCCTCAACATCAGTCAGCGAATAGTCCTCGTCTTTCTCTTTCAAACCCTTTAATGCATTGTACAGCACCCCCATCTGGGAATTAGTCAAAGAATCAGTAATCAAGGTCTGAATCTGCTTCTTATCAAGGTTTACAGAAGAAAACTCAAGAGGAAGAGCGGACTTGTTAATATCAGTGTTTGGAGAATACTCCTTGATCTCGTACGACCTTGACCCATCTTCATTATCTGGATTAGGGTCTTCAAGGGATGAAAACTCTCCGTGTGGGTCCACAACTAACACCGGGAAATCCTGTTCCAGCATCTCCTCAACCAGCACCCCGGTAAGATA
>CAYMJB010000066.1:0-3518 GCA_964391005.1 uncultured archaeon | reverse complement strand
ACGAACTTGAGTCATACATCGCCACGGAGTGGGGTCCTCCATCGGATTCCTTCCACGGATTGGTGTTTAGCAAAGAGGCTCCGTCTGGCGGTGGCTGTCCAGCCAGGACCGGGTCACTGGTTTTTGAAAATGTTCCTGAACCACCGTTATCAACAATAAGTATGTCGCCCTCAGTAACATCACCTGAGTCGTCGACGTCTACCGCAAAGTAGCTGCCTGTGTTCTCAACGGTAACGTTAAGTTGTATATCTTCACCTGCCTCGTATCGTCCTGTGTAGTTTGATTGAATATTGACGTCTAATTGGCCTTGAATCAGAGATTCTTGTGCCTCTGTAACTCCTCCGCCAGGGGACTGGTCTATAACCCTGTACTCTATGTCGCTCACTGAACTCCCCGATTCAAAAAGAGCATAGTAATAACCGCCCTTGAGATACTTCATATCTGTATAGTTGTCGCCGTAACGGAACTGAAACTCATTTCCAGACGCGTTCAAGAGCACAGATTGATTTACCTCTTGATTCTGGGCGTCAGTTACCTTTACTACCTGAGCAATCTTTGAGTCCGGCGAAACAGTGTTGATATCCAGATCCTGGTCAAAGGTCTCTATGCTGAGAGCTCCAGATACTGTGGTCGCCAAAAGGATGAAGACACCAAGAACTATCGCTGATTTTCTTCCTTTGAAATTCATGTTTATAGTTCAACACTGAGTTGATTAAAAATTACCCGCCTTTAGCAGGTATATATCCTCAAACCAGAGCTGTTTAGTATCTACTATCTCATACTGATGAGTATCAAAGTCAGACAGCGAACTCACAACAAACAGTATCAGGCCATTTTCAGCTAGATAATCTTCTGCAGTTTCAAGAAACTCCTCTGTGAACTCTTCGCCGGAATCTCCGCCTCTCCATATCTCTCTACCCTCCAAGTCTTCATCAAGATCATCACCAGGCAGATAAGGAGGATTAAACGCAATTAGATCAAATTCACCTTCAACATTCTCGAACAGGTCAGAGGACTTAACTTCAACCTCGTCCTGCTCCTCCAGCTTTTTAGAGGCTTCTTCTACTGCTTCAGGGTTTACATCTACGGCTAGGACTTTTTCGGCTCCTGATTTCACCATTTTCTCGGCGATGATGCCTGTACCAGTACCCATGTCAAGACATTTTTCTCCGTCTAAATCCATCTCCAAGATTTTTTTGGCGAGAAGCCTTGAGTCCTCACGTGGCTGATAAACAGTCATAGAGTCGACTTCAGAAACTCGTGGTACAGAGGATTTGGGTTTTCAAGACTGGAGTTGAACTCAGGATGTGCCTGAGTACCTATGAAAAAGGTTTTTCTACCTATCTCAACAAACTCAGCCAGACCGGTTTCAGGGTTTCTACCGGAAACCTCCAAGCCTTCAGCTTCCAGCTTATCCTCGTACTCCGGATTCAGCTCAAACCTGTGTCTATGACGCTCTACCGCCTCTTCAGCGCCGTATATCTCACTTACTTTGCCCTGCAATTCGGCGGTGTAGGAGCCAAGCCGCATCGTACCTCCCATTTTTTCGACCTGCTTCTGGTTCTGCATCTGTTTGATGACAAGGTGTTCAAAATCATCTTCCAGTTCCTCGGACCCTGCATCCATGCCTAGTACGTCTCTAGCAAACTCAACAACCATCAGCTGCATTCCATAACAGATACCCAGTAACGGAATATCTTCCTTCCTACAGTGCCTTATAGCCTCTATCTTTCCCTGCACGCCTCTCGATCCAAAGCCTCCTGGAACTATTACGCCGTCAAATCCTTGTAGAGACTCTTTGTCGAACTCTTCAGTGTCAACCTGCTCTACCTCAACGGAACCACCAATCTCTGCGGCAGAGTGTCTGAGAGCCTCTTCAACCGAAGCGTAGGAGTCATCCATCTCCGTATACTTTCCACATAATGCAATCCTAGATATGCTTTCCTTCTGAAGGTTTTCTATCCTGTTCTGCCACTCTCTTAAGTTTCTTTTCCTATCGCCTATGTTCAGCTTTTCGGATATAATCTCGCCGACATCTTGCTCTTCAAATACAAGAGGTAACTCGTAAACCGTCTCAAGGTTTGGATCAGAAACAACATTTTCGGTAGGTACATCGCAGAATAAGGATATCTTCTCCTTTACCTCGTCTTCGAGACTTTCCTCGCTCCTGCCTACAATCATGTCGGGTTCTAATCCAAGTTCTCTGAGATCCCTGACAGAGTGCTGTGTAGGCTTAGTCTTCTGCTCCCCGGTTGTCTCAAGATAAGGTACGAGAGTAGTGTGAATAAGGTAGGTGTCTTCTTTAGGAAGGTTGCTTCTGATCTGCCTGGCTGCCTCAAGGTAAAACTGGTTTTCCATGTCACCGACCGTGCCACCTATCTCAACCACGATGATATCAGCGCCGCTTTCCTTGAGGTTTTCTCTCCAGGTCTCCTTGATCTGATCTGTCACATGTGGAACCATCTGAACAGTCTTTCCAAGATACTCTCCCTTCCTCTCCTTTTCAATGACATGTTTGAAGACCTTTCCTGAGGTCAGGTTCCATTCACCCTTTGAGTTAACGTCCAGAAACCTCTTGTAGTGTCCAAAATCCATGTCAACCTCGGTACCGTCCTCAAGCACAAAAACTTCACCATGCTCCTGAGGATTCATTGTCCCAGGATCAACGTTGAGGTAGCCATCACATTTCTGAGGCATGATATCTTTATCGTAGAGCTGAAGCAGTTTTGACACGCTTGCGGAAACCAGTCCCTTGCCCAGGCCTGAAAGAACACCACCTGTCACAAATATCCATTTCGGCATAATCGTCTTCAAACAGATAAGAATAAAAATAATCGCCAGATATCAGTTGCCAAAGATGCTTGATATCAAGTCCAGTAAAGGATCTCTGGTTGCTGTGCTCTCGTCAGTTATCTTCATATCATCGGTGTTTCTCTGCCTCTCAGGGTTGTTGTTCTGTTTCTCCGTGTATACAGACTGGCCTCCAACACGCTCTCCATAGGTGTTGTTTTCCTCAGTTTGATCCTGAGTCTTGTTTTCTCCGCCAAATATCCCTTCGATGTTTATGTTGAGGTTCAGAGTCATGTTCTTTGGTATAACCGATGCGGAAGCTCCTGAAAGAATCATGGCAAAGGACAAGCAGAGGGCAGCAGACTTTTTCATATACAAATAGTTTTCAGGGGCTGTATTTTAATCCTGTGCTCTCTCAGACCTGTCCTCGTATTCCAGAAATGCCTCGTGCATCTTCTTCACATCAAGGTGAAACACTTTCTCTTCGGAATGAGGAAGACTATCTCTAATCTGTTTCAAACTGTCTTTATCGTCGCCGATCATGTTTCTGGCATCAACTAATGCGTTTCTCAGTTTCTTTCTTCTATGTGTAAACAGTGCCTTTGCAAACTGCATAAACTCTTCTTCATGATCTATATCGTATCTTTCTCTACCCGGATACAACTTTAGAACTGCGGTATCTACCTCGGGCTCCGGATAGTAGTTTTCGGAGGATATGACAGCTGATT
>CAYMJB010000065.1:0-3548 GCA_964391005.1 uncultured archaeon | reverse complement strand
CACTGATTCCTTCGGTCCGCCCTCGTTTACTGCGATTGTAGGTTTCCCGTGGCTTGCGGCTTCTATCGGTATTATACCCCAGTCCTCTTTCTCCGCCAGGAAAATTACTGAGTAGCAGTTCCTGTAGAGCTCCTTCCACTCGTCGCCAGGCAGATCTGTCTTTATTTCGATATTGTCTTCTTCATCTATCATCTCCCTGAGTTCCTCTACGAACTCCGGCTCCTGATTGGATCCTGCCAATACTAATTTGAACTCTTCGAGCTCTGCCTCCCTGAAGGCTTTGATTGCGAGGTCCTGTCTCTTGTATCTTCTGAACCTTGACGGGTAGAGGAAGTATTTCTCGAACTCTCCTTCTTGGTTTTCCTCTACATCTGCTCCGGGATTGATTATCGATAGTTTTTCCTCGTGCGCGATACCTTTCTCCAGTATTCTTCTCTTCGTGGTGTCGCTGTTCACGAGGATGCGATCAAACTTCTTCCAGGCTCTCTTCTCAAGCTGGTCATATACCTTGATACCTGTCCAGTATACAGGTTTCAGCGGTAGAGGTTGTTCTGAGAGATACCGATCCTTGAATTCGGGTAGAGCAGCTCGCAGGGGTGTGTGACAGTAACATAGAGTTGGTATAGAGCTATTCCTGAGCGCTATCAGGGAGCCGATGCCGGCTTCAGAGACGAGAAACGCGTCGTGCTCGTGTAGAGGTATCTTCTTGAGCAGTGATCCTAGGCCAAACCTGAAGCCCTGATCGATGAAGTTTCTCGGCGCCGTGTTGGATCCGAGGATCTGTACGTCGAGATCTTTGAACTCTTCGAACGTTTCATCTTCATCGTAGAACTGTGTGTATACTGTTACATCGTGGCTAGACCTACTGGCTGACTCAAGCACTACTTTTTCCGCTCCTCCTTTTTCCTTAAGCCATGTGTGGTATATCGCCAGGTCCATGTAGTTGCTAGTTTTTGTGTGAATCTTCAAGTTTGCTTGGTTGTCGGTGGAGTCTCATCTGCGGATTAGTTGTTCTGTGGTCAGTGCTTCTGCTTTTTTCTGATCCTGGAGGTGTCTGTCGTCGCTCCAGATTTTACAGTTCTTGGTTATTGCTGCTGCGAGGAAAGGTGCGTCCTTACTGTCCTCTAGTTCATCTCTGGCGTGTTCAAGCTCCTCTTCGTATTCTTCTTTCGGTATAATCTCTATGTTCTCCATTATGAGGTCGAGTAAAACTCTGAACTCTTCTTGGTTCATACCTGATTTGTCCATAATAAGTTCATCGTACTCCAGTATCTCTGTCTTCGAATATTCTGGTGCATAGAAAGTGTGTCCGGAGTCCATCAGTATTTCTCTTGTCCTGCTATCGCTAATCATTGCAGAGATAAAGATGTTAGTGTCCACTAAAAGCTTCATCTACTGATTCACGTCGTGCTTCTCAGCTATACCTTTCTTTACCTTCTCCCCTATCTCCTCAACGTCTTCAGCTGTTAGTTCGCTCTTAGAAGCTATTGAATCAGCCAGCTCCAGCTTCTTTAGTTCCTTCTCGAATGCTTTCCTGGCTACTTCACTCCAGTTCATCTCGCTTCGCTCCTCCATAGATTTCTTCAGATTATCAGGCACTCGAACGGAAACCTTTGACATGTACATACATGTCGTGACGAAACTTAAGAATCTTTCCGATCTACACCCAGCCAACCTGCTCCATCAGATCCCTGACAAGGTCTTCCCATGTCTGGCCTGTCATTCTTCTCCCTGTATTCTTCGAGTTCTTCCTGTTCCAGTGTCACTGTGTCAGTCGCCTGGAATATCTTTTCGGGAAAACTGTATCCGTTCTCTCTGGCGTGTTCAAGTTCGCCGTATACTTCCTCGACTATCTGAAGGTCGGCGTTCGGAAACGCCTCTCCAAGCAGATCAAGCCTTTCTATCTTGGCGAAGACGGAGAGGATGTCCGTGTCACAGAGTATGCTGATCATCTTCCATCACTTCTTCTGCTCGCTCCTTCGATTCTTCCCTGGACTCCAATTCCCTGTCTACTCCTTTTTCCTCAAGTAGCTCCCATTACCTTTCTCTATCTTCAACCACTCGAAGACATCGTCTGCCACAGATATAGTCTTAGCCACCATTAACCACCCACATGTACTTGTACACAGAAACGATAAGAAAATTTCCAACGTATAGAAATATAATCTATGTGACATGTATTCAAAAATTTATTCTTAGCTCAGGCCAGCGATCTTAGTAGTGAGAAGATAAACTTGAATAGTCCATGTGCAAGTCTTCCAAAGCCTAGGATGACTGCGGCAGCCAGATTTGCAAACATTCTATGACTGTCCTTTTCATCAGGGGCCTTGAGCTTGTACTTGGTTTCCGAGTGACTCACTACTTGCTATATATTGACAAGATTTTTGTAAAATATGTTAGGATAATCAGGCAGGATGTGTTAGGCTCTGAAGACTTGAAAATAGCCGTTTCCATATGAAATCAGGGGGTTAGCAGTCATTTTCTTCAGGTAAAATCCGTATATAATTGGTTTTAGAATTTTAATTCTGTAGAAAAGCCGTTTTAGCTCCGCAAAAATATTTTAACGTATTTTGAACCTGCCCTAGAGCTAGATAGTTTATTCTAGGACTTTATTTTTGTAAGTAATCGCAGTTTTTGGGAAATTTGTTTTGTGGGTGAATTTTGTAGTCTGATTCTATTTTTTTGTGAGGTCTCAGGTGCTTTCGAGCTATTGTTTATAAGTAGGACGACACCCACCCCTTGGTTTCGGGTGGAGTAGAGTTTGTGAGACAAGATTACTCGTTATAACGACGTTATATTATTATTACACTGTTATACTAATATAACACTGTTATATCTGGAATACTTTGAACTCTTAGCAGTTCCACATGAAATCAGGGGGTGGGGGTTGAGGCCTGAAATCTCCACTCGAAAAAGGATTATAAACCTTAGTCTCGACTAGAAACTTATCGATGACAAAACACTCAGATCTATCTTATCTTAGCCATGGTTCTGGTGATCTCACTTGAGTCAAGGAGACCTGAAGTCGATGTTCTCCAGTTACCTTGAGCAGGAATCTGCATTCAAGAACAAGGATGCACTTACGTCTCAGTGGAAGCCGGATGAAATACTTCACAGAGACCAGCAGATAAACAACTTGGCGTCTATCCTTGCTCCGTCTTTGAAAGGCAATGATCCGAGCAACGTGTTTTTGTACGGATCGGTTGGTACAGGTAAGAGTCTAATTGTTCGCCACGTCACTGAGGAGCTTAAGACTGTAGCAGAAAACGAAGACGTCGATCTGAACATACTTTACATTAACTGTAAGATGAAGAAAGTGGCTGACACAGAGTACCGTCTGCTTGCAAAGCTTGCAGAACAGCTTGGAGAGGACGTTCCCAGCACAGGGCTTGCCACCGAGGAGATATACAACCGTTTCTTTGAGGCTCTCCAGGATATGGAGGGTGTTGTGATTATTGCATTAGACGAGATTGACGCCCTGGTGAAGAAAGTTGGTGATGAGTTTTTATACAATCTTACAAGGATAAACGATGATCTAGATACTACTA
>CAYMJB010000064.1:0-3629 GCA_964391005.1 uncultured archaeon | reverse complement strand
AAGCTCTAAACTTCATAGTAGGCCAGGTAATGCAGCGCTCCAACGGAAAAGCCGACCCCAAAACCGCCAGAAAAAAAATACTAGAACATATAGATTAAAAGACAAACAGGAACAGAGGCCATAAACGATCTATGTAGGTGGTAAAAGAAATGAAAGCTGATCAAAGACTTGCGGATCTCGGTATTACCTTTGATACTGTAGAGCAGGACAATCCGACTGAAGGCTGTAAAGAAGCTGCAGAGGAGAGAGGACTGGAGCCAAATCACATAGTTAAGAGTCTGATAGTGGAGTCAGAAGGAGAAAAAATTCATGTTCTTCTGCCCGGCGATAGAGAGCTTTCTGAGAGCAAGCTCGGCTCAGAGTACCGGATGGTTTCGCCGGAGGAATCAAAGAGAATAACAGGGTTTGAGTCAGGCACAGTACATCCTTTCTCAACCGACCTACGTCACTTGGTTGATGAGAGGATATTTGATAACAGAGTAGTTTCACATACAAATGGAGAAAGAGACAGGGGATTGCTGATTCACTCCAATGACTTTAGAGAAGCCTTAGATAGAGCAGATTTTGAGTTGGAGATCAGGGATGTAGCAGTCTCCAATAAAGATGACTATGATGAGATTCAGAATCAAGGCTTGGAAATGGGGGGTGCTAAGTTTATCGTCGATAATGGCTACGGTGCCATGTTCATGAATCTGGTTGAATCTTTTCGATCAAGCCAGGTACTGGATTTGATCAGGGCAATGCACAGGAATGACATAAACATAGACGAGGATATGGCAGTAGAGGTTCTTAACAGAGCCAAGAATCAGACACATATACAGAACATGGTCGAACATTTCTCCGAAGAAGGTAGCCTACCTGATGAAGCAGACTATGATTTGGAAGAAGAGATTGAGATAGTTTTGGATAGGAATCAGGATGCGGTAGAGGACTTTGCCAGTGGTAAAGGTTCTGCTCTAAACTATCTTGTAGGACAGGTAATGCAGAGAACTGAGGGCAAGTTTAATCCTGAAAAAGTTCAACGGATGCTAGAGGAAAAACTAAATGGCTGAAATACCTGAGAATTTTGTGGAGAACCGTATAGAAGAACTTAGTGACTCTGAGAATGTGCGGGCGGCAGCGGTTGTAGGAAGCTATGCAAGAGAACCTAGCTCAGAACACAATGACCTGGACATATTTGTAATTGTGAAAGACGACCATTTCTGGAGAGAGACTGAAGAGATACAGAGCATAGTTGTTGAATATTTCTACAGTCCGCTTGAGAAAGCCGAAGAACGTTTGGAGAGTGATAATTGGTGGAAGAATTACCACTGGTATACCAACGCTGATGTCAGGTATGATCCGGACAACCTTTTTGATATGCTTCAAGAGAAGGCTGAGGAAGTTAAGCAGGATAGACTTGACCTATCAGAGGACGATAAACATGAGATAGCGTACAGCATCTGGGACAGAAAACAGGATTTTGACACCGATGATGTAGCTCAGAAAAGATACCTGTTGAATAATTTCTTCAGTTATCTCCTGCAAAAATTCTACCTGCTTGAAGGTGAGGTACCCGTAAAATCAAATTACAGGGTTAAGGCCCTTAATGGCATAAATGGATATGCCTACAAGCTGTCACAGGATTTTCTGCTTAGCTCGAGCACATCTGAGAAGGAGAGGATAATCGAAAAAATGATTGATTACATCTCAAAGGACTTGCCCGAAATCTCTCCTGAATGGTGTTCTGAGAAGCAAGAATCTCAGGCTTGAGACCAATCTATTCTCCCTGTTTGGAGAGGTGAAACCCTATCTCAGTCCCAGATTCATCCTGGTATATCCTCATGTGGTTCTCCGAGCCAAGTGGCTGTGAAAGTTTCCTATCTTCAAAGTCCAAGTTTAGATGTGTGTCGTTCTCCAGTGCCTCTGCTATGTCTTTCAATAGTTCCGCAAGCTTCTGGTTGTCCAGCTTAAACTCTTTCTCAAGATCTGTCATAGATAGAAAATAAGAAATAGGTTTTATCTTTGGCTGTCTTAGGCAAACATTTCGTCAGGCGTTCCCTCACGGTTTCCAAGGAAGTCCTTCTCTACACCGACGTTTCCTTCCTCTAGGTCTTTGATTGCTTCTGTGAAGTCTGTCATGTCTACCTTTGCATCTGAGTACTGGTCGGATCGGTCCAGTGCGTTTATCGATGCCTGTCTTACAATCTGCTTGATATCTCTTCCTGTGAAGCCTTCATTCATCTCTTCTACGATGGCCTGAAGGTTAACTGAGTCCTCAAGGTCGATCTTCCGTGTGTGAACCTTGAGAATTTCTTCTTTGGCTTCCTCATCAGGTACAGGAACCTCTATGGCAGAGCACCTGTTTAGAAGCGCTGGATCCATTATGTCAGGTGTGTTTGAGGCAAAGATTGATATAACGTTTCCCTCTTCCTCTGTGTCAAGGCCGTCAAGCTCGGAGAGCAGCTGGCTCATAGTCCTCTCTACCTCTTCTCCGCCGTGCCTCCTGTCGTCTAATCTCTTCTTTGCTATCGCATCTATCTCGTCTATGAAGATTATTGAAGGTTTTTCCGAGGCTCTGGCCTGCTCGTACAGCCTTTTAACTTTCTTGGCGCCCTCGCCTATAAACTTCTCTACAAGCTGAGGTCCGTTTATCATGAACATTTCGGCATCGTACTCATTGCTTAATGCCTTTACCAAGTGTGTCTTACCTGTACCAGGTCTTCCCACAAGCAGGGTGGACTTGTCCATGTCCATGCCCCATTCCTCTATCTTTGATTTTTTATCAGAGTTAAGCTGTGCACCTACGTTTGATGAAAGGCTTTTGATAACGTGGTCAAGACCTCCTATATCTTGGAAGGTTACATCTGTTTCAACTGCATCAAATTCGGCGTCTTTACCTCTTTCAACTATATCGGTTACCTTGAAGCTGTTAGGATCAAGTGCTACTTCTGTACCTGGCTGGAAGTCCTCAGGTGTGTAGGATTCAGGTATCTCAACTCCGTAACGGCCTTTCATGTTTCCGGATGCCTCAACCCAGATCCGGTCTCCATCATACTCACAGACGACAACACCTCTCAATACCGGTGTTGCCAGGTTTGTTCCATCAGGGTTTGATCCTCTTCCCCTCTGTTTTTTCTGCTGGAAGTACTGTGGGAACTGCACCTTCTGCTTCTTACTATCATTCTTGTCACTAGCCTCCCTGTTCTCCTTATCTTTTTCCTTGTCTTCTTCCTTGTCAAGCTTGTCAGAAACATCTTCTTCAGTCATTTTTACCACCCAGGCTCTGAAACGGACTAGGTATCGTGTCAACCCGTTAAACCAGTCCATCAAGTATGTATAACAAGTTCATCATATCTTTATAAATTAAATTCAACAGTGATTCTGAGTCTGGTGCACATGGCTAGAAGTTAGAGTATAGGCAAGTATCAGCTCCTATAGAACCGTGTAAGAACTTCAGGCTGAAGAAATTAATACAAAGCTTCTTAGCCGATCAAAGATTGATATGAAAGCTGGATTATTGTACATACTACACGAGGTCAAGTTCTGAGATGGAATACAAAGGCGAGGTTGCTCTAGGTATTATCAGGAATCGAGGCAAATATCTGATTATGAGACGATCCAACTCAAACTCTAGTTCAGGCAAGTGG
>CAYMJB010000063.1:0-3652 GCA_964391005.1 uncultured archaeon | reverse complement strand
TCGTCTGAGAGATTCTTCATAAAGGCTTTTCCAGACTTTAGTATCGTATCTTCATTTTCCAAGATTGAAATATCTGAGCCTGTATTCTCAACGATAGCGCTAAAGCTTTCAAACTCAGGATTACTTATGTCGTAACCTGTAAAACGGGTTTCATCATCAAACCCTTTCTGCGGTACACTACCGGAACGAACAAAGACATCACCTGAGTCAAGACTTAAGTCAGAGCTGACTACGATCGCCTCCCTTCCTCCCTCGGGCTTGCCGATGTCGTTTCCACTCCCAGGATTGTATTCACCGTCATCCTGTTCGTTGATAACCTTGATGTCATCGGACTTTTTGAAACGGGTAAGATTTATCCCAATATCAACATCACCATTTTGTACCCGACCCGGAGGAAGGTTCCTCCTCCATTCACCTATCCTTACGTCCCCTCTATCAACTATGCCGCTTTCATTCATGTCTGCGTAGAATCCGTCTAAACTGGTTCTAGAGTTAGCTGAAGCATTCCAGAACCTGATATAACCTCCGTCGTGTAGTGATCCTTCAAAACCTAACTGACCTGCATTTGCTTCAGGCCCTATTATGACAGGTCTGCTGTTACCTCCTTTAGAGACATTCAAAGTAACGTTATCCTTTGAGTAATTGTAGAAGCTGTCTGAACCATCAAAGTTCAGGTTCACATCCGGAATATAGCTGTTGTCAGGTGATTCAACATTATCTGCCTGTGTCTGATTAAATCTTTCTCCAAACTCCATACTGTTGGGAATATTGTTGTTTGAAGGATTTGAGTCGTAGATGTATATATCCGGAATGCCGGAGTCAGTGCCGGAGACTCCTCCGCTGTAGTCGTTGGATGGATCGTAGATCAGAACCTCCTGATCGCCTGAAGACGGATTCCAAGTACCATCCGAGCTTCCGTACTCTAGAACCCTGAAGGTCCCATTATCAGAGTAACCTGTATTTTCACTTGTATCATTATACAGGTTTTTTCCATAGCCGAGAGAGGAGTTCCACACAGTGCTATTATTCACTGTTTCCAGTCCTGTATTAGGGGAAATATTCACACTTCCTATTCTAACATCGCTCTCGTTGACAATCTTAAGTGGGTTGAGCTTTGCCGACTGAAGGTACACAGGCTCTCCGTTGTTTTGAAATCCTCCCTGAGTCGTGTTAATGTAAGACAGGTATGTTGTTGATGCGCTGCTCAGGTTAGCTGTTCCATTTACGACTATCTCATCATCGCTCTCCAGAAAATCGTCGCTATCCGAGTATCGTACTATAGCATTTCCCTGCGTGTAACTACCATCCAAGTCATTGTCCAGAAACCTTACTCTCCCGGTATCCTCTCTGTCAAAATCTTCCAAACCAGCGTTTCCAGCCCTAATTACGGTGTCAGAGCTGTTCAGGAACCCATTCATATTTGAGTTTCTTATAAGGGCTTCAGAGGCTTCATATGAGCCACTACTGTCGTTGTCGGAAAACTGTACGCTGTCTGAGAAGTTTGAGAGGTTCATAGTACCTTCAGCCGCAACAAAATCTCTGGGCCTGAGTACATCGCTTTCTGAAGTGTTGGAGACTAAAATAGCTTCTGAGTTACCTCCTGCCGCTTGGTCACCATTAAATAGGCCGTCTGAGGAGTAGCCTCCGTCAGCAAACGAAAGATCTGATGAAAAATTACCAACCACACTGCCGTTCAACAAGCTTTTGGAACCTTCTATATGAACCAAGTCAACTCTAAGAATATCTTCACCTTTGTTGTATCCGTTTAACCCTTGAGCAGAGTCTGAAGATTGGTTAAGGAACATCGTAGTATTAATGCGGAACTTATGAAGATCGTCGCCTGGGAATGTGGTGTTTAGAATCGGCCGATCATTTCCGTCGATTATCTCAAACTGTGTTATATTGGCGTCATCAGCTCCAGGAGGAATGTAGTCTTCACTTAAGTCGTCGTATTGCCAGTTGATCCGCGTCGCAGATGCTGTGCCTAGGATTGATATCAGAACGGCTGATAAAACTATAACCGTCAGACTTGGCTTAAGCTTTCTGATACTGTTAACCATCGATTCTATCTCCTTTCCAAGCGAAGGATAATCCGGAAACTGTGGCTATCAAGCTAGTCTTATCGCCTTTCAGATATATAGGTTTTCGGAAACTGCCGAGTTCCGAGTTATTGAAGAATCGTGGTTTGACGAGGCTAGAGGATCGACTTTGTTTTAACAATATCTCAAGATAAATTCCAATACTTTGTAGTCTTGACAGCGCTTGGTTTGGACTGCCTCGGTGGCTCAGCCTGGCTAGAGCGGTCCCCTCGTAAGGGACAGATCCCGGGTTCAAATCCCGGCCGGGGCTTAAGATTGTGATTCTGTATTATCGTAACTGCAGTCTAGGATATCTTATATAGAAATAAGCGTAGCCTTCCAACAATAGATCTAGAACTTTTGGAAAAGAAATACCGCTATAAACAAGATACAAAAAACTAATAACGAAGTATAGAATGAGGTTTTGAGATATTATTGGTGATGAGATTGACCAGGAGGAAGGAAATTTTAATGTATTTTGTCAGAGCTGCGGCCGGATTATCGCCGCTAACATTGACTCAAATCAAGAGGCCCTAGAACTTGAAAACAAGCATACCAAAGGCCCAAACTGCAAATACACCGGCACACATATCATAAAACAATAGCATACCACCAAAATATCCTAATACTCATGTTCTCACTTTGATGAAATATTCAAAGAAAGAGTTGAGCCTGCGAAAGTCTGGCCAGAAAACCTGGCTTCACTAAAACTGATGAAGTCTATTACGATATGTACTGAATCGTCATTTTTTCAGATTATGTAACGTATACGGAGAAACCGCAAGATTTAAATTTGTTATCAAATAGTAACATAATATGACTGAATCAACTTTGTATCTTCCTGAGGAAATTGCGGCTGAAGTCTCTGAATTTCCTTATGATGAAGAAGGTAGAGAGATACAAGGAGCCTTTATTTTCGGCGACAGAGAAAGATATGAGGGAGAAGACAATATTGATGATACATTCGTAGCTTCATATGTGATAACAGGAATTGGAGACGAAATAAGTGTAAGAGCGGATGAAGACCAATTAGAAGCATTAGAGACCTTGAGAGAGAGCACAGAGTTTGATTACAGAATGTTCCATACTCATCCTTATCAGACAATGTTGGAAACGGGTCAGAGACCGGATGTGTTTTCACCTCAAGACATGGAAAGCACTAAATATCGCCAAAAAAGAGTAAATAACGGAAACTACTATGATGTACTGGTGGCTCCAAGCCCTCAACAAGGGAAGAAAGCTGTATTTAAGCCATCTGATGAACAAATAGATGTTCAAACTGTGGGAACCTGGGAAGAAGATGATGGAACTTCCTGGAGAGGAGTTGAAGAAGAGATTGACAGAGCCTGGAGTAAAATAGGAGGGAAAGTAAAATCTGTATGACTATCCGATTCATCCCTTCCACTAAAACAAACTTATCACTTGGCAGAAATACATTATTCTTAGGCAATGTGAATAGGCTGAGTTCTCTGAATAATTATTTTGCTCTTCTTCTTTTGGGACTACACGCTGATTTAATTTCTAAGCTGTTCCTCGCTGAGTAGGTGTACATCGCTTGAGTTGGCTGTTCCTGA
>CAYMJB010000062.1:0-3685 GCA_964391005.1 uncultured archaeon | reverse complement strand
TTCTTCTGATTCTTCTCCGGTTTTTTGTGTTCCCTGCCTTGCGTGTTTAACGCAGAAGTTTTTTCTGCCCTGCAGTAAGCCTACAAAACCTGAGGTGTATGCTATCAGCCCAAATATGAGGTAGTAGCTGGGGAAAGACATTACGGTGTAGCCGTAGCTAAAGACAAGTCCTGCAGTGAGGCTGAGTCCACCTGTCAGGTATCTCTTCTTTGATTCTTCTTGGTTAATATTACAAACTCCGCTTTCGTACTCCATTACCACAAAGTTTGGTCAGTACAAAGTTAAAATGTCCGATTTCCATTGATACTCTTCCATTAAACATTCTGATTTATTCAAATCTGGCATTGACCTAGGCGTCAACGATTTATACACGGGTCGGAAATATTACCGTATGAAGGACTTGAGAAATCTGATAGATACAATGCTGGTTGAGGAGTGGAGGCTTCATACAGATCTTTTCGGTAAGTCTAAGATACTGGGAACACCTGTCCTGAACTTTCTGATAGCATTTGGCGGATTAGGTTTAATGAGAACTTATTTGAACAGTTCAAGCGCTGTGGTAGGCAGTTTAATCGTTGTTTTCGGGCTTTTTTCCGGTTTGGCGGCTGCTTCATCAATTTTTATGGGGAGGGATGCCTCAAAGAACGTCTTATCTGACAAAACCTTTGTGATATACAGTTCTAGAACCCTACCTCTGTCTGGAAAGACGTCTATTACTGCTTTTTTCGTGAAAAATCTGATATTCTATTTCTCATTATACCTTATACCGATCGGATTGGGAGTCTTGTTTGTTGATACGGCCTTGATCTGGTACGTGGGTCTTATGTTCATTGCTTTTATGCTGGGTG
Source organism: uncultured archaeon (assembly GCA_964391005.1). GTDB lineage: Archaea > Nanohalarchaeota > Nanosalinia > Nanosalinales > Nanosalinaceae > Nanosalina. The sequence continues at coordinate 2,837 of CAYMJB010000062.1, read as the reverse complement.
AGGTCGTACCTCTTATGCTGGACAGGATAGATTACAGCTTTTCAAGAACTATCCGTTTTGGTTATTCCGATGTTCCTGGATCCTTTATCACCAACAAGTCTGTCCTGGACCTTTTCAGGAGCTCAGGAGGCGTGCTTAAAATGTTCTTTGGTATAGGTGCGTTAATAGGTCTTTACTGGTTTTCTGCCAACTATATTCCTGTCGCAGGATACCTATTGGAAAACGCTTTGCTGTCGTTTAGTGTGATACTGGGCGTATCGATGGTTAACGTGTTCAACTGGTTGACTACGTATGATTCGCCTGGGGACTACGGATATCTGCCGGTTTCCATGGATGATATTGTCGGTCAGAAGATTAATACGTTCAAGCTTATCTCCTATGTTCTATGTACTGTCTCTGTACTGCTGTTTTACGCGGTTAATGGAGGTAGAGTGTTTGTTGGACTGATTCTAGCGAACGTCATAAGCTTATACACTGGTGCTGTGAGCTTCTACTTTGCAGGTTTGAACCCTAGCAAGAATATGGTAGATTCTTGGAAGTCTTTGAAGTTTATGGTGGCTCTCAACGTATTTATCATCCCCTTGTTGGGGTACACGGCTATGGGTAAGAGCTCATCGTTCTTCATGTATGTTTCTGCTGTAATGGTGGCTCTGACTATAGCACTTAACTATCTCAAGAAGAGGCAGGTCTCAAAGATTACAAGATAGATTGCCGATCAGTCTTTGACGGATAAAGTATTTGCCTGCATAAAGTTATAGTCGTTGAGCTTTGTTCGTAATCATGACGAAGGTAGATGTCCGGTTTAATGGAGATAAGGTTGAGGCCGAGGTAGCAGATTCTCTGTTAAAGAAGTCTTGGGGTCTTTCAAGGAGGTCTGAGGGTAAGATGTTATTTGTGTTTTCCGGTGAAAGAAAGCCTGCTATCGATATGATGCTTGTGCCTCAGCCTTTGCATCTCTATTTCTTGGACGCTGACAGGGTTGTGGTGGATTCTTACAGGGCCGAGCCCTGGGGTGTTGATCCGAGGACTTGGAGGCTTTACAGGCCTTGCGTAGACTCAAAGTTTTTGCTTGAGTCGTTTGATGACCTGGATTTGCGTGAGGGCGATAAGCTTAGCTTCGATTTATAAAAGCTTCAAAGGGTATTTACGGTTTTGTAATGGAGTTTTCGAAGTTTTGCCCTATGTGTGGGAAGGAGACGGGACAGCTTTATGGCGGTGAGAAAAAGCTCTGCGCCGATTGCTATCCCAAGAAGAACGAATTGCTTGATATCCCTCCTAAGGTAGAGATAACAGTGTGTGGTGTCTGCGGTAGGATGCGTAAGTCCGGCCAGTGGGTAGAGGAGTATTCTATTCAGGAGCAGCTAGGTGCCAAGTTTGCCGAGTTCTCTGAGGAGGATGTTGAGATGGAGCTTCAGTTCTGGGAGGAGCAGGATCAGATGCATGTGCGGGTACACGCTTTCAGAGGTGAGATTAAGGCTGAGTATGATACTGAGGTTGATTTTAAGGAGGATCAGTGTTCTGATTGTTCAAAGTTTCAGGGAGGTTTCTACAAGGTTAAGATACAGCTGAGGGGAAGCGAGGATCTTGAACCTGTTTCAAATCAGATTGCGGATAGGGCTGCAGAGGCCACAAATGAGACAAGAAAGGATTTTCTTTCAAACATAGATGCAAACGAACATGGCTATGATTTCTATCTCTCCACGGAGAGGATAAATAAGAAGATTTTGTCGATGCTCAGGGAGAGATACGATCCCGAGATTAAGAGGAGTTACGAGCTTGTAGGTGAAGAGGCCGGTCAGGAAGTCTACAGGAATGTGGTCTCAGTAAGAATAGATTAATCCAGGTCATAACCTGCTATCCACATAAACTAAAAGCTTGTAATCTATGAACAGGAAAATCAATAATGCTATCCAGGTTATAAATGACTCTACCTGAAGACCTCCAGTTTTTTCATCGGCGTATGTACAATTTCTTGATTCATTCTCGTAGGCAGTGACATCCTGTATCGATGGAAATGAATCGTTGTTTACATCCCAGTTCTCGGAGAAATTTAACCACCTCATCTCACATGCCTCTCCTGTCATCTGTGCTTTTCGAACCCTAGAACCATTGAGATAATCATAATTCTGAACTGGCTGTTTGTACCAGTATGATGTTGGGATGGATTTTCCAGCCCAGTACACTTTACTTAGATTACCGGAATTTTGCCCTACAAATGCCCCAGAATTATTCCAGCTATCTGAGCTTACGTTGGACACCGAGTATGATGATGAGATAATTCCTCCGTTACGCCCAGCAAAGCCTCCACCACCAACTTTCCTTGAGTTAATCGCGCTTCTTGAATAGGCTATGGTTATATTCCCAGATTCCATGTTTTCACCCACTATACCTCCTACATAATAATCACCGGAAATAGATGATTCGGACCGACTCCTATTTATATTTCCGTAGTTTTTACCTGTAATTCCACCAACTGAACTCCCCCCATCGATTACCCCGTATGTCTTTACTCCTGATATTTGACCTCTATTTATACCTGACAAAATTCCGGCATTCCATTCTTCGACCGCCACTGACGCGTTTCTTACCGTAAGATTCTTGACTAAGCCACCGTCGGTTATTTCAGATAACATTCCAGCTCCTGATTCATCGCTAATTACTATACCGTAGACTGTGTGATCTCTCCCATACAGATTCCCTCCAAAGCTGTCAATAGGTTCAAATTCTTCGCCTCGACTATCTGATACTGCTCTTATGTCATTAGACAAGGCATACGTTTGCGAAGCACCTTGGGGTATGCACTCAAGTTGATTATATGATTCGATCAAGTAAGGTTC
>CAYMJB010000061.1:0-3814 GCA_964391005.1 uncultured archaeon | reverse complement strand
GTCTAACATGGCAGAGTATAAAAGGGACAGGCCACCATTCAGCCTTACCGAAGCACGATATGTAGGGGGAGGGGGAAAGGATTCTCCCTACATGTGTATACCCTTGAATTATATAAGATTAGAAGCAGATTCAGTAATATCCAATGAAGTGTATTTACTGCGGAAATGATAGTTCAAGGGTAGTTGACACAAGGGACACCGATGAAAGCATACGCAGACGAAGAGAATGCAAGAACTGCGACAGAAGATTCACCACCTATGAGACAGCGGAAAGCCTCAAGATCACCGTCGAAAAAAGAGACGGTGAAAACGAGGAATTTGACGAAGAAAAGGTTAGAGAAGGAATCAAGAACGCCGCAAAAAACACAGACCTCACTGAAGAAGAAGTTGAAGATATAGTAGAGGAAGTCAAGGAAGAGATCAGAGGAAAAAAGAAGATAAGCGCCACGGAGATAGGGAAAAAGGTGCTTGAAGGACTGAAAAAGAGAAACGAGGTTGCTTACGTCAGATTTGCTTCGGTATACGAGTCATTTGAGGACGTCGAGTCATTCCAGGAAGAAGTGGAAGACCTCAAAGCTGAGAAATAATACCAACGTTCAATCAAACAGTTCGATCATAAGTTCACGTGATTACCAACCATGACAACTACCAAAGAAGAAATCAAGCAGAAAGCAGAGTTCAAACTACCAGTAAAACGCACAACAGGCGACACCGTTGAGGAACGTCTCACAGAAAACGCTCATGACAGAATTCTTCCATCCAGATACCTACTGAAAAACGAGGATGGAGAGGTCACTGAGACACCTAAGGAGATGTTTGAGCGTGTCGCAAAAAACGTTGCGCAGCCGGACAAAAAGTACGATGATATCGACTACGAGGACTCATGGAAGGAGTTCTACGAGTTGATGACCCATCAGAAGTTCATGCCTAACTCTCCGACCTTGATGAACGCAGGAGCAGAGCTGCAGCAGCTTTCAGCATGTTTTGTTGTACATCCACAGGATGACATGGATTCAATCTTCTCTACTGTTCACGATGCTGCAAAGATTTTCCAGTCAGGCGGAGGAATGGGATATCCTTTCCACCTGATGAGGCCTAAAGGCGACATCGTCTCAAGCACAGGAGGAGTAAGCTCCGGACCAATGTCCTTCCAGCAGGTTTTCGACACAATGTGTGGAACCATCAAGCAGGGAGGCAAGAGAAGAGGAGCACAGATGGGTGTCATGAAGATCGACCACCCTGACGTCCTAAGGTTTATCGTCTCCAAGAGGAAAGAAGGTAACCTCTCCAACTTCAACATCTCAGTAGGTATTACGGAAGACTTTATGGAAGCTGTCAAGAACAACGAAGAATACACTTTGACAAATCCAAGAACTGGTGAGCCATTTGAAGTATCACAGATGACAGCACAGTTCTACAACAGAGACGAGGAATGGTACCCTGAAGCCGCTGGCTCAGATCAGGGAAAGGACGACAACTTTTGGAGAGACCACGCCTCAAGCTTTGGAGACGAGATCGATGAATACGACATCCATCTTGAGCCTGGGGAAGAAATGACTCTTCCAGCAAGATTTATCTGGGAAACACTTATCGACGGTGCATGGAGAAACGGCGAGCCAGGTCTTATCATGTACGACGAAACCAACAAGATGCACTCATTTGACACAGAAAAACATCCAGAGCACACCATCGAGGCCACAAACCCGTGTGGAGAGCAGCCTCTCGAAAACTACGAGGCATGTAACCTGGGTCACATCAACCTGTCGCTGATTGTAGACGACAAAGGCCAAGGCACAGCATTCTCTTTCCCGGAATGGAAGCAGGAAAACCAGGACAGGTACGACTTTGACGAACGGGCAGAGCTGGAGGCAGCAATGCAGGAGTACCTTCAGGAAGCACTTGACATGGAGGAGTTTGAAAGAATTGCAAAGACAGGTGCAAGGTTCCTTGACAACGTAGTTACAATGTCTGACTTCCCACTGGAAGAGATCGAGGAAAAGGTCTCATCACTCAGAAAGACGGGTCTAGGTCTGATGGGATTCGCACAGATGCTGATCCAGCTCGGAATCCGCTACGGATCAGATGAATCAGTTGCAGCCGCAAAGGAAATCCAGAGAGCAATCACAAGATTCTCAATCGAGGAATCAAACAGGCTGGCAGACGTCCGTGGCGAGTTCGATGAATGGGAGAAATCCAAGTGGGCAAACCCAACAGAACATCCTGAATGGTTCCGTGCATACACCGGAGGCCTGAACCCAGAAAACTACGAGGACGGCCTCAAGATGAGAAACCACAACACAACCACAATCGCACCAACCGGAACAACATCCATGATCGGAAACACTTCCGGAGGATGCGAACCGATCTACTCCCTAGCTTACTTCAAGAACGTCGCCAAGGATATCCAGGGAGAAGACATGCTTGTGGAGTTTGACGACTACTTCATCAAGGCACTGGAAGCCAACGACGTCGACGTAGAAGAAGTCAAGGCGGCAGCTCAGGAAAAGATGGAGAACAACGAATGGAACGGCGTAGAATCTATTCCAGACGAGGTTCTTCCGGCTGATGTAAAGGAGATCTTTGCGACAGCAGACCAGATCACACCTGAAGAACATATCGACATTCAGGCAGCATTCCAGGCACACAACCACTCAGGCATCTCCAAGACCTGCAACTTCCCCAACGAAGCAACCAAAGATGACGTTAGAGAGGCCTACATGCGTGCCTACGACAAAGGAGTCAAAGGTATGACAGTCTACAGGGACGGTACCCGTGAGACACAGGTTATGCAGACCAACAAGGACAACGAGCTTACAGACATGGACAAGGTCGACATGCTCTCCGAGATCGTAGACGAGTTCGGAGGTCCAAAGGACCTGCTTGAATCAAACGAGTTTGAGGAAGTTGTTTCCCAGACCGCCCTTCAGGTAGAAGAAGAAAACCAGAAAGAGCTTGCAAAGGAAGCATCAGCAGACGTCGAACATGAGGCTGACACAACACCGGAGACAGAGTCTAAGGTAGAGTCAGAGTCACACACAGAGATGAGTGATTCAAGTGGAGTAGAGGAGCGTCCAAACGTTGTCTCGGGAACCACACAGGAGATTGAGACAGCATACGGCGACCTGTTTGTCACGATCAACGATGCAGAGGACAACGGTCCTTTCGAAGTCTTTGCAAGAGTTGGAAAGTCGGGTGGATACACCCAGAGCTTCACAGAGGCACTTGGACGTGTCTCAAGCCTTGCACTTAGATCAGGTGCTGAAGCCGACGAACTGATCGACCAGCTGGACGACATCCGCTCACCACAGATCTCATGGGACCAAGGACAGCAAATCCACAGCATCCCAGACGCAATCGCAGAAGCAATGAAGAGACACCAGAAAGGTGGCAGAAGCGACCAGCAGACAGTAGACCAGTACGACGACACACCACACGAAGAGGACACAACCTCACAGCCGACGATCGAAGAAGACACAAACAGGGAAGACGCAGAAGCAATCGTAGAAGACGGCGGCAACCCAGAATGCCCAGACTGCGGAGGCATGCTCGTCCTACAAGAAGGCTGCAAGAAATGCCCAGAATGTGGATGGTCAAAGTGCTAAGAGGTTAAATTCCTCTATCTAATTTTTCTTTCTATTATTTATACACAATCTAATTCTTCCTCAAAGTCTGTACTTGCCGATCAATTTTATCTCGGAATCCATATATTGACCCATTCTCTGGAGCTCTGGCAAAGCGGAGCGGCCTGACCTCAAGCACTTCCGGCTCTGCAATTTCCCAATTTGAGTAATCCTCTTGATCTTCGTTGATTCTA
>CAYMJB010000060.1:0-3835 GCA_964391005.1 uncultured archaeon | reverse complement strand
CTTGGCAGGAAAGTTGCCAAGGATCAGATAACAGACATAGTAGAAGCCCTTAGAGATGACCGAAAGATTATGGAGCCAGAACTGGTTGACCAGCTGGTTGATTTAGATGAGGAAGTGGTTCTCATAGGTGGAACACCAGGAAAAGGAGGTGGAAAATCCCGTACCGTATCAAAGCGTACGGTCAGAATGCACAAGTCAGGTGCAAGATATAACTCCAAGGCAATGACCATTCTAGGTGATAAGAACAAGGTCATCGGCATAGGAATGGGAGAGTCCGAGGACACAAGAGCCGCTATAGAAGACGCAAGCAGGAATGCAAAGCTTAATTTGATTGAAGTGCAGCGAGGAAACGGTTCTTGGGAGGACCAGGGAGATACAAACACTTCTATTCCGTTCAAGGTTACAGGAAAGTCTGGTTCCGTTGAAGTTGAGCTTAAGCCTGCGCCAAAAGGTACAGGACTTGCGGCTGGAGACGGAATCCAGAAAATGTGTGAACTGGCAGGTATCGAAGATATCTGGGCAACCACGAGAGGCAGCACTAGAACACGTGAAAACGTAATCAAAGCCACGTTTGAAGCGCTCAAAAAGCTAAACAAGTTCAAGAGACCGGAGTCAGGTGATTAAACAAATGTACGCGGCTGTAAAAGTTAGAGGCAGTGTCGACGCATCGGAAAACATATCTGAAACACTTGACTCCTTAGGTCTTGACAAGAAGAACAAGGTCCTGTTTGTCGACGGTGACAGCGAATCCTTCAAAGGTATGATGAAGAAGGCGAAGGACTATATCGCCTATGGAGAGGTCTCCGACGAGACCGTCGAAGAGATTGAGGATCAAAAGGAGTTAAGCCTGGAACACGGTGACAGGGTTTCGATGACACCTCCTTCAGGAGGCTTCAAAACAACGAAGAAAAACTTTGCTAACGGAGGAGCTCTCGGTGAACGTCCAAGCATGGACGGCCTTCTCCAGAAGATGATTTAAGGTGTTTAGAGATGGTTAAGAGAAGATCAAAGAAGAGCAAGTCAGGAAGCCATGGTTACGGCAGTTCAAAGAAGAACAGAGGTGCCGGAAACCGTGGTGGACGTGGAAACGCAGGTTCAGGAAAGAAAGGACAGTCCAAAAAGATGACCGATGAAGGAGTTCAAGAGATGGGAGAGCACGGATTTAGCTCCCGTCAAGAACCTCAGGACGGCATCAACCTCAGGGATATAGATCAGAGAATCCAAGAGTTTATCGATCAAGGCGTAGCTGAGGAGAAGGAAGATGGATTTGTCTTCCATGCTGATGAGGCAGGTTATGACAAGATACTTGGAGGAGGGAAGCTGACACGGGAAATAGAGATCAGGGCTGAAAGCTTCTCGGACTCAGCCAAGGAAAAAATTGAAGAAGCCGGAGTTGAACCTGTAACTATAGAGGACTAAACAGAAACATGGTTTCACTTGTCCAGATTGCCAGCTACCTTCCCAGTGTAAGGGAACCTGAAAAAGAACAGTCGTTAAAGGAGATGCTGGCATGGACAGGTGTAGTGCTTGTACTGTACTTCTTACTTGGGTCGATCAATGTTTACGGAGCAAATGCTGCGTCTGTGCAGCAGGCGCTTGCAAGGCTTGAAACGTTTCAGACCCTTCTAGGTGCACAGATTGGTTCGATTATTACTCTTGGAATTGGCCCTATTGTAACATCGTCTATTGTACTGCAGATGCTTGTAGGTTCTGAGTTACTGGACTGGAATACAAACAATCAGGAAGGCAAGCAGAAGTTTCAGGCAGCGCAGAAAGTCCTTGCGTACTCACTCACTGTAATACAGGCTCTTGGATGGGTTGCCTCAGGACAGTTTGGAAACGTTTCCGGCCAGCCAGGTCTTCTTGCATTGCTTTCAGGGCAGATTATCCTTGGAGGATGGCTGATAATCATGATGGACGACCTTATCCAGAAATGGGGCTTTGGATCCGGTACAGGACTATTTATTGCTGCAGGAGTCTCTAAAAGCGTATTTATAGCAGTTCTATCTCCGTTGACCCAGACAGGACAAGTATACACTTCTGTTTCAGGTCAGGGAAACCCTGTAGGAGCTTTGTTCAAGTTCCTGACAAGCTTTGATATCTTTACTTTACTCCCCATCATATCTACAGTAGCTGTGTTCTCCGCCGTAGTGTACATGCAGTCGATGAAGGTTGAGATACCCTTGACGTTTGGAAATGTCCGAGGATTTGGGCAGAAATGGCCTCTAAAGTTCCTTTACACATCAAACATGCCTGTTATCTTGATTGCGGCACTGGTTACGAATTTCCAGATTATAGGATCGTCGATAGCTGACTCGACAGGATGTTCGATTCTCGGTTGTTTCTCACAAGGACAGGCACAGTCAGGTCTGGTATTCTTCCTGCAGGCACCTACTAACACCGTATCTACGTTCCTTCAGTCAGGATCTATAGATGCTATGGGAATATTCCACATACTTTTCTACACATCAGTCTACGCGTTTGGTTCAATCCTGTTCTCAATATTCTGGATGCGTACGTCCGGTCAGGACGCTGACTCTGTTGCCGAGCAGATACAGAACACAGGTATGAAGGTTCCAGGGTTTAGAAAAGACAAGAGAGTTATCAAGAAGGTTCTCAACCGTTACATCCCTGCCTTGACCATTCTCTCAGGGTTTGCCGTAGGTTTGCTTGCTGCTGTTGCAAACATGACTCAGGCAGCGGGCGGCGGTACAGGTATTCTGTTGACAGTGATGATCCTCTACAAGCTGTATGAACAGCTCGCACAGAAGCATATGGAGGAGCTGCACCCTGCCATGAAGGACTTTATCTCATAGATTCATATTGGGCCAAGACTCTAGCATCTGGTTTGTTTTAAAAACCTTCCGAGACAGTGATGATTCATGGTATTCCAGCTGCTGGCACCTCTGTTCTCTTTCTATGACAGTGTTTTTCAGCCTTTATTGGCCGCTGGACCTTATGTGTCTCTGGGATTCTTTTCGGCGGCGCTCGCAGCTTTGTTTGCCGTTATATACTGGTTCTTGCTGGACGTGGAAAGAGCTGACGAGATTAAAGATAAGTTAAACAAGTACCAGGACAAGATGAAGGAGGCACGGGAAAATGACAAAGATGATGAGGCCTCTAAGCATCTCAAGAAGACCCTACAGCTTAACCAGAAGTTTATGATGCTCAATATCAAGCCCATGCTTGCCACTATAGTTTTTGTTGGATTGTTCTTTCCATGGCTTGGAAACACATATGCACCTAATGTGGACATGAATCAGACAGATAACTCAACCTTTACCGGCCAGCTGCAGTACGCCGGTAACACACAGGAGCTGAAGGTTTCTAATGAATCAAGTGTACTGGTCGAGTCAGGTAACAGCACCGCTGGCATCAAGGAGGATATTGAGGTGCTTGATGTCAGATGGCAGGTAGCAGGCTTCCAGAGCCTTCAAGGTGAGGATTCGGACGCCCGGCTGAAGCTAAACGCGGAGTTTGTTCCTCTTCCTGTAAACCTTCCGTTTGTTGGCAATGCTTTGAACTGGCTGGGATTCTACTTCATCCTGATAATGCCTCTTACATACGTTTTCAGGAAGCTGCTTGGTGTACAGTAAGACCTAGTTAAAAAACTGAAAGCCTGAATACTTGGTATGGCTGAGTGGTTTACCAGGGAAGAGGCTGAGACAGACCCGGAGTTTGGAATATTGCCTGAAAACAGGTCTGCAGAAGAGCTACTGGATGAAGGTATAGTTATTGTTGACAAGCCCTTCGGCCCGACCAGCAATCAGGTTTCAACATGGATTAAGGAAGAACTTGATGTCAAGAAGACCGGCCACTTTGGAACCTTGGATCC
>CAYMJB010000059.1:0-3861 GCA_964391005.1 uncultured archaeon | reverse complement strand
AAAAAGGTCTGTTCTGGTTCTTCCTTTGGTTGAACTTTCCTCTATCTATCTCCTGCTCTAAGCGACCCAGAATTATCTCATCTTCAAGTATATATGCCTTTATGATAGTTTCAGGGTTGTCTAGGTCGACGTGATTGTTTCTATTCGATAGAATATTTCCGATTTTGGACTCCATGTCTTTTTCTAACTTTATACCAGGCTCTACACAATCTTTCCTTACGGCATAAGAACCCTTCAGACCTTCGTCTAGAGTCAGATCACCGATTTCTTCTCTCAACCCTCTATGGATTATCCTGGCCACTTCCTGAGTCATACTCAGATGTTTTGGCTGCTCACACTCCTCGGTGGTCATGATGATCTTTTTGAACTCGTCTATAGCTTTGCAAGAGCCTGAAACTATAGACTCTAATTCTCTCTTGGCAAGATCTGGTTCTTCCCCTGAGAGCTTGAATATGTATTCCCCTTTATATCTCTTCTTCATTGTTTTGAGTGCTTTTTCTATATTTTTCCTGAATTTTCAATGTCTTCAACCTCTTTGTCGATATTGAAGTCTCTGTTCCTTCTTAAGTCTATTATGGAAATGTAACCAACCAGTATACCTGGCCAATAGGTTGTCATTCTGAATAGTATCGATCCAGCTACGGCTACGCTGGGATCCATGCTTGGGTAGAAAAATAGTAGTAAACCTGTGAAGGCTGCTTCAAAGGCTCCTGACCCTCCAGGAGTGGGAGCAAACATAGCTAGACCTGCTAGGATAACTGTAAAGTATATTCCTACGAAACTCAGGTATGTGTCTAGGCCTAATAGTATGAAGTACAGTGACACAAATTGAGTGATGAGGTATAGATGTGATATTAATGCTACCTTGATGAGGTGTGAAGGATTCTCACCTATCTCCTCAAAAGACTCTTCGAGAAGTTTGATCCTGTCCTTAATTGATTCAAAGGAATCTTTTTTAGATGCAAATCTTGACTCTAAGGCATTGAGGACGAAAAAGACTCCTGATCTAAGTTTTTCTCTATCAAACCATAGTAGATAAATTAAAAGTGATGTTATCATGGTTATTCCGGCTCCAAAATAGATCATCTGTTCCATTACGCCAGTCATGCCTCTGAACAGCAATGCATAAGTTATTCCTGCGGCTGTATACGTCACTATTGGTATTGCATTAATTATGTCGGAGGACATTACACTAGAGAGGGATCTCTCATAGCTTGAGCCTGTGTTTTTTGAAACTATGTAGGCCATGAAAGGTTCTCCACCTACTTGTCCAAGTGGAGTAATTGAGTTCACAAAGTGTCCAGCCATAAACATCTTGTATGATTTATAAAGCGTTGTTTCTATCTCGAGTGTTGTGAAAAAGCTGTGCCAGATGTAGCCCCAGATTGCGAAAACAGAGAACCCTGATATAAGTGCTAGGGCCATAGGCAAAGGTCTTGCGCTGGTTATTGCTGATATGAACTTGTTGAAATCGACAAAGTATATTAGACCTGCTATAATTGCAGTGGAGACGCCATACCAGAGTATTTTACTATCTCTCATAAGCTTATAATGGCAATTCTACATATAACCTAGGTCTTCTAGTCTCTGTTTAACCTCTTCGTCATCGACTTCTTCAGATGATGTATCGGAAGCTTCAGAAACCTGGTTTAAGGTGTCACGAAGCTTGTTTTCATCAGTATTGCCCGAGTCATGGTTGTACTTGACTTCAAACCGGGTTTGATTATCTTCTCCTACTTTTTTTACCATTTTTGCTTCGTTGTTTTTCACGTATCTTAGTTTGTTATCGTACTTGGATCTTTTTTCCTTTGGTATCTCGTTTATGAATAGTTCCGGTCTCTCATAACCTCCCTTGACTTTCCCTTCATGTTCAACCGAGCCTTCTTGTATTCCGGCAAGATTTGGCAAGATATCATACAGACTTTTCAGTTCTACCTCAGAGTCTATCGTCTCGTTATCTGTTTCAGGGCCTTGAATAATTAGTGGTACGTCTATAACACCGTCCATTACTGTGAACTGGTGGCCGTAGAAGCCTTTCTGGCCAACAGCCTGCCCATGGTCAGAAGCCAAAACTATGATAGTATTGTCAAGTAGATTGCTTTCTCCAGCACAATCTAATATTTCTCCCACCAGGTCGTCAGTATAGTCAACCGAGGCATCATATGCTCTCATCATGTCCTCCTTATCGTGTTCTCCGTGAAAGTATTCTCTCTCGGAATCAGGTACGCTTGAAACGTCTTCCACACCATGTTTCTGTAGATATTCTTTAGGTGGTTCCCCAACTTCATACGGTTCGTGTGCGGTCATTAGATTTGTGAATAAGAAGAAGTTCTCGTCTTCATCTATTTCTTGGAGAGTATTTTTTACCTCATCTACGGTTTCTCGAGATTTGCAGATGTCGCTTGAACCGATCTTGTTGAAAACTCCGTCCAAGAATCCTGCAATTTTCCTACGTGTTTGCCGGTCTATCGAGTCGAACCTTGTCCTGAGTGATTCAAAAATATTTTGAACCGGGTCGTATGATGCCAGTCCGAGAAAGTTCTCAGTATATTCAAACCCTTTTGTAGTTCCCATAGGCTTCGATATCCATGCGTTTGGAGTTATTGCATATGTTTCATATTCTTCAGATTGAAACTTTTCGGCCAACAGCTCTCTCTCGGTGTCAAGGTGTGTATTCTTGTGTGTAGCTTCGTGATCCCAAGGGTATTGGCCTGTGAAAATTGATGCGTGTGAAGGAAGAGTCCAAGGTGCCTGAGCTGTCACATTGGCGTAAACTCTTGAGTTTTCTGCAAACTGTTGAATATTGCCTGTAAAATCTACCTCATCATCGTATACTGAAAGTTTGTCCTTCCTTAATGAATCTAAAACGATAAATACTACGTTTTTATTCTCGGTATCTTCAGTTGTCATAGTCGGTTAAACCTGTAATAGTTGTATCGCCTGATCGTTACCTTTTGTCTTCCAGTTTTTCCAGTGCAGCTAGCCATTTCTCCATGTAACCCACAGTAAAGTCTATGAATCCTTCGTTGGCATAATCAGAGAAGTCATAATCTTTGACACATCTTATCATGCTCCTGTATGCATCAAAGTAATCATCTGCATCATTAGGTGCTTCGTTTATTGCTTCCCAGAAGTGTTCATTGAGTTCAAGGGCAGGTACCTCATTGTTTAAGTCTCCAAAGGTTGAACGCTTAGCCTTATTGTGAACACAAAGTGGAAAACCGTTAATAACTGATTTATTGAGCATATCTGCTGCCTTCTTCAGAGTGATACCTGACCATATGTCATCAAATCTTCCTATATCCCATTCATTGTCATCCATAGGGAACTGATAGAACGCTGGAATTACCTCTCGTTTGAAAGCCAGGTTCATCGAGCAGACTGTCAGATAGTTTCCTGTTTCAGCTGCAAAGTTGCGCTTGTAATCCTCTTTTTTCGTCAAGGTTTCTGCTTGCCCTTCTAGGTTTCCGTCCATTAGGATTCTTACCGCATCTAGGTCAGGTACGTTTGTCCAGAGGCCTTGCGATGCTACTATTTCATCGGTCTGTTTCTTCTCGGCGCTGATCTCCTCATCCATCGCTGAGTACGGATATCCGCGCGGGTAAAGTCCGTGTCGTTCAATATTTTGGTACATTACATTTACCCAGTTCTTGTCAGATGAAACGTGTTCAACTTCTTTCTTGGAATCTAGGTGGCTCATGTGCCTGCTGAAGAAGTCGAAGTCTTCGTGTGGCTGTGTGTCGTCATCTAAAAATATTCCGTACTCGAATTCTGGATGTGCCCACATGTAGAGTAACCCGAAGCTGGTTTCTGCGTGTGAAGCTGCAGGGACTACATCTGAGTACTCTGATATCTCATTTT
>CAYMJB010000058.1:0-3990 GCA_964391005.1 uncultured archaeon | reverse complement strand
AGGAACTCTCCTCAAGCTCGAACTGGAAGTGTTTAACCGTAGGGGTTGTCTGTGTAACCGCTGTCAACGTTGCACTCTCGTAAGTCATGACTAAACATTTGTTCCGATGTATTTAATGATATATGTCTCATAGGTGATTGATTGAATTTTAGTCGATTATCCCTCAGGATGACTGATCCTCACAGCATCTCCCTCAACCTGTCTGGATACTTCTCTACCATCTGGAAAAGTCACGGTGACGTTTACCGGCGCGGAAATGTTTCCAAAGTGCGCCCAAGGCTCCATCTGATTCAGGTAACCTGAACCTCCGTCAACGGACTTAACCTTTCCATCTACTTTGACTAAAGCGTTTCTGGCAGGTGCACCTGACTTCCACAGAGGCTGTATTCTTAGAGAAGGGTTGTCATTAGGTATCTTATACATTGTCAGGGGTTGGGAACCCGTCTCACCGTGAGCCAGAACCATCTCCAAGGTGCCGTCTCCGTTGATGTCTGTGACTGTAGCACCGGTTCCAAGTCCCTGAGGCTCCGAAGCATCACCGATCGAAATCTCCTCTCCCCTTGAGTCAAAGAATCTGTTAGGCGCCTTCTGTCTCGACGCTATATTATTCAGGTAAATGGAAGTGTTGCCGTCGTTGTCAAAATCCTCAGCCATCAGGCTCCTGGAAGGACCTCTCCGCGAGAAATCTTCAGGAGTCACATCAGTGAAGCCGTCGCTGCCACGTTTGTAAATCTTGTTCTCAGAGTTCCAGTTGGATACTGCAAGATCAAGATCTCCGTCTTCACCTCTATCATAGACCGTAACCCCTCTGGCAGGCAAGGATACATCAGCCAATCCAAGTTCTTCAGCAATCTCCTCATACCCATCGCCGGTTCGGTTATAGTAGAAGTTCTGACCTCTCTCATTACCCACAAAAAGATCCACTGAATCATTTCTGGGTACGTTAACAATGCTTCTGCCGCCCGTGGTTCTATCCATATTATACCTCGGTGCAATATCCTCCAAGCTATTGTCGTTCATAGTTATCATCTGCATAGGACCTGCGTATCTTGCCACGAAGAAGCTATATCCCTGTGGGGAATAATGACATGCAACGCTTCTACCGGAGTAACGGTTAGTAACACTTGAATCCTCGAATAGGTCTACCCAGGAACCATTCTGCAGATCGTAAAGCCTGTCCCTGGTATCTTTTCTGCCTCCGTACTGATCACCGGTCGTAAGCACATAGATCTCTTCCTGGCCATCACCGTCAATATCACACCCTGCAGCACCAATAGCATTAGTGTCAGAATCCTTCAGGTTTTCAGGTGTATCAGAGACAAGGCCTCCGTCCTCCCATTTCATCAAGGCATTAGGTCCGCCGTAACCTGTCACGAAAATTCTGGTCTCTCCCTGTACCTTTACCGAGGCCAGACCATATCTTCTTAGAGACGGGTTATCCTCTATCTTATCCGAAATATCAACAAAAGAATTATCTGAACCATCCTGAGCCATAAGGTCCTCTACCATACCTGTACCTTCGGATCCAGCAAGATAAAGCCCGGTAACTGCTATCGAGAAAACCAGTAGAAAAGCCGCTATAAGAACATATCTCTTCGGAACCTTTACCGTGTATGACATATATCCTCAATTCACTCTTTGTTAATTAAATCAGTGTTCTCCACACGATGAGGATAATCTATAAATCTAGTCTATGATTAGTGAGTTATGAGTGATGAACTGACTGGGATAGACATCAGCAAGAACTATGATACCTGGGATGAAGCACTGAATGATCTATACAAGGACCATGAGCAGGACTCAAATATCTCTAAGGTATTCAGGTGTCTGGAGGAGAGAGAAAAAACAGTCCAGGAGATAGAAGAAGAACTGGACATAGGGCATAGCCCATCTTCATATTTAACCGATCTCAAGGATGAGGGATTTGTATACAAGCTAGGCCCTCAGGATCCACAGCCTTCTTGGTGGGGAGCAGAAGTAGAAGAGGTTCAGAGCGATGAGTACAGGACAGAAGTAGGAAAGTCCTAAAGAAAGAGAAAAAGAGAAAAACAAGCTTAGCTTACTACTACGGTTCCACTGTCTCGAGGTCCTTGGTGGTTGTGATAACCGAACTCTCCGGTTTTATCAAACGTGAAGCTGTATGTCTCACCGGCGGAACACTGGTCGAAAACCGATTCATTTACAGCTTCTCCATTCTCACAGTGCTCCCTAGTTGATGAACCATCATACTTAGTGTGTGTAGGATGATTGTTCGAACCTACCCACATAGGTGTTCCTGAAAGATCAACAAACTGTACTGTCTCCCCTCTCTCTATTTCAACTGTTGAGGGCTCGAAACCTGAGTCAGTATAGTTAACAACCGTGGTATTCGGCCCTATCTCCGAGTCAGATGTAACCTCTGAATAGTTTGCCGAACTCTGTCCGTCTGAAGTGGAACTTGCACACCCTGATGCCACAACCGCGGCAACCAAGGCAAAGATTAATCCATATCTCTCCATAATACAGGATTCTTCAGGTAGACATATTAATATTTGTCAAACCAAGTAGAAAATCTCAAAATAAACTACCACGAATTGAAGATACTTGAAGCTTTGATGCTCTATATTTTCTATGAAAGTAACTGAAATCGAAGACAGGATGATGGCAAGGATAGACACCGACTCAAAGGTTTTCGAGGTAAATTTCAGCGAGCTAAGAGTCCATGATGTAACACTGAGTTTTCACATGAATGATCAGAGAGTAGGATCGATATACAACGACGACGGTACAGAAAAGCTGATGGCCAGACTAAACACGGTCGGAGAGGAAGACTTTATCTCCGTCAAGGTCGATAGATCCTTTGTAGCAGAGATACTTGAGAAAGCAGAAGAATCCGATTACTTAGAACAGGGTAGCTCAAGCCTGAAAGCATACAAAACCAGAATGAACATCAATCAAGATGAAGAAAAATGAACATATTCCTACATAGAGACGACCTCAGGATACACGACAACAGAGGGCTTGACGCGGCCTCATCCTCGGGAGAGACAGTACCTGTGTATATAGACGATCCAAGAACTAGGGAAAAAACAGGAACAAACAAAAGAGCATTCAGGCAGGGAGGCCTGAAAGAGCTTAAACAGAAGTACGAGGACAGGGACTCAGGACTCATAGTAAGAAAGGGTAAGACAGGAGACGAACTGGAGAAGATAATAGATGAAAGAGATATCGAAGAGGTTTTCTTTGCAAGAAGCTATACTCCGACAAAGAGAAAGATCGGAAACGAGATCAAAGCCCTGGATATAGAAACCAAAAGCGTCAACGACAGGCTTCTGGTAGAGCCCCAAGACCTGAAACAGGAATATGACACATTCTCACCGTTCTACAGGGAATGGAAGAAGGTTCAAAAAAAGCCTCCGGCAGATAAACCAGAAAACCTGGCAACCATAGAGTCAGAAATGCCTGAGATGAATGCAGAGCCAACGGCAGACATACCTGATGCAGGTGAGGATGCCGCACTAAACAGATGGGTAAAGTTCAAGAGAAAAAACCTTGAAAGCTACAAAGACCGGAGGGATGATGTAGCAAACCCTGAATACGTCTCCAAGCTCTCAATGTACTATAGCTCCGGAATGATAGGGAAACGAAAGGTCCTCAAAGACGTTGTAGATATGATAGATGAGGAAGACGACTCCGACAAAATCCGGAACTATGCAAAATACAGAAACGAGATAGCATGGGGAGAATTTTTCTACCAGGTCATGTACCACAACCCCAACGCAGTACACCATAACTACAAGGATATTCCGAATGAGATCAACTGGAAAAACGACTCCAGGGAATTCGAGGCATGGAAAAAAGGGGAGACCGGAATACCGTTTGTAGACGCAGGAATGAGACAGCTCAGAAACGAAGGATACATGCACAACCGCCTTAGACAGAATGTCGCAAGCTTTCTGACAAAACACCTGATGACAGACTGGAGAAAAGGCGCAAAAGTCTTCAGAAAAC
>CAYMJB010000057.1:1770-4028 GCA_964391005.1 uncultured archaeon | reverse complement strand
ACTCTTCCAGAAGCTCTGAAACCCTCGACATTACCTCGTCTCTAACTTCTTCAGAATCCGGGTTTCTTACAACTCTGCCGATCATTTCTCCGATTTCCTCAAGCTGTTCTTCCTCCATACCTCTTGTTGTAAGAGCTGGTGTTCCTACTCTGATTCCGGAAGTTACCTGTGGTGGCTCGGGATCATGGGGCACCGAGTTCTTGTTGACCACTATTCCTGCTTCTTCAAGTGCTTCCTCGGCTTCCTTTCCTGTAACATCCTCTTCCTTCAGGTCGACCAGTACTAGGTGGTTGTCTGAACCTCCTGAAACCATTCTAAGGTCGTGCGTACGGAGTCCTTCTGCCAGTGCCTTTGTGTTGTCTTTTATCTGTTGTGCGTATTCTTTGAATTCCGGTCTCATTGCTTCTTTGAATGAGACGGCTTTGCCTGCTATCTGATGCATTAAAGGTCCGCCCTGAGAGTAAGGAAAGACGGCTGAGTCAACCTTGTCGGCATGCTCTTCCTTGCATAAAATCATTGCTCCTCGTGCGCCACGGATCGACTTGTGTGTGGTAGTGGTTACTATATCGCATTCTGGGAAAGGGCTTGGGTGAACTCCTGCGGCAACCAGACCTGAGATATGTGCGATATCAGCCATCAACATTGCATCAACCTCGTCTGCCACTTCTCTGAACATCTCAAAGTCCACTTCTCTAGGGTAAGCGGAGAACCCACATACAATGAGGTCAGGATTGTGTTCCTTTGCAGCCTCCATTACGTCTTCCTTTTCAAATCTCTCAGTTTCTTCGTTGACAGGGTACCCTTCGAAGTTGAACATGTCTCCTGACATGCTTACGCTGTGTCCATGGGAGAGATGTCCTCCGTGTGAGAGTACGGGGCCTAGAATTTTCCCACCTTGGCCTATGAATTTTCCGTATATTCCAATGTTTGCTGTTGTTCCGCTGTGTGGCTGTACGTTGGCGTGATCTGCTCCAAACAGTTCACATGCTCTCTCCCTTGCAAGGTTCTCTACCTTGTCATGGTACTCACATCCTGCGTAGTATCTTTTTCCAGGATATCCTTCCGCATACTTGTTTGTGAGGACTGATCCCTGTGCCTGTAGTACCTGTCGTGGCACGAAGTTTTCCGATGCTATCATCTCTAAGCTTTCGGTTTCCTGCCTCTCTATCTCATTTTTCAGTGCCTCATAGACTTCGGGGTCAGCCTCAGAAATATCACGATGTTTCATACATAATGATTTCTGAGATAAGCCTCAAAACTGTTTTGGGTAGAGTTTGTCAGGCGTTAGAATATAATCAGACCTGTACCTAGAAGCAGTAGCGAGAGGTGTGTCCATGCCACGTTCAGCTTCAGAACTTTATCGGTCGTATTAGCTGAGCCTACGAATGCTCTGTAACCGCATAGAATCCCGAGAGGTGTTGAAACCAAGGCTAGAGCAGCTCCTGAAGGTAGAAATCCTGTAGAGTAACCGTATAGCACTAGAATGCTGAAGAGTATAACCATGGAAAGGTAGAGTGCTGCGGAAGCCTTTTTTCCAAGTATTATTGGTAATGTTTTCCTACCGTATTTTCTGTCAACTTGTAGGTCTGGGAAGTGGTTAATCAGAAGGAGATTAAATGTTGGTATAAACGCACACAGTGACAGATACAGCCCCGATGTATCAAAACCGCCTTCCTGTATGTAGATTATCATGAGGACGGGAAGCACACCTAAACCTACTCCAGCTGATACCTCTCCTAAGCCTATTCTTGAGAGGATATCAGTGTAGCTGAATGCTATCAGTAGGCCTAGTGAAACTGTTACTGGAACAAAAATACCTGAGTAAACTGTCTGAAAATACAGGAAGATAGGTAGGCTGATTAATGCTGATACTATTGAGATCAAAACTGTTTCCTTATACGATATTTCGCCTTCTACCAGAGCTTCCGGGCCGCCGCTGAAATCAGTTTTGTCGGTTTCAGAGTCTATCCCCTTTTTGTAATCTCTGGCTGAGTTAATGCTATTCACGGATATGTGTAGAAGAATTAATGCCGCCGCTCCGAGAACAGTGTTAGTTAAATCTAGTATGCCTCTGTTGTATGCGAAGCCTGCGCTCATGTACGCCAGTAGAATTGGAAGAACCAAGAACTTCGCCCTAGAAACATCAGCTACGCTCTCAGTATCCACATCCGGGAATTTACTGCTGTAGATTTAAACACTCATCGACAAAATCATGTAGTCTAGAAAATTTCTTGCTCCAGTAGCTGTCTGAGCGCGTC
>CAYMJB010000057.1:0-1670 GCA_964391005.1 uncultured archaeon | reverse complement strand
ATCCATCTTTTATTCCCTCCTTAAGAGCAGCTCAGCGACTATTTGAAGTATTTCCACGAAGACTCCCATGTACGCGGTGTAGAGACCTATTCCGTTAAGCAAAGGTTTTCCCGGTCGTGTCTTGGTGGTGTATATCTGGTGGACTAGATAGACTATGAAACCGATTAGTGAAAGCGCGAGTGCGAGTATTGTTACGGCAGGGCTGAAGCTTCCTATCAGTGATACTCCAAGTACACCCATGAATATGTAGTTTGCGTATCTTCCCCAGGATGAGAAGTCGTGGTCTGTTCCAAATACCAGTAGACCTGAAAGTACTGCAATACCTGTTGTTATTATCCCTGTTATGATTATTGCTGTTGCCTGAAGGGTTACGCTCAGTGCGCCGAGAGCTCCTGCGCCAAACAATCCGTATGCGATCTGCACGAGGGTGGCTCCACCGATTGCCAGCCCGGTTTTGTCCTCTCTTACGCCTTTTTTTGCTATCCATACTCCTCCTGTCAGCATCGCTCCGTAAACTATTACTCCTAGCAGGAAGAATGTTCCGAAAAGTAAACGGTTTATGCTGCTAAGGGGTGTGAAGGCGAATACCCACATTACTGCGACGTTTAACCCTACGAGTCCTGATGCTATTCCTAGACTCTTCAGCTGACCCTCTTCGAACATGTACAAGATTCCCTACTTGAGGGTTTTAAACTCGGCGATGGATTGAAAATCTTACTTCTCTAAGTCTAGGAATGTGGAAAGTCAAGAAGACAGAGAGGGAAGTTTGATAGTTATCGAGGGTCCTGATGCATCAGGCAAGGAAACTCAAACCGGCAACATAGTTGAATGGCTTAGAGAAAGTAACTACAGCAGTATTAAACCAGATGATGAACGTAGGCTGAAAAGTAGGATGCCGGGCTCTTACCCGTCCAGAGATGACAAGGTAAAAGACAGTATAGATCAAGGCGTCTGGAGACTCTCTTTTCCTACTTATGATCAAACTCCTGGAGGCCGAGTAGTTGAGGCTTACTTGGACGGTAGTTTAGGTAGCAGAGATTCTCTGGATATTAACATGATTGTTGATATCTATGCAGCTGACAGGAAGCAGTTTAAACATGTTATAGAAGAGTATCTGAGTCTTGGAGGTATTATAGTATGTGACAGGTATAGGGAGGCTAACCTAATTCACCAGCTTGTAGGTTTTTCGGGTGAGGAGTGGCAGAAGAAGCTCGAGGAGGTAAAGTCAGTTGATTCCGATCTTCCAGACGCTGACAAAGTGTTTTACCTTGATATCTCTCCTGAAGAGGCTTTGAATAGGATGGAGGATAGGGACAGGGATATGCACGAGCTTGACGAAGAGTATCTTAGGAACTCAAACATGAATGGAAGTAAGGTGGCAAGAACCGAGGGATGGAAGGTTGTGGACGGCAGTCAGGAAATCGATAAGGTCACAGAGGAGCTCAGAAATCAGATTAGGGAAATTTTGGCTTCGTAGATTGACCTGTTGTTTGAATTCTTACTACATGTGTTTCTGAATGTATTTTATAGCTCTAGATCTATCTTGTCTATGTAGCTATGTTGTTGAAGGATTTTCGTATAAAGCCTGCTATTAGGGTGGTATTGGTTGGAGTTCTTGCAGGTGTTTCCGGGTTTATGTTTACTCCTCTTGTTGTTTCAACATCTATAAG
>CAYMJB010000056.1:0-4052 GCA_964391005.1 uncultured archaeon | reverse complement strand
ACAGATCCGCAGAAGCAAAGAAAGTACAGACAGAACGCACCTCAGCACATAAAAGATAATTTTATCTCAGCAAACCTTTCCCACAACCTCAGGGATGAACTTGATACAAGAAATCTAGGGATCAGAAACGGTGATCGTGTAAAAGTAATGCGAGGCGACAGGAAAGGTGCAGAAGGAATCGTAAATCAGATTGACAGAGAGAACGAGAGGATTTTCATTGATGGAATCGAAAAGGAAGCGGTTGATGGATCAGTTCATCAGATTCCTCTAAGACCTTCAAATGTTCAGATTGTAAGCCTAAACCTTTCAGATGAGAACAGACTTGACAAGTACGAGGTCTCCGACTTCGAGGCTATCAAGGTTGACGACGAAGAAGTCGAGGAAGCTCTAGAAGAAGAGGATGAGGAAGAGATGATGCAACAGCTTCAGGGCGGTGAATCAGGTGCACATGAACAGTTTGAGGAAGACGAAGATGAAACAGAGCCTGAAGACAGTCAGACAGAAGATCAAGAAGATCAGACGGAAGACGACGAGACCGAGGACACAGAACCTGAGGATTCAGAACCAGAGGACTCTGTAAGCTATGACGAAGTAGTCTCAGGTACAGTGAGTGAGGCCAAGGACAGGGTTTCAGATATGGAAGATCCTGACTTTGACAGCCTTATCGAGGCCGAGCAGTCAGGTAAGGACCGCAAAACCATGATTGAATACCTTGAGAAACAGAAGGAGAGTTAGAATGGATTTACATGATCAAAAAGTAGAGGTGTTTAGATAATGACACATCAGAAAAGGCTTTCAGCGCCGAAACACTACCCAATTGAACGAAAACAGAAGAAATACGTTTCCAACATCAAGGGATCACGTGACTCAGCAACAGCTATTCCTGCTGGCCTGCTTCTGAGAGATGTACTCGAATACGCGGAAACCGAGAAGGAGGCAAAGAAGATTATCAGGGACGGACAAGTACTTAGAAACGGCGACAGGCTTGGAGACGTTCAGGAAGGTGTTGGTGTACTTGACCTTATCGAAATTCCTGAGACAGAGGAAAAGTTTAGAGCCGTCAAGAAACAGGACAGACTCGAATTTGTTCCCGTAGAGTCAGATAACCATGTTGCAAAAATTGTTGACAAGACAAGCCAAGAAGACAGAAACGTATACAGACTTCATAACGGAGAAAACTACAGCACCAAGGACGAGTTTGAGACAGGAAGCACACTTGTACTGAATGACGGTGCTGAGGAAGTTGCTTTGGAGGAAGACTCTGAAGCACTAGTCATAAAGGGCAGACACGCAGGCGAGGAAGTAACAGTACATGAATTGAATAGAAGAGGCATGAACCCTGATACAGCGGTCGTGTCCGAAGGAGAAAATCAGTACGAAACCCAGTTATCAAATCTTGTTGCCGTAACAGGCATCCAGGTAATGTGATTTACAATGAGTCAGGAGATGAAGCAGATTGAGATCGCGAAGGTTGTAGTCAACGTTGGTACAGGGCAGGTCGGCGACCCTGTTGAAAAGTCTGTTAAGCTTGTAGAGAAGCTGACTGACAGTAAGGCAGTTAGAACCGAGTCCGGCGGAGCAGCTAAGACATTTGGCAAACGTGCAGGACTTAATCTTGGTGTAATGACAACATTAAGAGGCGAAGAAGCTCAAGAATTCCTTCAAAAAGTTATGCCTGCTGCCGGCGACGAAATCTCGGCTGAAGCCTTTGACGGAGAAGGCAATTTCTCGTTTGGAGTCTCGGAGTACATTGATGTTCCGGGAATTGACTACGACTCCGATATAGGGATGCGTGGCTTTGAGGTAGCAGTCAAGCTTGAGAGACCTGGCTACAGGGTAAAGAAAAGAGACCACAAGCCTAGGGAGATAGGGAAAGACCACAAGATAAGCGACGATGAGGCCGAGGATTTTGTCCAAGACCAGCTTGGGGTTGAGGTGAAACAATAATGGGATATGAAGAAGTTCTTGAACAGATAAAGCACAAGGAAGGTAAGAGGAAGAAATACGAGAAACATAACTCTCCTAAGGAAAGAGACTTTGGAAAATCAAAGAAAGTATGCAGAAGATGCGGAAGAACAGGCAGAGGAGTAATATCCAAGTACGGATTAGATTACTGCAGACAGTGCTTCCGTGAAATCGCAGAAGAACTTGGCTTCGAACAGCTGAGCTAAAAGGAGGTAATTTATAATGTCACAGGATACTTTGAGCGACGCACTTTCGTCCATAAACAACGCAGTCAAGTCCGGAAACACGTACGCAGAGGTTTCACCTACAAGCAGCCTTGTCAAGAACGTGCTTATGGAGCTTCAGCAACAGGGATACATAGGTGTCTTCGAACTTGTTGAGGACGGTAAAGGTGGCAAGTTCAAGGTAGAGGTAAAGGACACCATCAACGAGTGCCAGTCAATTAAACCAAGGTTCTCGATGAGCAACAACGAATATGCAAAGTGGGCTCGCAGATACCTCCCTGCACAGGGTTTCGGCGAGCTTATAGTTACCACTCCAAAAGGGGTTATGAGTCACGAAGAAGCCCGAGAACATCAGATAGGAGGAAAACTCCTGGGATATGTCTACTAAGGTGAACAAGAATGAGCTTTGAACTTGAGCTACCTGAAGGATTTGAAGCCTCTTACGATGACGGTGTCTTAACCGTCAGCGACGGCAACGAATCAGTTGAGAAGAAGATGGATCACGCCCTAGTAGATGTAGAAACAGACGAAAATATTGTTTTCCATGCCAGGAGCGAAAAAAATGATATATTGAGTATTGCAAAGGCTTTCAGAAGCCACGGCCGGAACATGGTCGAAGGTCTTCAAAATGATCATGTATACCATCTTAAAGGTGTGTACGCACACTTCCCTATGACCATCAAGACACAGAACAACCAGTTAGTGGTTGAAAACTTCATGGGTGAGAGAAACCCACGCAAGGCGGATATTATGGAGGGTGTAGATGTTTCGGTTGACGGTGAAGAAATCACTGTTTCAGGCAGCGACAAGGAGAACGTGGCGCAGACAGCGGCCCGTATAGAGCAGCTGTCTGAAAAAGGAAACAGGGATCCAAGAACATTCCAAGACGGAATCTATATTACAGAGGTGGAGGAATAATGGCTTTCAAGAGAGAAGATAATCACAAGAAGGAATCGGTACCAGAATCATACAGAAAGCCTCAAGGCAGCCACTCAAGATCAAGGTTGAAGAAAAAAGGCGCTATGCCTATGCCTGAGGCAGGTTACAGATCCTCAAAGGAGGACAGAGGTAAACACCCATCAGGCTATGAAGAGGTACTGGTGCATAATACCTCAGATCTTGAACAAGTAGATCCTGAGACTGAGGCAGCCAGAATCGCCTCAAAGGTAGGAGGTAAGAAGACCGAACAGATTGTCGAAAAAGCTGATCAAGAGGAAATCAAGGTACTTAACAGAGGTGACTACTAGATGACTGATTTGAAGAGTCAAAGAAGGATTGCAGCTGATGTAATGGATGTTGGAGAGGATCGTGTCTGGATGGATCCCGAAGAAACTGAGAAGATAAGTGAGGCAATAACCAGACAGGATATCAGAAACCTTGTTGAAGGTGGCACTATTCAGAAACGTGATCAAGAAGGTAACTCAAACGCAAGGTCCAAGAAAAACAAGAATCAGAAGTCAAAAGGCCGTCAAAAGGGACATGGAAGCAGGAAAGGCAGGAAGACGGCAAGAAGCTCGGAAAAGGATGAGTGGATGAGTAAGATTAGAGCCCTACGCTCAGAGCTTAAGGAAATGAGGGATGAAGGCGAGCTCAACTCAGAGCAGTACAGAGAGCTCTACAACAAGGCAAAGGGAGGTTTCTTCCGAAACAAGAAACACTTGAACAACTATGTCGAAGACGAGGTTAAAGCATAATGGCAGATACATCAAACTATGAAGTACCTTTGAAGAGAAGAAAGAATCAGGAGACGGACTATGAGCAGAGACTTGATCTCATAAGCTCAGGTAAGCCTAGAGCAGTAGTAAGGCTTTCCAACAATCATACAAGAGTTCATGTCTCTAGATATGATAGAGAAGGAGACCA
>CAYMJB010000055.1:0-4205 GCA_964391005.1 uncultured archaeon | reverse complement strand
AGCACCGCATGGGCATCGCAGATAAAGCCGGCAAATACCAACTCACCGTAGAAAATGCACACGGAGAGGAAATAGAGGCAACTGCCGGAGAGCTCTTCTACGGTTCAGATGATAAAGATTTTGGCACAGAGTACGATTCACTGTTGGAGATACTTGCAGACGGGGCAGAAGAGTTAGCAGGAGAAGAATACGGCAAAGACTGGCAGAGGTCCATGGCTTCGTCAACTAGCCCGCCCGCAGATAACTATCATGACAACGAGAACAGGATTAGAACTGATGACATCGAACCAGCAGACACAGACAATGCAGTTCAAAAACCTGAATCCAGAAACTAAACAGAGAGGACAAGAAGATGAAAACAGTGGATATAGCGAAGGAGCTCATGAAGTATGAGACAATCTCACCTATAGAAAAACCCAGGGTATTCCAGTTCCTGAAAGGGTTACTGGAAAAACACGGTATCTCAGCAGAGGTCAGAGAGATAGAAGGCGTGTACAACCTGACTGCCGAGACAGGTGACAGAAACTCAGGTGAATCCATATGTCTTAACGGACATTTGGATGTCGTGGAACCTGAGGGGGAGTGGAGCGTGACAAGACCTTTCAAGCCAAAGATAGAGGATCAGAAGCTTTACGGACGTGGAGCAACCGATATGAAGGGTGAGGCGGCAGCGCTGATAAAGGCATTTATAGAGCTGCATGAAGATGAAGGATTCAATGGCCATTGCACCCTGATGCTGGTTGGAGACGAAGAAATAGGAGGTTATCGAGGAACAGAGCCCCTAGTCGGCGAATACTATCGCAAGCATGAAGGCTTCGACTACGCTATAATAGGTGAGCCCACAGACCTCAACATACAGGTCGGTACAAGAGGTGTATTATGGTTAAACGTGTTGCTTGAGGGTGAAGGAGTACACGCCAGCAGAGCACATATAGCAAGAATAAACGTCATGGAGGAACTACCTAAAGCCTTAAACAGACTGAACAACCTTGAATTGACCTTCAATAATCAGGGAGATCTTCCAGACCCCTCAAACGAAGTCACAAAGATAAAGAGCACTGAAACGTACAACAGCGTACCTGGGCAGGTAGAAATAGGTATGGATATGCGGATTCTGCCCTCACAAAACGTAGATAGGATTACAGAAGACGTTGAAAAAGCGTTGAACGATCTTGACTGTGGGGTAAAAGTAGAGATAGAGGACGATCTGGGTGGTGCATTTCAGCTTGAGGACGAAGAATTCAAGCAAACAGCCAAGAAAGTACTGGACGAACTCAGACAGGACGAGGCCGAGTATATAACAGAAGGTGGCGCCAGCGACGGAAGATTCTTCTCAGAGAGAGGTACACCCTTTATAGAGCTAGGTTTAAATCAAGAATCAGCTCACGCTGAGAACGAATACTGCAGCATCAAGAGCCTGGAGAAACTCGAAGAGTCGTTCTACAGAATTAGCAAGAGATTAGTAGGATAATTATCGCTGAGTGCCAATGTGTCACTGCCAGGTATAAAAAAGTAAATCACAGCTAGATATTTTATGTATATTGTCGCGAGGCAGGCTAAAAGTGAGGCTTTTCCAAGCGACAGCTTCAGCTTTATTTCCATGTTCTCGATGTAATCCTCATTCCTTTGGAACTGTGGACTGAGGGTTTCTTGATCGACTTCAAAACAAGAACATAGACTACAAGATAAAAAACCAAAGCAAGAGGATGACTAAGATGAAAGGAAACAAAACAGAAACCTGGGGAGAAATAGACGCTGCTCTGGAGAATCCCCACTCCGTTATAACCAGCGTCGACACCAAACTCGTTTATGACCAAGAGAAAGACCGGTTCGAGGCGGTGATGGTTGGAGACGTCAACGCTTTTCCCGAAGGACTTTCTCTTCAGAGCAACTGGGACGAAACCGGAGATCTTGTGAGGAAGACCGCAGAGGCACTGGTTGACCAAGTGCCCGGAGAGAACCCGGCTGTAGCGGTTAACAAACCAGGACATATCTACGACAGCGAAAACTCCGCAATCATAAGAGGAAAAAACGATATAATCGATGAAATTGAGAGGCTTGTAGATGAAACCTACGAAGTTATGGACGGCCAAGGACTTGAATCAACGGAAGACAACTCAGAGCTGCAGGTCGGCGGCCAGTCGGTGGAAGGCTACATAAACATAAGCGATCGGGCGACAGGACTTGATTCAATATCTAACAATCACGTGGAGCATGGTGCACAGGCTCCTACGGCAGTCTGGAACACGGAGATACCTCAAACAGGCAAGATTGGTCTTCTTAACACAGCTGAAAGTGTAACTGCTGAGACGGAGAATGTACACACTCCCGACTTCTTTAACGTAGAGTCTCCGGAAGAAATAGTAGACTACTTTGAACAAGGAAACTCCGTAATGCTAAAAGCAGATCAGTATGGCACACACGGCGATGATATTGTGTCACTAGACTGGGGTGAGTACCAGACCGCACTTAACAGAGGTTGGATAGGCCCGGAGCTTGAGCATACAAAGGGACTTATCGACTCTCCACTGGACTACATTGAAACCAAGATTGAGAACGAAGAACGACGTGTTCAGGCGAAAGGTAACCGCCCTGACGACTTTAAGCTTTACGAAGACGGCGAGTTCAAGGGTCCAGGACCTGGTCTTGTGGAAGAGGCTGTGGCTGGAGAATACAGTATAGACGGAAACACATACACAGTGGTGGATAGAGATGATCAACCTATAGACTTCGTACCGGTCGCGATATATAATCCCGAGACGGGTGAGGCCGAGACAGAGTCACAGTTAGTCAGAGCATCGGCAACAGAAGACCTCAACGCTAACAGAGGGTTTGCAAACTTTGACCCCAAGCATGTGAAGTATGCGTGGGAAAAGGGATTCGACGACGTCTATGAGGACGGAAGCGGTGCTTTACAGGACACTCTTGAAGAAATAGCAGGCAGATCAGTTAGTCTTGAGGATGAGATCTTACCAGTTCTAGAAGAGGCAGGTCAGGCAGCATACAGAACCAGAAACGCTTCATCCTACGACGCTCTCAACGGTAGAGAGGCTGCCTAATCAAACCCTATCCTCTTATTTGTTTCTTCCAAAAATAATTCTATGAGTCTGATAGAAGGAGCTGAGACCATTGTCAACCAGTGTCTGAAAATAGAGGAAGATGAACATGTGGTGGTGTTGAACGATTCAAACGATGAGGAGATGATAGAATCGCTCCTAGACGTGCTCTCTGACAACAACATCAATCATGAACTTGTAGAATACGAGGAACCAGAGAAGCAGGGTCAGGAACCACCTCTTCCTGCAGCGGAGAAGATGAAAAACTCGGATGTGTTCATTGCCCCTACGAACAAGTCACTGAGCTGGACCGACGCAAGGGTACAAGCCACGGAGAACGGTGCACGAGGAGCTACACTCCCAGGTATCACAAAAGAGATCTGGACAGGTGCACTACAGGCAGATTACGAGAGGGTCTCAGAGATCACGGATAAGGCACATGAACTCCTGAAAGATGTAGAGAAAGTAACTATTCAGAGCCCGAGCGGAACAGATCTTGAGGTAGAGCTAGGTGACAAGCTTGTCCCCGGGAAAGGAATAGTAACCGAGTCAGGCAACTTCTCAAACCTTCCAGCAGGAGAGGTGTTTACCGCTCCAATAAGCGCGGAAGGAGTAATGGTGATAGACGACTTTGTCGTACCGGGAAGAGGAACAAAACTAAGGATAGAAGACGGCGAAGTCAAGGAGATTCTAAGTCAAGACACCTCAGATGAGATCAAAGAAGCAGTACACGACATAGAAAACGGTGAGAATATAGCGGAGTTTGGCTTTGGAACCAATCCACAGGCAGAGATAATCGGCCACGTACTACAGGATGAAAAGTCTCTTGGAACAGTTCACATCGCTATCGGAAACTCGATGCCGATCGCCGAAAAAGAGGGAAACGGCAAGCAGTCAGAGATCCACTGGGATAACGTAATAGAAGAACCAACCGTAAAGTTTGATGGCAAGAAGGTATTGGACGAAGGAGAACCTGTATTCTTAGACGAATAAATCCCTCAAAACACCTATCTTTTTACTTTTCAGATCTTTCAAACCTTTCAGACCTCTCCTGGGAATCGGACAAAACCTTGTCTCTATTTAGTCCTGTAACCTCTCCATTTTCGACGACGATTTCACCATTTACCAGAACTTTCTCCGGATGACCGG
>CAYMJB010000054.1:0-4300 GCA_964391005.1 uncultured archaeon | reverse complement strand
CATACTTTCATCTCGG
This sequence comes from uncultured archaeon, assembly GCA_964391005.1. GTDB lineage: Archaea > Nanohalarchaeota > Nanosalinia > Nanosalinales > Nanosalinaceae > Nanosalina. The sequence continues at coordinate 4,284 of CAYMJB010000054.1, read as the reverse complement.
AGGAGATACACGCACATGATAACGCTGTTTTTGCCGGAGAGCTGTCCGGACACTTCTATTTCCCTGTTTATGGTTTTCCATGGGATGACGGGCTGCTTGCTGGGGCTTTGATGGCAAAGATTTCTGACAGGCAAGATCTTGTTCAAAAGGTAGAGGATTTTCCGGATTATCCGGTTTCTCCAGAGATAAACTTTGAATGCAGCCATGAAAGGAAAAACGACGTTATAAGAGCATTATCTCAGGAGTTCTCCGATCATGATATCTCTACGATGGACGGTGTTAAGATCAGCTTTGATTCTGGCTGGGCGCTGGTTCGTCCTTCCAGCACTGAGCCCAAGATCAGGTTAAGATGTGAGGCAGATACACACAGGGAATTAGAGAAGATAAGATCTCGGATGGAGTCAGAAATTAAACATGTTCTTGATTGAGATCATCTGATCTCTTCGGTAAAGGCTCCTGATGAGCTTACCGTTCTTAACCCATCCACTCTACTTGGATCTTCTTCGATCAAGGTTGGAATGGCCACGACTTTGATGTCTGAGCCCGAGTAAACACCTGTTTCCACGAAATCTTCTTTGTCTAGGTGATTTGCAATGTCTTCTAGAGGATCCAACCTGTGTACGTGTTTTCCATCCAGCTCGATCTTTTGAACTCTCTCCTCCCCCGGTATAGACCCGGTTTCGGCCATAGCTGTCGAAGATATCTGTGCGTAAAGCATTGCATCTCTGATTTTTGATGCGTCAATCCTGTAATCTGCTTCAGTAACACATACCTGATACCTGTATGTCTGGATATGACATCTCTTAATTTTCTCCATGTCTAGCAGCTCCTTACCGAGATTCAGGGCATCTTCGGAGTTCAAATCACCCTCTGCCTGTATCTCAAGTTCTTCCGTGAGTTCCTTGGCGCCTGCTTCGTCTAGGCTTATACTCTCAAACTTCGGTATCACCTCTTCTATCATGAGTTGCCGTTTCTTCTGGCTCATCGTAACATACTCTAAGTGTTTTTCTGTTTCAATCTCCTCAAGCTGTTGAGATGATTTGATCAGCTTAGATTCGTAGTTGCCTCCTGTTTCTTGGAAACCTGATAGTATGATTCTGTCTATTTCTTGGTCTAGGTAACTGAAGTTTTCCTCTACTCCTGATCTGAAGTAGGGGCCAAATCCCTGCATTTTTCCGGATAGTTTGAGGTAGTTTTCGCCGTTGTTCAGTTTGATTACCGCGTCATTCTTGGTTCTGTCCGAGTTTGTACACTCAGTGGCTCTTTTTAAGATAAGATTTCCATCCAGTACAGGGCTTACTATATCGTCGTTAAGCCTTTCTGTAACCTTCTTGGACAGCACAGGAGTGTATATTCCGACGTAGTTGCCTGTGGTTGAGAGAAAGTTTGCTGATATTCCTGCGCTCCCTCCAATTGTTTTTTTGCTTTCTTCTGGCAGAATTTCGTGTAAGTTCTTGCCTTTTAGAGTCCTGTTCTGCTTGTTTTCACTGCAGTGGGCTATACATGATCTAAGCTGTCCTATGCTTTTGACAGGCTCCACTATCTCAGCTTCAGGTTGATCCATATTTTCTGTGACTTCTTCAGCCTCTACATGTGTCTCAAGCCCTATGTCAAATCCTGTAAGGATGCTAACCTGTTTCTTAGTGTCTCTGTCTAGTGATTTCCTGTACTTTGTGCGCCATTTGTCTTTCATAGTCCGCCGCAGAGCTCCTCTATTTTTTGTTTAGGTTCCTCTGATTTAATTACCCCGGACGCAACTAGAACACCCGAACATCCTAGGTCTATAGCCTTCTGTACGTCTTCTCTTGTCTTGATTCCGGCGCCTGTAAGAGTTTCCGTACTCCCGTCTGTGTTTTTTACTGCCTGCTGTATAAGCTCTGGCTTTGATTTCGACACCGGTTTTTCACCTCCTATAAGCTCAGGTGGTTCGATAGAAATGTAGTCTGGATTATAATTATTGAATTTCTTGACTTCTTCTGCGTTCTTTGCACAGACTATTGTCGTCAGCCCGACATCCCTGCATTTTTGTACAGTTTTCCTCACCTTATCAGAGCCTAATCGGCGCTCTGAATGGTTTATGAGGGTTCCAGAAGCTCCTGCATTCTTGACTCCTGAAGCAGATATTCTACCTGTGTTGCTTCCTGTACCTTTGTAGCTGACATGCTGTGCAAAGGTTTCTACACCTGTTGAGGCTGCTTTTGGTATGTCCTGTGGCTGTGGACAGGCTATTACTTTCTCTCCCGTGTCTTTGGAGGCTTCTCTGCATTTTTTGGCTATCTTCTCTGCCTTGTGTCCTAGTGCCTGCCTGTATGCCTTGAAGTTTACTATAATCATGGCTTAGTCCTCTATAATGACTTTGAGTTCTGGATTGTTTAGAACCTCTGGTTCACCTTCACTGACCTTGATATCGATCTCTGAATCACCGATTTTTTTACCTGTTCTTAGACAGTTCAGCCCGTCAATAGGGTCTATAACCACTTTGTTTGGATCTCTGGCTTTGATTCCTATGATGTAAGAGTCCACTATATGTGGTATTAGTCCTGAGCTCCATGCCTGTTCTGAACACCCCAGGTTCTCTCCGTCTTCAGAGTCTACTACTTCAGGTAGAGCTCCTAATTGACCCCTGTCTAGGAACTGTCTTAGTTTACCTAGCATGTTTAGTCCTTGTTTGTTGTTTTCGTAGTTTAGGTTGGCGGCGGCAGCCCAAGCCGTGGTTAAGCCCCATGATGACCCTGTATGGTATCCGTCCGAGCTGTAGTCTGGTTCAAGCATTGAAACCGTTCTTGCTCCGTATCTTGATGAGAACTCTGCGTTAATCTTCTCCAGGTACCTTCTGGCATCCTCTTCCTGTATCTGCCCATACATAAGCGGTATCGCAGGGTTGATTGTAGCCATATCGTCTCCTCTCAAGCTATCCTTGATGTAATCTTCCCGCTTGAACCGGCTCAAACCTTTCTTCAGTTTATCCTTTTCGTCCATGTTGTGGCGTTTTGCGGCCTCCAGCCAGAGGCTTTGAATTTCCACTGCCCTCTCTCTATTCAAGGTATCCATCCACGTACCTTCAGGGCTGTGCAGTGCAACCCCTTTCTGATCTATATTTAGGTTGTGTTTTGCCTTCTGTATTCCGTCTTGAATCTGGTCGTTGATCCTGAAGTGTCTTTCTAGTTTGTCAGCAGCTATCAGGTAAAGAGGCGATGTGTCACTTTCTCCGGAGTACTTTGTTCTGTTTTCTCCTTCAAGGTTTATCTTGCCAGGTATGTTTTCTCTTTTTGCAAAGTTTGTGAGTATGTCTTCTGAGAGTTCAAAGTATCCTGCGTCTATCAACCCCATTAGGGTCCAGAATGTGTCTCTTGCCCAGTAGGATTGGAACCATGGGTGCCCGGCAGCTATTCCTATTCCTTCCTTGTCGTAGATCAGGTTTTTGACACTGGTTATGCTGTATTTGAATAGTCTATCTAGTTTGTCGTGTTCGAAGTTCTGATTTCTTTTCTCTATGCTTCCAAAGCTTCCTTCTGAGGTCGTAAACTTGAAGTTGATGGTTTCTGCGTTTTCAAGTTCTTTTTTGAAAAATATCTTGCCAGGTACGATGCACTCCTGTTTCTCGCCTGGAAAATGTTCTCTTTGATACGGATCACCTTTCAGATTTAGTTCTTCTTCACTTGTTATCATCAGGTTTTTTCCTCCTCGAGCCAGTCTTACTCTATTAGGGCCGGTTTCAATGTTGTAGTCCTCGTGGCTTATGTCCTGGCTCTTGTGTCTTATGTCTACACCGGCTTCAAGCATTACGTGTGCTGCCTTCTTCTCTTTGTTCTTGCTTTCAAGCTCAAGAGTTACTTCTATTCCTGGAGTATCTGATGGCGCTGCTATATTTTCCTTTACTCTTATTCCTCCAACGTCATGGTGTAGAGTCATTTGGTCTCCGTATTCTACTGCCTGAACGGAATCGCTGTCAAGCCAGATGCCGTTTATCCTGATACCGTAATAGTCCAGATACTTGTATGGAGGAGACCATAGACCGCTCCATTTGGTCTTAAAACCGGTATCAAGGCTTCTCATGAGGAAACAGTGCAGGTTGGATACCACTCCGTTTCTATCACTAAGATTTTCCGAGACCTTGTATCTCATATCTTCAAGTTCCCTCTACCTGACTATAAAGCATAAACATTTGAGCTCCAGCTGGAAGATAGAAGATCGCCGTCTATCTTGTAATACCAGAAGACCTTCCAGATTTGGATTCGGGATGTTTAATTAGAATCTGTTTGAGGTTTTGCATTGAGCACATGT
>CAYMJB010000053.1:0-4479 GCA_964391005.1 uncultured archaeon | reverse complement strand
TAGGGCCTACAAGAGTGGCTTCATGATTATCCAGTTTTTCCTGAAGCTCCCACATGTCCCTGGTAGGTATTCTCTCAGTGGTCACGTTGATCTTGTCTATACCTGAATCAAGTGCCTCGAGAACAGCATCCTTTGCAGCAAAGTGCGGAACATAGATTAGAGAAGTATTGATCTCTGGATGCTGCTTTTTGGCCTCTCTGACCGTGTCGTAGACAGGTACACCGTGAACCTCCTGCCCACCTTTACCCGGTGTCACACCCGCCACAACATCAGTTCCATACTCGATCATATGCGGGGTTTTTTCACGAGCCGCCCTGCCTGTGATACCCTGAACAAGCAGCTTTGTATCATTATCAGCAAAGATACTCATACATCCTCACCTTTGTACTCTCTCACCATTCCCATCAAGTCTTCCGCCGACTCAGTCATAGGCTTATCGTTTCTAAACAGTTTCATATTAAGATCCAGTTCCTCTCTAACCTTTCTCAGGTTTTCAAACGCCTCATCTGCATGAGGTCCATCCCTACGTATCACTATAGGATAATCAGGTTTTTCCTCCCTGAGCGCCTTGATAAACCCGTCCATAGTCCTCTCTACATCAGTATTGTTTGCCGTTCCACCAACATGCCACAGGCCATTCAAGCCCGGCTTCGACATTATAACCTTTGAAAGCCTGTAAACCTTCTCACCCGGAGGATTACCACCATACTCTGTGTAGTTTGCCGGACTACCTCCGTACTCAATCAAGGCATCCATGTTTGTCAAAGAAGCGCCGCCTCCGGCCAGCATCATGCCAATATCACCGTCAAGCTCAGTATACTTTCCGGCTACTCCTCTATGATCGTCTTCATCAATCTTTTCAGCCCTGACCTCTCTATCAGTCTTCTCACGTTTCATAACTGTCCGATCCGAGAAGTTCCAGTCGTGTCTGAATGAAGCATCATCCTCAAGATCCATCATCGCATCCAAAACAACGTATCCATCTTCCGTCTCCGCCAAAGGATTCACCTCCAGCAGCCTGGCATCCTCCTCAAGAAAAGCCTCAAACAAACTCTGGAGAACAGAGCCAAGCCTAACCAGGTCATCCCCTTCAATCCCCTGCTGTTTCAGGATCTGCCTGAAACGAAACTGGGAGTTTTCTTCAATCGGGAACTTTTCTGCATTCCGTTCCTCTATACCTGAGCCTCCTTCACGTGAAAACACCATTGACGGAGTTCTGCTATCAGTATCATACATGAAAGAAACGTAGTACTCTTCAGTAAAGTCTATTTTTTCCTCAATAAGAACTTCATCAGGTTCTGCCCCTTCAAAACTGGAATCTAACATATCTTGCTTTATATCGCCGGCTTCTTCCAAATTATCAGCAAACCTGACAGCGCCGATATCTTTCCTATTATTAGCCATGATCTGAGCTTTGACTATGCGCTCTTCATCTCCATCAATATTCTGGCTTGGTATATCAAGACCATGTTGTGAAAGCAAGTCCTTGGCCTCGTGCTCGTACAGTCTCACAGCCTTCTATTTCAGATGAATCAATTTATTCGTTTTGGACTTGATCTCTGTGATAGACTTGAATACCCTCGTCTGAGCTCAAGTACAGTTCAGTATCGCTGCTCCCAGGCCGATCAACTTCCACCCTATCAAAGTTCTGGTTTAGAATTCTTTCGGTGGTAGCTTTCAAGCCTTTGACGTGACACGTGCTCCTAGTAGCGCCGTCGTTAAAATCGGGATCAATTTCATCTTTAGGATCGGGATCGGCACCACCCGCCAGCAAAACCTCAGGATCATCCAAACCATCAGGAATCATTCCCATAAACTGATTATATTGGCTCATATAGTCTTGACGATCCCTAGAAACAGTATCCAAGTGTGAAAAATACCCTATATCTTCCTCAGGATCATATACAGCAATCCCGATGCAACAACCTAAAGTCTCTGTATATAGAGAACCGTCTGAAACCATACCATTTTCTCCCATTTGAACCTCTTCCCTGGACCCGTCGTCTAATTCAACATCCCAAGAAAAGTAATCACTCATAAACAACAACATTATGCTCAGTGTTATAATATTCAATTTATTAATTATCCTCTTCGTACCATAATACCATGGTATATACTGGTAGAGGGGATCGTGGACGCACAGATCTTTCTTCAGGCGAAAGAGTGTCAAAAAGCAGCGAACGCATCGAAGCATACGGCACTGTAGACGAGCTCAACTCCCTTGTCGGAGTTTGCAGAAGCTACGCAGAAGACAAAGAAGAAGACCTTGAGGAAGTACAGAACGAACTACACATACTGCAGGCAGAGCTTGCAAACAGAGAGCCTGATGTAAAAATTACAGAGGAAAACACAGAAAGGCTCGAAGACCTGTGTGACAAGTATCAGGAAAAGTGTCCTGCGCTGAAGAGCTTTGTGCTTGCAGGAGGATGTAAAAGTGCAGCACATCTTCACAACGCAAGATCAGTAGCAAGAAGATCAGAGAGAAGAATAGTAAACCTAGATCAAGACGAGGAACTAAGAGAAGAAGTATTAGCATATATCAACAGGTTGAGTGATCTCTTCTTTCTCATGGCAAGACATGAGAACCATCTCGCAGATGTGGAAGAAAAAAACCCAAAATACTAGATCATATGCTCAGACAGGTCGAAAAGCAAGGTACCAGACAGTGGAAACTCTTTGCCTCAAAGGTTCTGGAAACCAGTTAAAAGAATAGCTGATATATCACGTACAGAGGCTGATAGACGGTTTCGTGGACAGCCTCCCAACAGATGCGAGGGTAGCCAAGTGGTCAAAGGCGCAGCGTTGAGGGCGCTGTCCCGTAGGGGTTCCGGGGTTCGAATCCTCGCTCTCGCATTTAAATCACAGCTCGCTCTATCCTATGAACTTTTCAAGACCTTTCTTATCAACGTCCTTGTCGTCTAAATAGTCGGCTCTGGCTATCATATGTGCTCCTGTAGGAGCTGTCAAGAACAGGAAGATTAACACGAGCAGAGCGGAAAGGTAGACTCCGTCAGGGTAGAAGTTTACTGCTCCTGCCAGGACTATAAATCCTACTCCAAGGGTTGTAGCCTCTGATGTGGCGTGCATACGCTCCAGAGTATCAGAAAGCTTCAGCAGGCCAAGAGTTCCTATGGATAGAAAGAACATGCCCAACAGGATCAGTATTTCTATCATTTGATTAGTTCACCGTCCCTAAGGTAGATTGCTGACGCTGCGGTCGCTGTAAAGCCTGTTATAGCCAGCATCAAACTTACGTTTACAAAAACTTTTCTCTGGGTGCTTATTGCGTAAAGTATCGCCAGGGCAATAACATTGGTGCTTATTGCATCCAGAGCGACAACCCTGTCCTCGTTATCAGGGCCTTTAATCGCCCTGTAACTGCAGAGAAGGGTAAGCACCGCTGAAAACGAGAGTGCGATATCAACAACCATAAGCCTAGCTGAACACCTTCATGAGGATATCCTCCCATGCTCTAATATCTTTACGGGTTTCCTCCGTGCTCTCACCGTTAAGACAGTGTATAACAAGCTCAGACTCGTCCTCAACATAATCAAGAACAAGAGTGCCAGGGGTTAAGGTGATTGAGTCTGCCAGTATAGCTACAGCCGTTGGATGGTCTAAGCTGAGTTTGTAATCCATAATCTGGGGCTTAACCTCTGTTGAAGGGCTTAAAATTCTGTAAGCAACCTCAAGATTTGATATTACCAAGGCCTTCAGAAACACTCCGAAATACTTGAACAGGTAAGGTGCTTTCTTCAGGTTGGACACATCAAAAGTCCCAGGGAAGAGGTTCCTGAAAACGTAGGATATAGGAACTGCCAGTGCTAGACCCTGAACTATTGAAGGAAAGCTGATTGATCCAACAATAAACATCCAGAAGGTCGTCAGCATCAAAGCATGCATCAAGTATCTCTTCATGACTCCTCCATCACCGTTTCAACATATACTTCTGTATTTAGAGCGGCCTCAGAAGCTTTTTCAACCAACTGATACAAAGGCTCAAAGCCTACACCAAGTACAACAATCAACACCGTAAGCACTGCTACTGCAAAAACTTCCTTCTTTGAGACCTCAGACCTGGCATAATCCACAGGCTCTCCAAAGAAAACCTCAAGCCAGGTCCTGGAGAAATACATTAAGGTGATCACGGCTCCAGCAAGCAAAATAGTCAGTAACAGAAAGTTTCCTGAAACAATCGCAGACTTAAACACTAGCATCTTTCCAAAGAATCCAAGTAGAGGAGGTATCCCAACAAGAGAGAAGGCTGAAATAAAGAATGATGCAGAGAAAACTATAGATGACTCGCTTAGTCCACCAAGGTCCTCCAGCTTTGACGTACCGGTCATCCTCTCAATCAAACCTGAAATCATGAACAAGGCAGGCTTTGCAAGACCATGAGACACAAGATATACCAGTGCAGCAGCCATCGCCACATTGGAGCCTTCAAGCATCGCGATGCTCAAAGGAATGAAAATAAAC
>CAYMJB010000052.1:0-4489 GCA_964391005.1 uncultured archaeon | reverse complement strand
TAGTGTCATGATTATATAGATTGATTATGTTTGGGTTTAATGAGCTGAGACTGTACTCTGTTCTATTCTTGCTTGTTTTCTGCAGCTTCTCCGTATCAGCCGGGTCTACATTTGGGTATGATTCTGGTGAACCTTTGCCGAACGTGACAGATTACAGGGTTTTTGATGTGTCTGGTCTTTCAACATCTGAGAAGAGGGACTCCGGGCAGCTGGTTCATTCAGGTCTGAATGAGACTGTAGACATAGATAAGCTGTCTCAGGGAGACTATCGCTTCAGTTTTGAGGTGACAAATGAGGGTGCCTCAACTTGGCAGCTTACTTCTCAGGATGAGCTTTTCCATGACAATGTTCCTGATACCTGGACACGTGAACAGACATACTATAATACATCCGGAAGTACCTTCTTTGGTGGAAACTTATCAAGCAATAGAATCAACTGGGATACTGGTCAAGGAGGAAGTGTAGATGTTGGACAGAAGCTTTACGCTGAGTACATAGTTGAGGTCCCGGAGCAGGACTATAATCTACAGCAGCAGTTTCTTGTAAATGATTCTGAATCTGGTGCAGGGAGCAGAGACTTTCATAGGCTCAAAGTCAAAGACTTAGGTAACCTAGACGTGGAAATTCATGAGCCACCTAATAATACCGTTGTACAGATAAATAAAACGTTTGATATTAATGCCACAGCTACGTGTTCTGGAGGCTTTTGCGGCGATATTAATGCAGATCCAAGATACAATGAATCAGGGACACGTACGGTTATACGCACTTCTACAGATGATCCTTTCAGGGTGCAGAACTTCTTTACAGGAAACTGTGACAATGTCAGCTCAGGTGAGAAGTGCAGGTTGGTTTACCTGGTGAACGCCACAGGTACTGAAGGATCAAGATTTAACCTGGATGTTAATGTATCCTCTAACTATACGAAAATACCTCAAGCATCCTCGAATAATAGTTTGGTGGGTTTGAATTCGTTCATCTTGATGGGTTTAAACTGGAGTGTGACTAACTTTGGTTACGTTGAGCCTGGTGCGGTGGATCAGCCGGCTGTCTGCAGTGTTGAGTCCTTCTGCCCTACTTACAATGTTGTTATTGAAAACTACAGTATTCCTGTTGATGCTCTTTGGGTAAAAGGTTCTGATCTCATATCTCAGGAAAACCCTGCATATGAGATAGGTGTTGGGAATGTTTCCTACAGCTTGATAAATGATTCTACAACTTCTGAACCTATCAGAAAATCTTACAGGCGTGTTGCTACTGATCTGGCTGCTGGTACTATTCTTCCAACATATTACTGGCTTGACGTACCAACGGGTATTGTTCAAAGCCAGTATTCAGGTCAAATAACATTCAAGGCGAATAATAGTGGGTGAGAAGGTGCTAAAAAATATAGCTCTGCTAATAGCTTTCATACTGTTATTCTCAGGCTTTGGTTCAGCAACTTTCGGCGTGAGTCCCTTTGACACAGAGGCAGAGGTAAATAATTCCAGAGCCTTCGAAATAGGGCTCATCAATACAGGTGAAAAGACCCTCAAGCTAAACTTTTCCTTTGAAAATGTATCAGGGAGCAGTGTAAATCCTGAGTCAGATAGAGTTTTTTTGAAGCCGTCGGCACGTAAGTCTTCTCCGGAGGGTGGCGGTTGGTATTATCTTAATGGAGAATACGTTAAGATCAGATACTGGAGCTTTGAATATACGGCAAATAGTGTCCAGGGAGAAGATTCATTTGAATTAAACATTCAGGCCACGCCGAGAAATTCTTCAGGTCCTGTTTATGGACCGAAGGTTGCTCAACTCCGCGAAATACAGTACAATGTGGATGTTATTGGGGATAATTCTTACGGCGGCATTACTTGGACACAGGATCAAAAGGAAGAAGATCAAACCTCTCAGACGCCTGAGTCAAAAACCAATCCTCCTACTGAAAATAATCAAGAAAACTCCACGGTTACGAACATCTCAGGTGATTCTCCCGAGAGTGGAGAACAGAATGAAGAAAGCTCAGTTAATTCCCTGACATTACTCCTTCTGGTAATTACTTTATTTACCCTTGGATATATTCTATATGAGGTTTGATGGATTTCAAGGCTACTGCTTTAATTGTGCCTCTAGTATTGAGTTTGGTCGCAGTTTCAGCGGTAAACGGCTCTCAGTCAGAGGATGATGCAGACGTTTCTATCGGTGTTGTAGGCGCCTGTGACGTGGTAATACCGAGCTTTCAGGCCCCAAACGGAGGATTTCTGGGCAGAAACAGTACAGGAGTGTTTCAAGCTTCCATTCTAAACAATGGAAGTTACGCAAACACGACTGTAAACGCCAGCTTGAAAGTAAGCTATCTCAAACAAGTTACAAATCAGACCTTGCAGAACCCAGATACGCTCAACCTTACCAATATATCCGAACGCTACGATGAAAATATCAGTACACCCTCTAAGAACTACATAGAAAACTTAACAGACCAAAATGGAACAGCTGAATACAACTTCAGCGCCCTTTCAAACAGCACCAGAATTTTTTTAGATAGTCTGGAGTTTAAAAGGGATGTTAATCTATCTGTGGTTCAAGACCAGACAGATGGTTTTTCTCTAAAGAGAGATTTTGACAACTTTACAAGTACTGTGGGATTGTCTCCTGGCAATAGAAGAGCTCAGTATATTAAATTCTTCTACGCTGCTCCAGAGTATCCTCTTGGGGAGTACGAAGCAACCTTGAACCTTGACTACCGATGTCTCGCATTTAATTCAAGTAGCGGGAGACAGAACAGACCTATTTTCAAAGAGGAGAATAAAACTGTAGATTTCAATATTGTCAAGCCCACGGGTGGAATAAGCAATGTCGGAAATCAGAGCACGAACCGGACTCTCCCACAGGATGTCAATCGTACAGGTGAAGAATCAGACCAACAACTAGAAGGAAATAATCCAAACCCTGGCACAACCCCTCAACCTGAACCTGAGCCTGAACCTGAGCCTGATCCGAAAACTCAGCTCGAGCTTGAACCTGTGAACAGAACCTATACTGTTGAACGTCAGGAAGATAAGAGAATTCCCATAAGCGTGCGTAATTTGGGTAACGAAACCATTTCAGACATCACGATTTCACCTCAAATACAGGCCCTTACAGGATCGTGGCAGGGAAATGATGCTGGATTAACTGAACTTTCTGCTAACTCTAGAGTAAACAGGTCTGTGGTTGTGCGCGCTCCCCAGTCTGCTGAGCCACGTCTCTACACTGTACCGGTTACGGCTAGGAGAAATGGTAGCCAGCTTGATACCGATTACTTCTATGTTAGAGTTCAAAAGACTTCTTTCGAGCCTCGGTTTGAGATACTTGAGGCGCCTAGGTCAGTGCAGCTAGTTGAGGGCTCGACACAGCAGCTTCCTATTCTAGTTAGGAATACAGGTAGGGACGAGCTGACAGAGGTTACAGCTGAGATTCAGAATATTGGAACATGTGCAGATGTCAGGTCTGAGACCATTGATCTAATGGAGCCTAACGAGACTGCTTCCCTTTCCGTGCAGCTAAACGCATCTAATAATTCTCAGACCTGTGAGGCTACTCTCTTGGTAAACAGCGAGGAAGGTGCGTTTGCTTACTCTAACCTTGTGGTGACAGTTTCTCCGGAGGAAGGAGTCATTCCTGAGAGACAGCAGCCACCTTTGTTTGCCATTATTTGGACTGTGCTTCTTGTAGCTTATTCTGTGTTTAGGAAGAGAATGGATTCTGACTCACTAGGTGTTAATGCTCCTTTGATACTTCTGGTTGTAGGAGAGGCACTGATCCTCCTATATCTGTTGGTAGGACACTACGGAGTCATTTCAGTTCCGTTTCTTCCCTTCTGATCAGTTTTTCAACACCGAATACTGAGGCTGAAGCCGCTAGAATTAATACAGTGCCGGTTAGTATCAGTACAGATCCTTCAAACCCTGGAACTGAGTGAATGTCCCCTTCAAGAGTTACTGAAGCTGCTATAGATGTAAGACATCCAAGTCCAAGCATGATCCAGTTTCTGCTGTTTACTTTAGAGCCAATCAAAAGAGATACAATGCCTGTGGTTAAAGTAAGTCCATAGCCTGATAGGTAGAAAAAATACTGTTTTAGAGTGTTTAGTGAGCAACTAGGCTCGAACACCCCTCTAACACCTGAAAATACGTTAAAACTGTAGCGGGATGTGTACAGACAGCTTTCAGCTTTTAAAACCATGAGATGGCCTAGTTCATGTGCTATAGGTCCAAAAAGATAGAAGCCTGTTAGAAACAGTATAGTTCCTGATGTGTGAGTGATTAGTGTTTGAAATGATTCCTGAAGTTTTTTCTCTCTTCTATAAGTCTCCGGTATCATACTCAGAGCCTTTTTACCACTTTCACAGACGTGTCTATAAACTCGTCTGAGTTGATACTCACGTTGCCTGTGTATTCGGACTTACTTATCCTGCTGAAGTATTCCGCCAGTTTTTCCTCATTTTCTCTAGAATCATCTAGCTTGTCTG
>CAYMJB010000051.1:0-4524 GCA_964391005.1 uncultured archaeon | reverse complement strand
AATCTACAGCACTCAAGATACTTTCAGGACAGATAAAGCCTAACCTTGGTGACCCTGATGAGAGTCCAGACTGGGACCAGGTAATGGAAAGATACCGTGGAACACAGCTACAAGATCATTTCAGAGACCTGTCTAATAACAATGTGGACGCTGCTTTCAAGCCACAGCAGGTGGATAAGATGCCAGAGCTCCATAAAGGAAAGGTCAAAGATTTTCTGGAGGAGAAAGACCAGAGAAACGTTTTGGGGGAAATCTCTGCTCGACTGGAGATTGATCAGATACTTGACAGGGATATGAGCGAACTGTCTGGCGGAGAACTACAACGCGTTGCGATAGCAGCAACACTTGTGAGAGATGCTTCAATGTACGTAGTCGATGAACCCTCATCGTTCTTGGATGTAAAACAAAGGCTTAATATGGCGGAAATTATCTCAAACATGGGAGATGAGCGTGAAGTCTTGGTTGTTGAGCACGACCTGGCGACGCTGGACCTTATATCATCGACCACACATGTGTTCCACGGCGAACCACAGGGTTATGGAATGGTCTCAAACAGTTTCTCGACGCGTCAAGGAATAAACCAGTATCTTGACGGGTATCTGCAGACACACAACCTGCGTATAAGAGATGACTCAATAAAATTCGACAGAACAAAGAGAAGCCAAGTCGAGAACAAAGCCGAAGTAGCTAAATATCCCAAGTTCAAGAAAAGCTTTGGTGACGGGGAGTTTTCTCTGGATTCAGACCATGGTTCAGTACATGAAGAGGAGATACTTGGAATACTTGGAGAGAACGGAGTAGGGAAGACAACTTTCGCAAAAATGCTGGCAGGAGGAATAGAACCAGATCAGGGTGAATCACCTAAAAAATCAATAAGCTACAAGCCACAGTACCTAGAGGCACAGGATAAAACTGTGGAGCAAGCGCTGAAGAATCATGTAAACCCGGAGGAGAAGAGATTCAAAACCCGTATCAGCGAGCCTCTTGAACTAGAAGAACTCTATGATCAAAACCTTAAGGAGCTGTCAGGAGGAGAGCTACAGAGGGTTGGAGTGGCAATATGTCTAGCCCGAGACGCAGACATCTATCTTCTTGATGAGCCCTCAGCCTATCTTGACGTTGAATCACGTGTAGAACTAGGTAAGACGCTGAAAAGATTTGCACGAAAAACAGGCAAGCCTTTGCTGGTGATTGACCATGATCTCCTGCTGATGGATTACATCGCAGACAGAGGCATCATATTTACAGGAGAACCTGGGAACAAAGGAACCGCAACACAACCCATGAAAATTGAAGAAGCTATGAACAGGTTCCTAAAGGAGATGGACTTAACATTTAGAAAGGATCCTGATACAGGAAGACCCAGAGCAAACAAGCCAGGAAGCCAGAAAGACCAGCAACAAAGAAAAAGAAACGAATACTACGAACAATAACTAACAGCTAAGGTTCAGGTCAGATCCTTCAACTGTTTAATCAAATCTTTTTTAAGTCCTTCAAATCCTTCGTCAAATCCTCTACCTAACTTATCCTTTATCTTGTGCTCAGTAAGCTCTTCCTGAGTAACTCCAATATCTAGGTCAAGCATGGAGGAATCCCTCTTAGACCCGGTAAGAGCATACTTATCTGCTTCCACGTCCAGAGTGGCTATCTTCTCCGCAACTGAATCCGATCGAACCGTGGATATTATCTTATCAGCGTCCGATACGTTACATCTTGACCATGCTCTATCATCTCTTGCATCCCCAAGGAGAGTCTCCGAATCCTCGGGCGCCATTTCCAGCTTGGACTTATCGTTTTCCAGTACAACAGTTTCATCAAAGGACTTAGCCACTTTCCTTCCAATCAGGCCACTACCGACTACAATGACGTGGTCTTGAAGGTCTACTTCACTTGTGTCACTGTGTTCAGAAGTCGACTCAATCAAGCGGTATATCCTGTCTGAATAAGCCGAGTATATTGACGAAATTAAAGACGATCCAAGCGCTGCAAGTATAATACCAGAAGTCAATGCCCCGCTAAAGACCTCCGTCGAGACCAAACTAAGCAATACAATCTCTGAGATAGAACATAGAGATAAAGCTGCCAGAACTGATTGATGAGGTGAGATACCGGTAGAACGCAGTGAGAAATAACTGACAGCCGGTCCAAGAACTGCTACACCAGCAAATATCAGAGCAGCAAATAAGGAAGAATCTGCGCTGAAGCTGTATAGACCGCCCAGAGACACAAAAAACACGGATGAGAAAAAGGCCTCTAATGGCTTGATCGACTCCAGTACGTCCACATCAGCAGGATACTGAGAGAACAGAGCTCCAGCAGCTAACGCTCCTGCGGCCAGACCAAATCTCAAGCCAGCGGAAACGGACACAAAGATCAGCAAAGTCGCAACACCAAGAAAGAGATAAACATGTTCACTGGCATCCAAATCCTCGAGAAACGAACCAAGGCGAGACTTTAGCAGGAAAGATACACCTAACACGCATATAGCAAGAATAAGTCCAACTCTTCCACCTGCAATAAATCCTAGAAATGTGATAGCTGCAATATCATCCAGAAATGATGAGGCTTCAGCCAATCGGGCATGACTGAGTCTTCTCTCTGCTTTCTCACCTATTGATCCAACAGCTACTGCCGTTGAGTTAATTGATGCAGCAAAACCAGCAAAAACTGAAACAGATGTATCAAAGCCTAGAAGATACGTCAAAAACGATACCAGAATCCAGACTAGGGATGTTCTTACAACTGTTGATATCAAGGGTGTTCCCATCTGCGATGTTGAAAATGTTTCGGGCAGAAGCCTTGAGCCCGCTGAAAACACTACAAATATTCCTGAAAGCTGAACGAGACCTGTTAAGACCCCTGAGCTAGGTTCAAAAAGCGACAGAACCAGTCCTGCCGAAATGTAACAAAACTTCCTGGATATAGACAGGAACTCGGAGATTAAGGCCGCAATTGAGGCTGCAAAAAGAATAGTAGAGAGTATGATGATGGATTCAGTCATCTTTCACACGCTCCACGAGTTCATTAGCCGCCAGCAGCTCAGGATTTACAACATAATCAGCTGACGCATCAAGAAACTTGAGACTGAGCTGAGGCGACTTCTCTAACAATACCAGATTTTTAGACGGGAAATCTTCTATAACCTCCTCCTCCACGTCAACATCATCCTTCAAGGTAACTATAGTTTCTGCACTTTCGGAACCAGCTTTCTGCCGGATCTCTTCATGGGAAAAATCACCGTAAACCGTATCATCCATTGAAACGTTATCAGGGGTTCCAGTGCCCCTATTTACGACTATTACATCATTATAGAAGCTTTTCAGAATATTGAACACTGTATCAGCATTTTCCGAGGACCCAAGCAGTATAGCATCTGTATCCTCTCTGGAGTACGATGGTTTACTGAAAAACTTTGACGCCAGCAGGTCACCGGAACTGATCAATATACTGCTTGCAGCCATAGTCAAGATAACTACCAAAGTTATCAACGCCACTGATTCTCCTCCAAGCAACCCGGATGAGGCCGCCACGGTGACCACCACAATTGACACGTCTGGTACCTGAGAGAGGTCAAGAGCAGACCTCAACGAAACATATCCGCCTTCTCCACGGAATCTTGATGAGATAAAGTAGAGGAAGGCTTTAGCAGGCACCAGCACCAAAGAAAGAATCACTGCGTCAGTAGCAACACTTGAAACGCTTGAGGGAGATAATGTTAAACCTAGGCTGGCCAGGAATATAGCCAGGAAAAACTCGGTCATCGGATCAACAGCAGCCTGTAGCTCACTTGAGTAAGGAAGCTGTGCTAGTGCGACTCCAGCAAAGAATGCACCTATCTCAGGTTTCAGGCCTGCAAAACTTGAGAACAACACAAAAGCACCTAATAGGCCGAAGCCCGCCATCAGAAACGACTTTTGATCCTGCAAAACCTCCGAAACTATCTTAGGAAGCACAAGCCTCGAGCTAATATACGCAATAATTAAACCTAAAGACATGGCTGCCAAGACCTTCACGACAGCAAGACCGGAACCCTTTGATAGAGCGGATACTGCACCGACCGCCACAACCAAGTATATATTCTCAAGCACCAGAACAGATATATCCAGCATACCGTTCTCCGATGAAAGTTCCTGCTGCTGCTTCAGCATGGGGATAACAATTGCGGCAGAGGAGGGAACTAAAGCAGCACTCAGAATCAATATCTCCAAGAACTCAAACCCTGCTATGTACAGGTAGATCGAAGCCAGTGCCACCACCCCCAATCCTTGTACCATGGTCATAAACAATCCTGTTTTCAACTTACCCGATATCTGGCTAAGCTTTACCTGCAGACCTACTATAAACAAGAGAAACAACAGACCTAGCTCAGATACTAAAGATAGTATGCCTCCAGTCAAGGAGATTTCAGGAACAAGTGCTGAAGCCGATAAAACCGACCATATAGGCCCGAAGAGTATGCCTAAGGCTAGGTAAATCGGTATAGAAGGCTTATCAAACCTATCAGCAAAGAAGGCAATCAACCCC
>CAYMJB010000050.1:0-4553 GCA_964391005.1 uncultured archaeon | reverse complement strand
ACATCACTTGAATGAAAATCAAAGTGCTTATAACTCAACAAAAGAATTTACTGGTTAAAGATGGCTCTACCTGAACTTCTCACAAACCTAGCTTCAGGGCAGGAAAACCTGTTCAAGACACTGGTAACGATAGGAATTTTGATATCAGGACATATTACAGCAAGGTTGACAGGCGCCATCATAAGAAAAATCTGGATGGTCAAGGAAGACAACCTGACTAAGAAAACGATAGAGAAAAGATACGAGACCAGTCAAGACATAGTATACTTTGCGGATGCCGTCGTAATCGGCCTAGCACTCTTTTACATTAACTCAGGCCTTACATCAAGCCTCACACAACAACTAACATCCAGTCTACCGAATATACTATCAGTAGTACTTGTCGGCCTATTAGGTATAATAGGAATCAACCTTACGACAAGGCTGGGATCAACGTTCATAGGAAGCATGGGCCTGAGAACATACCTAAAGGAGATGGGACTGTCAAAAAGCTCGGTGAAGATACTCTCAACCGGCATCAAGGCCTTCCTGTATCTTGTAGTCATACAGATAGTGCTTCAAAGGCTTGGAATAGGAGACACATTCCTGACCAGAGCTATCACAGCATCAGCATACGCAACAGTATTTGTTCTAGCGGGTTTAATCTTCTGGGGGTTCAAGGACATATTCAAGAATCTGGCCGCAGGTTTCTACCTCAAAAACACTAGACTGGTACGGCCTGGAGAAAAGGTGTACCTTGAGGATGAAAGCGGAAAGATCAAGGGAATAGACCTATTCTCAACAGAGATAGAGACCGACGGAGGATACAGAATGATAACAAAGAACTCCAAGGTCATGGACGCCGATCTCAAGTTCAAGAGAACGCAAAGCGACGTGGAAACCTTAGAAGACATGAAGGAGTACTTCATAGCACAGGATCCTTCTTACTGCGGGCCTGCCTCAGTAGAGATGGCTCTCAGCATCTTCGGATACCGTTACAGCCAGGAAGAGATAGGCAACATATCAGACACAGAAGTAGGAGAAGGAACAATGCCAGACGACCTAATCAAGGCAACTGAAAGCCTGACAGATGGTGAAGTACACGCAGAATACGTGGAATACGAAAAAGTCACTGACCTGGCGGATGAGTTCAAGGTCTGGTTCAACGACGGGGCACTAATAATACCGAACTTTGCGAAGCCGGTTCTATTCCCACAGGCAGATACCGCACACTACAGTCTGTGTGTAGGTGTCGAAGGTGACGAACTACTGATGGTAGATCCATCAGCAGATACAGTGTCGGGAGGAGTCTACTACGCAGACAGCGGCGAAATGCTGGAGGCAATGGCGGAATTTGAAGGAAGAAGCAGAGGCTATCTAGTTATAGCCCCTGAAGACACTACAGCATACTGGAGAATAAGTAAAGGACTTCTCTACGCCGATGAAACATTCTACGACCAGTTAAACAAGAACATGGAGCTTCAGCTGCGAAGGATTCTAAGACAGGGACGAATACTGAAAAACGTCTTACCTGATCAGCTTGAAGAATACATCGACAACTGGGAGAAAGACGAAAAAGTCGACAGACTCTGGAAACCTGAAAAAGGACGTGAAGAGGAAAACAAAGATGAGCAATCTACTGATTCTGGCAAATAGCTTTGACTACGGAAAAGACGAGTTTGAGGAGCACTTTGATAGAGTTGACAAGCACTCACTTGCAGATGTAACCATTGATTCCAACACAGGGGAAACCTCAAACGTACTGGTAGACGGTACCCGAATCGAAGAATGGGGTTCTCTCTACATTAAACCGGAGCCAAAAGCCTTCAACTACACGAGAGTTCTGCTAGAGGTACTAAGTAACAAGGACATAAACTGTAATATGGACGCTTCCTCCATATTTATTTTAACCAAAAAACCCTACCTGTCACAGGTACTGTCAAGCAACGGAAACTCGATTCCAAGACAGGCAAGTGTGTCCACGGAAAAAGGCCTGACCGAGCTTACAAAAGACGTAGAGTTCCCTGTGGTTGCCAAAAAATACTCCGACCTTCAACTCAAAGAAGACAAGGTGTTTGAGGACTTTGAGGAGCTTAAGACCTTTGCGGAACTTACTGAACACGGAAGAGACTTTCTGATGATACAAGAATACGACAAAGAGAAGAGCTGTTTTGATATACTTTACATTGACGGCAAGCTAATTGGACTCAAAACTGAAGGAGCAGTATACGAAGACTCTGGAGAGGTCAGCCGATCCTACTACGGTATATCCGGAGAACAGAAAAAAATTGTCAAAAATGCAGTAGAGTCTATAGGAACAGGTGTCTGCCGCGTGAGATTAAAGGGCAAAAAGATAATGGATATGAGCACCGATCCCATGCTTGAGATGTTCAAAAACGAGAGCGGGAAAAACGTGTACGGAAGAGTGGCAGATTATCTGAAAACAGAGGAGAACGAATAATGAATCAAAAAAGCAGCACGAGAGGTGTATCAACATGAAGTGCGCGGTAATTTACGGCAAGAAATCAGCACAACACCACCACTTTATCGAGGAAGGAAAGAAATACTTTGACAAAGTTCTAGGTGTACCTCTGGAAGGGGTAAGAACGGTTTACACTGAGGACGGTTCCAAATTAATGTACTCCAACACAGATCTCACCGAGTTCGACGCAGTATACCTTAGATTACTTGGCAGCGACCTAATGTACGGAGAGCACATGCCCGAGGTACTTAAGGAAAACGGAGTATATACCCAGATGGAGTCAGACTCGCTTGCAATAGCCTCCAACAAGTTCCACATGATGAAGATACTAGCTGAAGGGGGAGTACCTGTACCACGCTCCACCTACACTCTATCTACAGAGGAAACAGAGAGGGCGGGAGATATGCTAGGATATCCCGCAGTAATCAAGATTATATCGGGCTACGGCGGCAAAGGTGTAATGAAAGCCGACTCAAAATCAGATATCGGACCTATCACAGATACCCTGACTCTATTTGAACAGGATATATGCCTGCAGGAGTTTATAGAAAACCCGGGAGAAGACATCAGAGTAATAGTTATAGGAGACGATACATACTCCTACAAACGTGTAGGTGGCGGAGATGAAGGATTTAGATCCAATATTTCGGCAGGAGGGAATAGGAAAAAGGTAGATCCTTCCGATGAGATGAAACAAGCAGCCGTAGACGCAGCAAGGCTTTCAGGCCTCGAAATAGCAGGAGTAGACATTATAGAAGATAAGAGCAGCGAAGGAGACTTCTACATAGGGGAGATAAACGCCTGTCCAGGGGTCGAGGGAACGGAAGAAGTACTAGGGGAGAATATGGCCGAGAGGTTTATGGAATACATAAGAACAGAGGCCGCAGAGAGACCCTGACAGCTTATTGAATTTCTGTATCAAGCTGTTCCGAAATAATCTCAAACGCCTCGTCCATCTGATCCTGATAAAATGCGTTAAGTGCCGGAACCCCCAAGTCAGTCTCCACAGTCTCTCTACCCACTGTCGTATCAGTAATAGGGCCTGAAACAAAATCAAGCTGGTAATCCATATCCTCCAGGATATTCTTCAAGCCATAGGCACCTGAAACATCCAAGGTGGCTGCTGAAACTGAGGAAACACGCTCTCTTACATCAAGGTCGCTTAAAACCTCCTTGACACGATAGTTAGAGATCAAGCCAGCGCCAAACTCCGCTACAACAACATCAACGTCATGTTCTTCGTCTATCCTGTTGAGCAATCCCTTTGCCGCGGACACAACCAAGTCACGGTCCTCAACCGTTGAAGGCAACCCTGCATCAACAAAATCAAGGGACGCCACAGAGCCAGCCTCAAGCATCTCCAGCCTATCCCTCTCACGTGCAGAACCTGTAAACTTCACAGAAGCAACCTCATAATGATCACTAAGCCTCTCAATAAGATTACTGGCTAAAGTAGTCTTCCCAGCATCCATCCTAGAAGCAACTACAGCAACAATCTCTGCATCAGACCTAACCTCTTCAGCATGATCAATACCAAAATCAAGGGTATTCAAAATATTACCGTCCTTACTCAGATATCCCAGAAACTCAGCACGACAAGGCTCATCAAGCTCTTTTGCTCCTGATACATAGCTTCCGAAGATTCCTCCAGAACCCAGGAAATCCAATAGGTCATCCTTTTCCAGCTGTTCAGGAACCTCTCCTATATACCCTTTTACACCTGACCGGTTTCCCAAAACACCTAGAACCACGTCACCTTTCTCAAGCTCAACCAGCTCACCGCCTTCAAGATCAAGATCCCTGTAGCTTTCATTCACCTCACTTATTCTTACAGCCACAACATCACCGGACTGAGGCTTGTGGCCGCTATAGACCGCTTCCGGATTATCATCTATATCAACCTTCTTCAGGCTAGACGCCTCGTAATCATATTCAACCATAATAGGATTGTGCTGATCAGGATTTAATACGGTTTCCAACCCAAACAATTCTAATCATGAAGAAAATCCTGCTAGACACCAACTTCCTGACAGCGCCTTTTCAGCTTGACTTCGACATTTTCGCAGAGCTGGACAGGCTTTACGGCCGCTAC
>CAYMJB010000049.1:0-4558 GCA_964391005.1 uncultured archaeon | reverse complement strand
GAAGCCTTCATTCGAATATGTTATTTATGAAGCTAAAGTTCCTAGGAACCTGCGGTGGCCGTTATGCCATGGGGCAGCAGAAACGCCAGTCCGGCGGCATAATACTTGAATCAGAAGAAACACAGATACACATTGATCCAGGACCCGGAGCACTTGTACAGGCACACCAGCAGGAGGTCGCAGACGATACTGAGGCTGTTCTGGTTTCTCACGGTCATGTAGACCATTCAAACGATGCGGAGGCATTATCGGAGATGATGGTCGAGGCATACAACCATTCAGGTTTCTTGATGGCGAGCGAATCAGTTCTCTCCGGATTCGGCGATATAGAGAAACGTGTCTCCGATTATCACCAGAACCTGTGCGGAAAAGTAAAGAAACTGGGTGAAGACTCAGAGGTGGAGTTTAAGGATCTTAAAATTAGGACGCAGGAGATGTTTCACAGCGACCCCAAGACAGTAGGTTTTACAGTAGATGACGGCGATAAAGAATTTGGGTTCTGGACTGACACCGAGTACAGCGACGAGCTTGTGGGGTTCTATGAGGGATGCGATACCCTTGTAGTTTACTGCTCCAGACCTAAGAATGAAGGTACGAGAAGCCACACCTCTCTGGATGATATACCTGAGATTACGGAGAAGCTTGATGTCTCAAAGGTAGTTGTGACTCACTTTGGATTCAGGTTTCTTGAATCCGATCTTGAGGCACAGAAAAACTGGCTGGAAGAACAGATTGAACCCGGAGTAGTCTTTGCAGACGATGGTATGGACTATCCCGGTAACAGAAAACTGGATGCTTTCTAGTCATCTAACTCAGGGCTAAATTCTATATTTTCGATTTTGCCATCTCCAAGCTCCACCATCACATATGATTCAAGACCTGCATTTACAGCCAAGGTTTCTGAAACGTTTTCTTTTCCGTAGCCTTCGTGTATATGTCCAGCCATAGAAACCAGGGGTTCAAAATCCTCCAGCAACTCTCTAACAATTAAAGAACCATAGTGCCGGCCGTCAACCGGAGAATCTGGGTTCTCAATTCTATCAAGAGATGTGTCGTATGGAACGTTATGTGAGAGAAACATTATAGGATTTTTAGCCTCACTAAACAGTTCTTGTAGTGTTTCCTTTGTGTTGGCGTATTCCTCCTTTATTTCCTCTAGGTCTTTGTCTGAATCTGGCCTATCATCCTCGTACTGTGGTATCTCCGGAGCTGAACACGGCCCGTAACCGACAAATGAGAGACCATTGTAACTTACTAGCTCTCTGTCAATATTACTTATATTACTGAACCTATCAATGATTTCTTGAAATCTATTTTCAAAGAGGAATTCCCATGACTCTTCTCCTGTCCAGTCCCAGTTACCCGGAACAAGAAAAACCGGTTTACCAAATGAATCAAGGTATTCAAGAACTTCTCTACCCTCCTCCAGTGACTCAACGATTTTATCCTTTGCCTTTTGTTCTCCCAGAATACGCCACCAGTCTTGATCATTTTCCTTCGAGGCGAACATCGCATCCCGGACATCGGCAGGATCTCCGCATATGTCACCGGTTGCAAGAATCAGATCTGCTTCCTCAGCTTCTTGATCTACACTAGGCTCACGCCATGACAGTCACCTACAACAAGAACTCTCATACCTTCCTCTAGCTGGGTAAACTGATATAGATTCTTACACGCGTTTTCAAAGGAATTAAAAAATTGTCAGGATCTTTAGTATCTATGAAGTGTGCAATGACGGGTGGATGCTTTGTACCATCCTTCGAGACTTCAAGACTTGAGTAGTTCTCTCAGCCACAGCTCTACACACCCGGTTCAAGGTGAGTTTCTGATGGAAACCGATAACTTAGACAGCGGCGACTTTATGCAACCAGAAAATCAATTTAACAGTTCTTCAAAAACCGGTTTACAGGAGTTGGAAAAATTATGCTAGGAGACTACACACCTGAAGTCTACGAACAAAAATGGAGCCGGAAATGGGTTGAAAACGACACATATGCATACCAGGAGGATGACGACAAAGAAGTATTTTCAATAGATACGCCTCCTCCGACGGTTTCAGGCAACTTACACTTTGGACATACCTATGGAAACACTTTAATGGATTTTATGGCTCGTTTTAAGCGGATGCAGGGCTTTGACGTATACTATCCGTTTGGATACGACGATAACGGGATTGCATCTGAACGCTTGACTGAACGAGAACTCGATATCCGGCATCAAAACTTCACAAGGAGGGAGTTTCAAGAAAAATGTAGAGATGTCTGCGAGGAATACGAAGAAAAGTTCACAGACGCAATGCAGAAGTTCGCGTTCTCAATGGACTGGAGCAATACTTACAAGACTATCGAGCCGAGAGTACAGGAAACTTCCCAGTTATCCTTTATCGACCTGTATGAACAGGACCGTGAATACAGGGAAAAAGGTCCTGCAATCTGGTGTCCTGAGTGTGAGACAGCAATATCACAGGTTGAAACAGAGGACATGGAAGAGGATTCACACTTCAACGATATAGAGTTTGATCTAGCTACCGGAAACGGATCGCTTGTTATCTCCACGACCCGTCCGGAGCTTCTTCCAGCATGTGTCGCAGTAATAGTTCATCCTGACGATGAAAGCAATGAACACCTTGTAGGTGAGAAGGCAGAGGTCCCTCTCTTTGACTACGAAGTCCCGATTATAGAAGACGAGAGAGTTGATATGGATACTGGTTCAGGGGTTGTAATGTGCTGTACGTTCGGAGACCAGACGGATATAGAGTGGTACAAGGCTCACGACCTCGATCTCAGGATTGCCATGAACGAATCCGGTCAAATGACGGAGCTTGCCGAAAAGTACGAAGGAAAAGGCCGTGAGGAAGCACGTGAAGCCATCGTTGACGACTTAGACGAAGAAGGTCTACTGCTTGACAGATGGAGTATTGAACATACTGTACAGGTGCATGAAAGATGTGATGAGCCGATAGAGTTCCTGGTAACAGAGCAGTGGTACATCAAACTCCTTGACCGTAAAGAGAAGTATCTTGAGGCAGGTCAGGAAATGGACTGGTTCCCGGAAAAAATGTACACCAGATACGAACACTGGATTGAAGGACTTCAGTGGGACTGGTGTATCTCAAGGCAGAGGGACTCAGGAATACCTTTACCGGTCTGGTACTGCAGCGAGTGCAGAGAAGAGGTAATCGCAGATAAGACCAGCCTCCCTGTCGATCCTCTTCAGGACGAACCTCCTGTGGAGAAATGTCCAGAATGTGGCAACGAAGAGTTTGAGCCAGAGGAAGATGTGCTGGACACATGGGCAACATCTAGCCTGACACCTCTGATAAACGCAGACTGGGGCTGGAACCCTGAAAAAGAAGAGTACGAGCTTGGAAGACCTGAGCTCTATCAGATAGATGCACGCTACCAAGCACATGATATTATATCCTTCTGGCTGTTCCACACAGTCGTGAAATGCGTCGAGCATACGGGAGAAGTCCCTTTCAAGGATACGATGGTACACGGATTTGTACTGGACGAGAACAGAGAGAAAATGTCTAAGTCACGTGGAAACGTTACAACACCTGAGGAAGTACTTGAAGACTTCCCTGTCGACGCCGCACGGTACTGGGGAGCAAGAAGTAAGGTTGGAGACGACCTAGCATTAAAGGAGAAAGACTTAGTTGAAGGAGAGAAGCTTATGCGAAAGCTCTGGAACGCCTCAAAGCTTATCGACAGCCTCACACCACACAAAGACCTTGAAATGGATGACGAAGAGCTCAAGGAGATTGATAGGTGGATGCTCGCTGAAATAGATGAACTAAGAGAGTATGTCACAGAGAAATTTGAAAACTACGAATTCTCTCAGGCCAGAGATAGGCTTAGAACCCGTTTCTTCAACATGTTCTGCAGCGACTACCTTGAGATTGCAAAACAGCGTCTTGACGACAAGGATGATAAGTCAGCGCGTTACACACTTGCGGAAGTACATAAAAAATTCCTCAAGATGTTTGCACCTCTGCTTTCACACACCACCGAAGAGATATGGAATGAGATGTATCAAAATACGTCAATACACAGGAGTAAATGGCCTGAGGAGGAGAACGTTAGTGCCGACAAAGAAGCTGGAGAACGGGCGATGGAAGTGATCTCAGCCATCAGAAAATTCAAGACACAGAGCCAGCTACCGTTAAACGAAGAGCTACCACAGGTCGAGGTCTACGGAGACATATCAGGGTTCCAGAAGCCAATTAAACAGGTTATGCACATACAGGAGCTGACCCAGCTTGACCAGGAACCTGAGACCGAGGAAAAGGTTATAGAGATCTCGCTGAACTACGAGGAAGCAGGTCCGGAATACGGAGACAAGGTCACAGAGATTGAGGATGCGCTTGAAAAGAACGAATGGATGATTGAGGACGGCCACCTTGACGTCGCTGGGGAGCACCTGAAGCCGGAGGAATTTGAAGTCCAGGAGGAGAGAAAGTACACCGGACAAGGTCAGATGCTGGAGACGGAGAACTCTTTAGTGATAGTAAGATCAGAGTAAACCCGAGCGACTCAACTCACGTATACCCGGCCAA
>CAYMJB010000048.1:0-4630 GCA_964391005.1 uncultured archaeon | reverse complement strand
CTATTTAGTACTGCGTTTCCTACATCTTCGTACTCTATCAGGAAGTTTTCAACAATATCTCTTTTTGTAGGTATAGACTTGTCTCCATTGATATCTGAATACTTTGTTGGATCCCAGACGTTTTCGTAGAATACTTGGACGTACTCAGCACCTTCAGGTTCCTGATCTTGGATAGATGACAGGAAGCTGTTGAATCCTTTGATCTCCTCTTCAAGGTTGTTTTTCTCATCTCTGGAGTTTTCTAGTGTCTCCTTGATGTACTTCACACCTGTGGTTTGACGTCTAATGTTGTATAGTTTTCGCTGGAGGCAAAGAGACTTGAAGTTAGTGTTGAATTTTTTGTTTGTG
This sequence comes from uncultured archaeon, assembly GCA_964391005.1. GTDB lineage: Archaea > Nanohalarchaeota > Nanosalinia > Nanosalinales > Nanosalinaceae > Nanosalina. The sequence continues at coordinate 4,282 of CAYMJB010000048.1, read as the reverse complement.
GAAGAGTCAGGTAACCAGATTATAGGTGATGCCAGGGTTCTTACGGCAGATTACCTCCCTAATAAGATGGTTCACAGAAGCAGTGAGAGGCAGGAGATCGCCCGCAATCTTGAACCTATCTTGGATGAGGAACAGCCAAACAACATGCTGCTTTACGGCAAGCCTGGAACCGGTAAGACTGCTATGGCGAAGTATGTCGTCCAAGAGCTTCAAAAGGAGAGGTTTGTTCAGTCAAGCTACGTCAACTGTTTCAGTGAGAAGAGCAGGTTTGAGATATTTTACGAGCTTTTAAATGAGAAGATAACAACCCCAAGAGACAGTACATCTACTGACAAGGTTATTGAAAAGTTTGAGGAGAAAACCAGGGAGAAGCCTACAGTTGTTATAGTTGATGAAGTGGATCAGATAAGTGATGACGAGATTCTGTACGAGCTTTCACGGTTTCAGAACACAGGCATGATATTCATTGCTAACGATCAGAAAGTGTTTACTCATTTTGAGGGACGTGTACGTTCAAGGCTCAGCGGCGTGAAGAGGATCAGGTTCAAAAAGTATTCAACAGGTGAGCTTGCTGACATACTTGAGCTCCGTAGAAAGCACGGTTTAAGGGATGGCTGTGTGAAGAGATCCCAATTAAAGAAGATTGGATCCAGGGCAGGTGGTGATGCCAGGGTTGCCTTGAACTCACTTAGGTTTGCTGCTCGTGAAGCTGAAAACAAGGGTTTTGAGCAGATAACTGATGAGGTTATTGAAGAGGCTATTTCGGACGCGTATGACGAGGAAAGACTTGAGTCATTAGAAAGCCTTAATCGGCATCAGAAGGCTGTTTACAAGGTCTTGCAGGAGAGAGGTGAGCTGCAGATGGGCGAGCTGTACGAAAAATATCGGACACAGGTAGAAGACGCCAAGTCCAAGAGAACGCTCAGACGCTATCTCAACAAAATGGAGGCTTATGAAGTGGTTGAGTCGGAAGGTGACAAGTCAGCTAAAACATACTTCTTAACCCAGTAAAGTTTCTTTCGGACGCTTCGGACAACTGTTAAACGGTTTAAAAGGCCTTCAGAACACATAACTATTCTACAAGGTCTGAATAAAGCTTCAGCGCCTTTTTATCACTTCTCGGGGGAGGGTGAACAACATCAGTCCATACACACAGGAAGAATCAGAGGGAGTTAGAGGACAGCAGTCCGAAACGCAGCATGTGGTTGTACAGAGCCAGCCACAGCTATACCAGGGAGTAAACCTGATATCGAAGCCGGAAGACCTTCCTGCATTCCAGTCTCTGGTGTCAAATCAGCTGGAAGGCAGAAACTCTACGGCTGTATGGATAGATTCGGGAAACGAATCATCTACCTACGCCTTGAGAAGCGCAGGAACCCGATCTGTAATGGAGAAGGTGCATATAGGAAGGGCTTTCACGCCTTTTCAGCACCATACTCTTGTACACAGTCTTGAAGAGTTTGTCAAGGAGAATACGGAGATCCTGGTTCTTCCCAACATTGATCTCCTGTATCTTGATGGCCAGGTAAGAGAATGGGAGGCTGAGGAGCTCTTTGAAGAGGTCTGGCAGAAAGTTCTGAAAACAGCTGATGAATACGACTTGAAGGTCCTGGTTTCGTTTTCTTCGAAAAGTACGTCTCTACTTCAGCACGCAAGGAAGGATGTTGAAAGAGAGATAAGTATCGAAGCCACTCAAGAAGGTTGGAAGTATGATTCGTCTGGTTTCAAGCAGAACGCTTACAGCAATGGAGGGAGTGTACAGACAACTGTTTCTCACTGGATGCAGAAGGCCTCGGATGCTGTACAGGCTTCTGTGGAGGTGGGGAGGAGGCATGGGTAGAACAAACTCCACCTACAGGAATCACGTCGATAATCTTATAGACAGGTTTAAGCCCTTTAGAAAAGGTCTGCGTGAGAGCAATAAGAAGCATTTAGATAAGCTGTGGGAGAAGGCGCATAGCTTTGCGCAGGCCGGAGCCTATATGAATGCATCTAACCCAGGTCTTCCAGCCTTGATCTCGATGCTTGTCGGCATACAGAAAGAAACCGAGGAGAACAGTAAACAAATCGAGGAACTAAGGCAGAGGGTTGAGGAGCTTGAGAACTAATGGTTTTCAAGATAGATTTTATAGATGGGAGGACAGTATCCTGGAAAAAAGGAGAAACAGGTGTAGAGGCGGAACGTCACAGCAGCTATCATCCACGTTTCTACATAGAAGGAAGTAAATCAAAGCTTCACAAAAGCCGTTCATGGCTTACCAGACAGGACGGAGTGGTTGCCACCAAGTTCGAGGCATGGAAGCCTACACTAAAGCAGCCAGAGAAACAGGTGCTGCGTGTGGACTGTTCAACGGAAGATGCCCTGAGAACCGCAGTAAATAGATTGAAGAAGGGCTTTGGCAGATCAACTTTCAGGTTCTATAATGTCGGGTTCTCTCCGCAGTTCCGCTTCTGTCTACAGAGAAACAAATGTCCTGTACCTGAAACCGAGCTTGAAAAGGTGGAAATCGAATTAAGTAGAAAGAAGCTTTCAAACAGAAATATATCAGGCATCCGTGTAGACAACCAAACCTTTCAAGGAGGCGAGAAACAGGTTCTCGAAGAAATAAGGAGTATCTGGAGACAGAAAGACCCTGATCTGGTTATAGCCAGTAATGGACAGGTTCTCAGCTTACTCAATAATAAAATACAGGAGCATCAACCAGGATTTTCGCTCGGCAGGATGGAGAAGTTCCAGCAGCTGGCAGGAGGTAATACAGTCTCCAGCTACGGTAAGAGACAACACAAGTCAGCTAGATTTAACATACCAGGAAGGATTATAATAGACCGCAGCAACAGCTTTATGCTCGGCGAAACAACTCTTGAAGGGCTCTGGGATCTGGTTGAGAGAAGCTACAGGCCTATGCAGGAGCTTGCCTGGGGAAGCATCGGAAGACTCCTCACAAGTATAGAGGTTAGGAAAGCTTATCTGGAGGAGGGAACATTAACCCCGTGGAAGAACTGGGGTGGCGAAAAACCTAAGAAAGCTTCTACTATGCACAAGGCTGACAGAGGCGGATTCATATTCAGCCCTGATCCGGGTGTATACAGAGATGTGTACGAGGCTGACTTTGCATCCCTTTTTCCAAACATAATGGTTGAGAAGAACATCAGTCCTGAAACCGTTTGCTGTGACTGCTGCAATAACAGCAGGACGCCTGAACTAGGCTACAGTATATGTGAGGAAAAAGATGGGTTTATTGGCAAGGTCCTGCAGCCGTTGATAGAGCACAGGCAGCAGATGAAGGAGGAGCTCGGCAATATCGAAGATGAAAGCAGGCGGAGATACGTGGAGGGAAGTATAGACGCCATCAAATGGATTCTTGTATCATGCTTCGGGTACATGGGTCACAGCCATGCATCTTATGGAGCAATCAGGTGCCACCAGGCAATACAGGCATTTGACCGTGATATCATGCTGAAAGCCAAGGAAAGTTTTGAGGAATCTGGTTACTCGGTTGCACACGGCATCATAGATAGTATATGGGTTCAAGAAGACAACCCTACAGAGGAGTTTGAGGAGGTCTGTAGACAGGTTTCAGATGATGTTGGTATAGAGCTTGAGCCCGAATACAGGTTTGACTGGTGTGCCTTTGTACCAAGAAAGAGCTCGAGGGCTGATATATCTACGTTGAACAGATACTTTGGAAAGAAGAAAAACGGTGATCTGAAGACGGCCGGAATAGAGGCGGAGCAGGATTCTGTCAGCAACTTTATCAAAGACGCTCAGATCAAGATGATAGAAGCTCTAGATAGGGAAATGACTGCAGACGATGTCATCGAGGTCGTGAAGAAACATGTTACAAAACTGGAGTCTAATGACGTGCAGGTTGATAGCTTGGTAAAGACAAAAAAGACGTCAAAAAACTTGGAAGATTACAAGGTTGAGAACAGAACGGTTTCAGCCCTCAGAAGAGCTAAAAAACACAACATAGATGTTAGGCCAGGAGAGGAAGTAAAGTTTGTCGTGAAAAATGACTCTGCGAAAACCTTAGATAGGACAAGGTTGGAGTTTGAATCTTCCGAAGGCGACTACGACCCTAACTATTACTCAGATATGCTTATCAGGGCAGCTGAATCAGTTACATCACCTCTGGGCGTAGAGAGGGATGAGATTAGAGACAGAGTATTTGGCAGAGACACCAAACTTAATCAGTACAGACAGATGTAAATATGGAGCAGATATCCTGATACAACAAAGTAATTATATTGGAAAGACATAGGTATTGTATGGATCTAAGAA
>CAYMJB010000047.1:0-4681 GCA_964391005.1 uncultured archaeon | reverse complement strand
ATATATGATAGCTGTGATCTCAGACTCACATATACCTGATCGGGCTGACTCGATTCCTGATGAGTTTCAAGTTAAAATGAAGGATGCTGACAAGGTAATTCACTGTGGAGACTTTGAATCAGAGAAAGTTTACAGGCGTCTTAGTGAAAACTATGATTTGATCGGAGTAAAGGGTAACTGTGATTACTTTGATATAGAATCTTCTCATAAGTTTACCCGGAAACAGGTTGATTTTGGAGTATATCATGGTGCAGGTATTCATCCTAGAGGTCATCACCCGACGCTTGCCAAAACTGCTCGTCAACTTGGAGTAGATGTTCTCCTTCATGGACATACTCACCAGCAGGAGATCGCAGAACACGACGGAAAAATTCTCCTGAACCCCGGATCATGTACAGGAGTAGGCGGCGGGTCATCGAAAACAAAAGATCCATCCATGATGAAAATTAAGGTAAGAGATCGGAAGCTTGAGGTAGAGATTGTTAATAAAGATAGAGAGTCTAAAGACATCTACACATCTAGTGAGAAAATTCTAAATATGGACAGTATCTTAGACAGGGAATGACAGAACCTATCAAAAAATATGTTGCTCTAAAGATTACTACTCCTTTGCAGCCTGTATAAATAAGAATTGGACAAGAAATCTGATAACATGGATATTCCATCAGTTGAGGAGAAGAGAGACCAGCTTGTCGAGGATGAAAGTTTGTGTGATCACTGTCTTGGCCGGCAGTTTGCCCAGCTTGGTCATGGACTGGAAAACTACGAGAGAGGCCTGATTGCCCGTGAAACTGATGATTTAGACGAGGACAGTTTTGTCGAGGAAAACATTCCAGAGGATGCGGAACAGGATCATAGGTGTGGCTGTGATGCCTGTGGACTGGTTTTTGAGGAACTGGATCACTGGGTTAATATGGTGATTGATTCTTTTGATCGTTACGAGCTTGAGACATTTCTGATAGGTATAAGGCCGCCAGAGGATGCTGTTTCACGAGAGGATGAGATCTGGGGTGAGTACGGCACGCAGTTCACAGAGCCTATCAAGACAGAGCTTTCAAGACTGATCGGAAAGAGAATAGAGGACAAAATGGATGTTACAGTTGATTTTGAACGTGCTGATATAATGGCTGTAGTAGATATGCGTGATGGAAAGGAGAGAGTTGAGCTACAGGTCAACTCAGTCCTGATCTACGGTCAGTACAATAAGTATTCACGGGAGATTCCGCAAACGGAGTGGCACTGCAGAAAATGCAGAGGTTCAGGATGTGACGAGTGTGACTGGACCGGAAAACAGTATCCCACTAGTGTACAGGAGGAGATCCAGGAGCCATTTATACGTGATTCAAAAGCTATTGAGGCAAAGTTCCACGGCGGTGGCCGGGAAGACGTTGATGCAAAGTGTTTTGGGAAGAGAGAGTTTGTGCTTGAGCTGATTGAGCCTCTTAACCGTGATCTTGACCTGGAGGAACTTCAGGAAGAGGTAAATAACGGTACTGACAAGGTTGAGGTTTTTGAGATGCAGTACACTCACAAGGACAAGGCTGCGGATATCAAGCAGAAGCACGCCGATAAAAAGTACAGAGCACAGGTTGAGACTGAGGAAGAGTTTTCCGAGGAGGATCTAAAACATATTTCAGAAGTTGTTGGAGAGGTTGAGCAGGAGACTCCGGAGAGGGTTGAACACAGGCGTGCCGAAAAAATCAGGAAACGTGAGGTTTACGATGTTTCATGGGAAAAAACAGGAGAAAAGAGTTTTGAGCTGGAGGTTAAGGCTGAGGCAGGCACTTACATCAAGGAGTTAATCCACGGAGATGATGGCAGGACTCAGCCAAACATCTCTGATCTGATCAGTACCTCAGCAGAGTGCGTTCAGTTAGACGTCATCTGGATTGAGAAGTAATTACAGAGTTAACTCTTGGCACCTGCCTCTATTTCTATGCCAGCTGACCTACATTTGCATACAACTGCCAGCGACGGAACTGACTCAGTCGAAGAAAGAGTTAGGCAGGCTGCGAAAGCGGGTCTAGATGCAATATCTTTGACCGATCATGACGCGATTAATTCTGAGCTGGATGAGAGATTCTTTATCGACGATAAAACCGGTGTGACTGTGATCACGGGTGCTGAGATAAAATGCAAGGTTCAGGATACAGGTATTGAAATCCTGGGCTATTTTCTAGATCCTGAGTCTGATAGAATTAGAGACCTACTCAGGAAGAACTCCAGGCTGAGAGAGAAGAGACTTGATAACATGATTGATAACCTAAATAGAGAGCTTGATTATAATCTTACACAAGAAGAGGTTTTTCGCCACGTTGAGGGCAATCCCGGCCGGCCTCATATTGCGAGGGCATTGGTTGAGGCAGAGGAAGTTGAGGAGGTTAAGGTAGAGGAAGACGCGTTTGAGCTCTATATCGGTGAAGATTGTCCTGCTTACGTCCCTACTCCTAAGCAGGACGCTGAAAAGGTTGTGAAAACGGTTCTTGATGAGGGTGGTGTTCCGGTACTAGCGCATCCAGGAAGGGATATTCAGAAACATGAGGCAGACAAAATCATTGCAGAGCTTGTGGGTTACGGGCTGAAAGGTATCGAGGTTAAATACAGCTGGGATCACAAGAGGCAGAATAGCTATGAGATGCATTTTGGTGAGACTCTTTCCGAGGATCTAGCGGATGAATATGGTCTGCTACGCACCGGCGGAAGTGACTGCCACGGCTCCGGTTCTGATAAGAATCTAATTGGGTCGGTGAAGCTCTCTAATTCACAGGTCCGTAATCTTGCTGATTTGTCAGACGCAGATGGATTTCATTTACCTTAAAAATGCTAAAGTGTGGTCATAGTCGTTTCAAGATATGTTCTACTTTGGTGAGAAACTTTGGTTTAAAAAGCTTAGAGCGCCTTGTTAATTTAAGAGGTAACAAAACAATGATTCGGTTTACAGGAAGCTATTGTGAGCTTTCAACTAACGGAGGGGATGTTTAAGTGGCGCAGAAATCTCAGGGATCACAACAGGGAGCACGCAAAAAGCTGAAAAAAGATAGTAGGGAAAAGACTACAGTTAATGACAGGCTCCAGAGCTTTGAGGAAGGGGACAAAGCGCTTATTCATGTTGATTCTTCCGTCCAAGAAGGTAGACCACATATGAGATTCCATGGTAAGACCGCAGAGGTAACAGGACAGCGTGGAGACGCATATATAGTTGAGTTTGATGAGGGAGATGAGACTAAAACCCTTCAGATAGATCCCGCGCATCTTAACGAGGTGAACCAGTGATGGAGATACAGACAAAGGAGCGCCTGTTTCCCATCGAAGCTCGTGAAGCCCTAGAGGATACAGATGAGGATAATAGAACCCATGAGCAGAAGATTGCGCTGGAAAACCTGACAAGACACACAGCTGTTGAAGACTCTGAAACACTTGAAACCCTGCATGATGAGCTCTCCGAAATTGATTCTTTGAAGGAGAAGCATATCTACAAACTTTTAGGGGTTATGCCGCAGTATGAGTCCACTCTACGTGGAATCTTCTCCGACGAAAGGATCAGACTTGACGACTCTGAGTACGATGAGATACTTGATATATGTCAGTCCGTGGAGTCTGAGGAGTAAGCCATAAACTGTACTGGCGAAACAATTATACCTTTAGTTGAACCAAGTGGTTTGTATGTCTGACAAAGATGAATATATTATGGTGCTTGAGTTCCTTGAGCACGGACACTCTGATGGCCGTGATGACAGGGTTGCTCAAGGAATCGGAAAAGATAACTACAGCCTTCTAGAAGTTGTTATGCGTGAGGATGAGAGGCCAAAAGGCGGCGAGGAACTGTATATAGGAGACGGAGACAGAGACAAGGTAGAGTTCATAAAACGCAGAATCGGATATGATGAGTTAACCGGTAACGCACAGAAAGAACTGAAATACGTGCTCCAAGAGCTTATAAGCCAGAAGGAGGATGAGTTTGTAGAGTTCTTCAATGAAGCAACTCCTGTAACACCAAGACGTCACGCATTTGAGCTGCTACCGGGCATAGGCACAAAACATATGCAGGCCTTGCTGGATGAAAGAGAGAAAGAGGAGTTTGAAAGCTTTGAGGATATCAAAGAGCGAGTACCTTCTGTACCTGATCCTCAGGAAACAGTTAATGATAGAATCCTTGAGGAACTTAAGGGAGAGACCAAGAACAAGCTTTTCGTTGACTAGATATGGATATACGTCAAGAGCTCTCCTCTCTAGGATTTAAACCTTCTGAAAGCCAGCACTTTCTCAGAAATGAGATCGCGGTCAGAAAGTTTCTCTCAGAGGCTGAAACCTCCGGCAAAACCGTTCTTGAGATTGGGGCAGGTACGGGAAGTATATCAAGACACCTTGACGCAGATAAGGCATACCTGGTTGAGAAGGATCCGTCGCTGGTGCAGATTCTGAAGCAGTCTGAACTTGGCACTGATTACGTGGTTATGCAGGAGGATTTTATGGAGCTGGAGGTTCCTGATGACGTGGAGATTGTAATCGGGAATCTGCCTTTTCACCTTGCGTCTGATATTATTGAGAGGCTTTCCACCCTGCAGCTGCGTTCTGTGCTGATTGTTCAGGAGGAGATGGCTGATAAGGCGGTGGCGGCGCCGGAGGACCCAAACTACAATTTTTTCTCGTTTAAGATGAGCTACTACTTTGTTCCTGTCAA
>CAYMJB010000046.1:0-4827 GCA_964391005.1 uncultured archaeon | reverse complement strand
GTAAATCGGTATAGAAGGCTTATCAAACCTATCAGCAAAGAAGGCAATCAACCCCAATAGGCATACAAACAGGGCAAATGATGCGTTAATTACCACACTAAATCTATATACAATTTTTTACATAAATAATCTAGGCCAATATGTGAGTCTGCAAGCGAAGGCTTAATGTCAGATAGTTTCTACATCTGACGCCGCAGGGTTCTGAGACTCAGTTGAGGGAAAATATTATTCTCTCAACGTCTTGGCCTTTGCTTTTCCTTTCTTCTATCCTGAATTCTTCTAATTCGCCTGTAGAGCCCACATGAGTTCCCCCACATGGACATATATCTATATCTCCAATTTTAACAGCTCTCAGGGGATCTATATGTGACGGTATTAGATCCAAGTTTGTTCTTCCATCCTCAGTTTTCTCCTCCAAGACGTCACGATCCATCTCAGATTTATCCAGAGCAATATCTTCATCAATTATCTGGTTTACCTCTTTTTCTATGTTCTCAAGATCTTCTTCGTCGAAGTCAGCTGGCTCAAAATCAATTCTGGAGGTGTCCGCATGAACCTGGTTGCCGGCTGTTGATGCATCGTACATATCAAGAACAACCATTGATACCACGTGCTGCGCCGTATGCATTCTCATATGTGAGTAACGCCTCTCCCAGTCAATCTCACCATGTACCTCGGTTTCTTCCTCGGGTACACGGCCGTCAACATAGTGCCTGATCTCTCCATGTTCCTTCTGTACATCGACTACCTGTGTATTATTATCATTCCATTTCAACTTGCCTTTATCAGCAGGCTGTCCGCCACCCTCCTTGTAAAATAAGGTACGGTCTAGAACCACGTAGTTCTCGTCTTTGTTGGATTTAATTACGGTAGCGTCAAACTCCTTCTGGTACTCATTTTCAGGGTAATAAAGAATCTCAGTCTCAGACATATTTCTTGACTAGTAGTCTGTTAGTTATTAGGTTATCGATAGAAAACTGAGTGGCTGTAGAGACTGTATAGTGAATGATGAAATTTAACAAAAAGAAATATTTTTGGGGCTTTGATGGCGTTGAGCCAATCTTTAAGCCATTTCTACGTTGACTGCTTCAGGACCTTTTTCGCCTTCTTCTTGCTCGAAAGTTACTTCAACTCCTTCTTCAGGTTCTTCCTCTCCTTCAACGTTGCTGATGTGGAAAAACACATCGTCTTCTTCCTCGTCGACGTCTACTTCAATGAAGCCGTATTGCTTCTTGTCGTGGAAAAACTTTACTGTACCTTCCATAAATTCTAACACCTCCTTATAACCAAGACATATCTGATTATCCTTATAAATGAGAGGAAAAAGTGGGATTAATTCTGAAGTTCGGAATCTATCGCTGTCTTGATCGCTGCATAACTATTTCCACTAACCTTGTCACCGTTTACAAACACGGTTGGCGTCGATGATACGCCGTTTGAGTTGGCTATACCCCTCTCAGTTCTAACCTGTTCCGCTGTGTCTCCACTTGATATACAGCTGCTCAGCTGCTGATAGTCAAGTCCTTCAGTGTTTTCTCTTGCCAGATTCATAAGCAGTTCCTGAGTCGCCCATCCCTGTTCAGAACCCTGGTTATCGTAGATACTTTTATGATACTCCCAGAACTCTGTCTCGTTCTGCCTGTAAACACACTCACCGGCCACAGCAGCTTCCTGGGAATCCGGCCCAAGAAAAGCCAGGTTTATGAACGAAAATCTTACTTCACCGGTGTCAATATAGTTCTGCTTGAGCTGCGGGTATGTTTCCATTTCGAAAGTTCTGCACGCAGGGCAGCTGTAATCACCAAACTCTACAACAGTGACAGACGCGTTGTCACTTCCGATCACCGGCTGACCTTCAGTTGTTATATTGAACTCGCCGGTGGAACCGGATTCAGGTATAAATTGTGGTACTATAAGTGCTGCAAGACCTAAAGCCAGTACGCCGGCAGAACCATAGATCATATACTGTTTTCTTTTCTTCCTCTTTCTGTCTTTTTCTTCTTCCTTCTTTCTTTCGGCTTTCTTCATCTCCTCTTTTTGATGAGAGTTCAGCTCATCTTCATGTTCACGCCAGTGAGCGTGTAGCTCCCTCTCATCCTCAAACTCCTCTTCACAGAATTCGCACTCAACCATGTTTCTAACTTTCGTCTATATGATATATAAGTGGTTTTGTTCCTATCCCGGCAGGAGAATGTTTAGTGCAGCTACAACCAGTCCTGCAAGACCCATTCTTAGTCCGGCCTTAAGCCAGTTCTGCTCGGATATATCCGCCATATAAACCCCAAACCCGAAAAGGAGTCCTACAGCCATAAGCACCGATGCAGCGGTAGACTGAAACATGTTCAAAAGTATGCCCTCTAACAGGAAAGGTGAAGCGGTCAGCAGCACTCCAAGCACAGGACCTGCACCGCTCGCCGTAGCGTTCACAACTCTACCCTGCTTCTTTATCTGGTGTATCTCTGTACCCTCAAGCTCCTTCAACATGTTTTCCTCAAGATCATGTAGTTGGGCAAGTTTCTCAGCCTTCTCAATCTCCCAAACACTCCAGACACCTGAAGTCGCCAGACCCACGGCAGCTCCAGCCGCAACCTTAAACACTGTCGCACCTGTTGAAACACCTGAAAGGTACGACCCCACAGTTATCCCTACTGCTGTAAGTGTTCCATCAAACCCGTTTGATATAAAGTACCTGCGGGAAATGGATTTTACTTCATCCTTGTTCCATGTTTTCTTGAGCTCACGGAACTTTTCGAGAATCATACTTTAGTCCTGAAGGGTTTTACTCTCTTCCACCAGCTTTTCGCCGGCTGCAACCTCATCTATACTATGTATACTCGCTCCAATATCCTCAATCTTATCTCTTATGTTCTGCTCGTCGATCTCTCCTTCCACAGTCACCTTGACGTTTCGCACCTTTTCATCCACCTCAATAAGTGAGGAATTGATTCCGTCAACGCACTCCATCTCAGATATCTCCTCGGTAAACTCTATCATCTCAGGTTCACGTGGCTTCAAAACATCAAGTACAAGACGCCTGATTTGTGTCATATGCACCTTTCATGTTTCCTTTAATTTAAATCACAGATTTCCAGTAGGGATTTAAGAGGTTTAACGCCGATGGTTCTAGTATGAGTAAAGTAAGGCAGACATACATCAAACGACTTGCAAAAGACCTAGTAGACGCAGACCCAGACAGATTTTCAGAAGAGTTTGAAGAAAATAAAGAAGAGCTCAAGGATACCGAAGAGTTCGAATCCAAACAGTTGAGAAACAGGGTCGCAGGTTACATAGTCAGAGTCGTGCAGAATAGTAGAGAGTAGAAACCAGTAGAACAATATACAATTGGGTCAAGCCCATGCCAGGGACTTCTCTTGCAGCGTTTGGTCTGTTATCCACGTAGACATCAATTCTTTCTGTAGTATTAAGTGCGTAGTTATTGCTGTCTGTGGCAACAACGAGTTCGGTTTTACCAAGCTGATCCGGAGAAATGATAATATTGAAGAACTTTCTCTCACCGGGCTGCAAACTAAAAGGATTCGAAGACATTGAACCTGTAGACGAAATTCTGCCATCAGCTGTATATACGGTTGTCTCCAAGCCATTTTTGGGATTGGTTCCATCATTAAATACCGAATACCTGACAGACCTTGAATTGTTAGGTGACACAAGAATCGAGTTATACTGTGTCTCAAAACGGGTATCTACACGCAGCTGACTGGGAAACCTGACTCTGAACCTGAACTTTCTGGTCACAGTTTGATGATCGTCAGAAACCTCAAGCTGCCAGAAATAAGTCTTCAGCTGTTGAAGATCATCCCAATTATAAGTCTTCTGTGAACCCGGTGACACATCTGTAGAGCCGCCAACCACGTTATTAGTCGACCCGGTGGAATTTATGAAGTCTACATCAATCTTCTCACCATCCTGATCCGTGAAACGAGCTGAAAGGTCTACAGACCCCGATGAGATAACCGCGTTTGTTGACGGTTGAACATCGAAAACTCTTGGAGGACTGTTAGGTATAGGATTGAGGGCTGATCTGTTTCCTTCTCCACCACCAAAATCCTCTGCGGTCACGGTCACGTTAACATCATCCAAGACGTCGTAGCTTGAAGTGTTGTCTATGTGGCTGTAGAAGCATCTCAGCTCATCCCCGTTTCCAAAAGTCCTGTCAATACTCATCGATCTTGAGGATATTCCAGGTGCGTTCAGACTGCAGCTTGAGACCTCATCATCACTTTCACGATCCAAGACGACAGCTGACACATTAAAGGCATGCTCAGAGCTATAATTAAAGAATTTAGGGCCTGAAGTAATCTCTGGATCAAAGGTATCAGCGATGACACTTTCGGAGCCCTTGGTTCTGTCACTTGAGTCTTTTGCTGTTACATTGCAGAGGACTTCCTCACCCTCTCTGTAATTGGATTTTGGCAACGTGTAGTTTTTCTGAGTATTATTGGCTACATTGAATGTATCCTTCTTTACCTCGACACCTGCTACTGAGTAATTGAAAACAAGTTCGCCCGAGTTACTGTCTGGGTCCGTAAATGTGGCGAGGCAGTATGCATCATTGTCATCATATAGTGGAGTAGGCTCAAGTTGCACGTTAGGTTGTCTAGGAGGAACTGCTGAAGCCGAAACACCAATTACAGCCATCAGCAAGATCAATACCAAAAATCTCTTCAGATCTACCACAGTAAACAACACTGCTAACAAACCACAAAAAAGTTTATCGAATTTTACAAGATTGATCTAGTCTGAATTATAAGTTTTAATTCTCAGATTATAACTGTGGAACTTTCAGAGAACAGGACCTTTTTCTTTGAT
>CAYMJB010000045.1:0-4862 GCA_964391005.1 uncultured archaeon | reverse complement strand
CCCACAAAGAACAGTAGTGTTGTAATGGTTTGAACTATAAGAAAGAGGTTTCCTCCTCCATCAGATGAGAAAAGTCCAGGTATCATACTGGAGAATCATATATCCATTTTTTTAAAGTCGGTCAAGTTTCAACCAAAAAGCAACCAGATTAAACTGTTTTATTGAGGAACCTGTTTTAATCCTTTAATTGGCCTATAAGGTGTTCTAGTTCTTCCTCAGATGGATTAGATCTTAATACAAGTTCCTTGAGTTTTGGCTGTTGGATGAAAGAATCCAAAACCTCTATTTGATCCTGATTCATGCCTTTCTCTTTGGACTCAACGAAGAATCTATGCATGAGAATGGAGGCAGCATGACTCTGGTTCAAGGAATCATAACTTCCTGTTTGGATGTGTACAGTTGCATCACATAACTCAAGTTCCTCATTGGTCAGTCCTGAGCTCTCCCTACCAACCATAATTGACGTGTTTGACTTCGGCTCAAAGCTCTGCAGAGAAGTTCCCTTACCCGGTTTGGTGCCAACCACAAAATCAAGATCTTCAACCGCGTCCGAGGTCTCCTCGTAGATTCTGACGTCCCTAATCTTTTGCTGGGCATTTGAGGCGGTTTTCCTCGCCTCCTCAAGATTAAAATCAGGGTTCACTATCCTGAGATCGAACTCGAAGTTTTCACACAGCCTTGCTATAAAACCTGTGTTCTCCGGGATCTCAGGCTCAACCAAAATCAAAGTATTCATACACCTATTTTATATCAGTCAAGCTTGTAAGTAGACGTGTATGGATCCGAAGATAATGGGCGCAGTACTTGCATCTATCGCAGCAGTAGCGATAGGAACCGGAGGAGGAAGCCTCCAAATAGAGGATCTCTCAACCGGAAACATGCTAGGACAGTTCACAGAGTCACCGACCAGCATCCTCCCTCTAGGCGAAGAAAAACAGAAAGATCCCAAAAAAGTAATAGTCACCGCAAGAATTGACAACATATCAAAGATCAATATCGAATCGGAAAGAGTTCATCTAGAAGATGTAGACAGTCTTTACTCTGAAGACAGACGAATTGAGTCAGATGGAAACATTACATTAGATGATTTTTCGGGGATAGCTACGTTCAAACAAGATGGTGATGCAGGACTAGATGGAAGCATTTCTGGATTTAGTTCATCAGGAGTAAACGTACAACAAGATATCGAGCTGGCGGCCAGAACCGATGCCAAGAGACTTGAAATAATAGGAATTGATAGTGAAAAAATTTCACTGGAACCATCTTATACCAAGATAAGGTCTGAGAACAGCAGCACGGTGATAGAAAAGGAGAATAGCCCTCTGAAGGTAAGCTCATTTAGAGGCAACATCACCTACTACACATCTAATACGTCACTTGAGATGAGCGGGAACGCCACAGAGGTAAAAGCCGGCAAGGTATCCTTTGGAAACTGAACAAGATCAATTCAGCTTGTTTCTTACAAACCTGATTAATCCTCTAATTAATTTTAGAGGGAGTTTGATAACGTCTCCGGCGAGGGCCGCTGAAGTAGTCACCAGATTGTACAACGTGTACAGGCTCCCACCGATGAACGTGAAAAACAGGAGGCTATCTATAGAGAACTTGACAGGGTCCAAGAAATAGGCTAGTGCAAAGTAGAAGACGCCTGAAAGCGCTGAAACTATTACAGTCTGCATCACCATCTCCAATACCTTGAAAGCTACCAAGAAAAGCAGCAGAAGAACTATAATCAATAATACAGTACTGAGCTGGGCCAGACCTTGAACAGCTTGAGTAAGCAACTCAATCATCTACTCCTCACCCAGTACATCGTAAAGAGGATCTCCTTCCTCTGGAATATAACTCGTGTAGAACACAAAGCCTACGCCCAGCACTATTATCAGAAGTATTATGAGGATTAAGATGCCGCCTCCGCCACCGGAGCTACCAGAGTCTGTCTGACCTGTACCAGATCCTCCGGTGCCGCCTGTGCCCCCTGTGCCACCTGTTGCTGAGCTACCAACCTGAGCCTCTACAGCGTTGAGATTTGATAGAGCTGTCTGATACTTGTTCTGAGCCTCTGCATAATTTCCTTTGTCCCATGAAGTTTGTATTGAGCTTCTCTGGGCTTCGATATCTGTTAGCTGGGAAAGTGTTGATGTAGAGTTTGCCTGTCTTCGAAGACTGCTTACCCTGTTGCTAATCTCGTTTTTCATCTGGGTTATAGGGGTTACTGTGGTTCCGGAGACGCTCATGGTTCTTGAAACAGATTCATCCTCCGAACTAGCCGTCAACTCAACTTCACCGCTCACCGTGCTTACAGAGGAAAACGTCAGAGTGTAGTTTCTTGACTCTCCCTCAGATATACCTGAGTCCTGATTCTGGGAGATGCTGAAAGAGGATGAGCTAAATGTCACATTCACTATATCGGTTGTACCTGTGTTCTCTATCATCACTTCTGAGTTGGCGTCGTTTCCTTCAGGGACGGTTCCAAGGTCGATCTGAGTCGGTGTCACATCCACTGAAGTGTTAAGCCTCTCAAAGTTTGCTGTAAGCTCAAGAGGAACCTCCAACTCAGAATCAGAAGCCTGCAAACCTAGAGTGCCGGTGTAGTTACCTGGCTTGGTGGCTACAAAATCTACGTTCATCTGGGTTGAATCATTGAATGCAGACACGTTCTCAGTCTTTACAAACTCCGAAACGTTTCCGGAAACCTCTGTAGATATATCCCTCTCAGATCCTCTCAAACCTACATTCAGTATGTCGAGATTCATAGAGATGTTCTCCCTTTGATCTGTCGTAGCTGACAGTTGTGCAACGTTTTGAACACATAACTGCTCGTTCTTTAGCAAACATTCAGGCGTATTGATAAATACATCCACGTTCTGTGAGATACCGGTTTCCTCCTCAGTAAATACGATCTCACCCTCCGAATCCTGCATCTCACTAATGTTAAAATCAAATTGGACGCTGGAGTTTCCCTCGGGCTCTAGGTTAATCCTGTTCGCCGAGCTACTGGTCATATTTTCCAGGCTTTCCGAAAGACTGACGTTTACAGTATTCTGATCGCTTAGAAGATTATCTACCCTCACCGATCTTGTGTAGTTCCCCCTTTTCTGAACATCCAGATCTATGGATGTTGTGTCAGTGTCAAAACCTATTCCCTGTGCTCTTGTCATGAGCACGCGTGACTCCATACCTCTCATATTCGATATAGGTGTCTCCGCGGTGACCTGAAGCAGCATACTTGAATCAGGTACATCAGGAATACTGATCTCTCCCGTGTAGGTACCTGACTCGGTTCTTGCCAGCTCCAAAGGGCCTGTAGTATTAGTGCCTACAGTCACCCTTGCTTTCACATCCGGAGCAGAGATCTCAGGAGGCTCAGTCGGTATCAATGTATCACCATTTTCACCCAGCGAAGGATCTCCTTCAATGACCCTGTCACCCCTACCAGTAAACACACCGTCCTGATCTGCATCATGAATTATAGCATCATAGTTAGGGTCCCAAGTACCAGGATTTACAGTATCATAAAAGAGCAGAGGCGTTGGATCGTACTCAGCAGTCTGCCATATGTTCGATGTCTCAAGTTCTGTGCCCTCACCCGCTACCTCAAGGGATAGTCCTGCTAGCTGTTGATCAGAGCGGTTTGTGTACTGATCGTCACTATCAGAATCCCTGAAAATCTCATCTCCGGTATCGTAGGTCCCTGAGGAATCAACGTCCGACCACATGATGTTGTCCCCAGGCGAAGCCGAAAGCTGGTTCAACGGCGTTCCCATATCCGAGTCCACAGAGCCACCGCTGTTGACTATCTCATCTGCCTGAGCTGAATAAGTACCTCCTTGGTATCTGTCTCTGAGTATAGTATCCTGTTCTGAACTCCATTCACTGCCAGGAATACCCTCAATTACATCAAGCGTCCAGGAACTTGGGAATCCATCTGTCAGGGAGGTACCACCTGAGAATGAAGTGTCCTGAGGCTGTGAACCTGCTATAATGACGTCGTCTCTTGGTGAGTATGTCCCTCCTGAATTATAATCCATTATTATGTCGTCTGTATTAAGATTAAAACCTTCGTCACTTGGATTGCTGTCATAACCTGACACATTAGGCCACTGGTTAAACAGGTCACCTACTCCTCTAGGATCAGCATTGTTTGGTAGGCTGCCTGCAATCAGGACATCCCCCGAGTTTGTCTGGTAGCCGTTTGTACCCCCTCCTTCTACCCAGATCGCGTCTCTAGAGGCATTCCACCCACCATCGCCTGACTCATTGTCAAAGATCTCGAGATCAGAAGCATTCACCCTAGTATCGTCTTCGTCGTTCCATGCATCAACATGGTTCTGCTCAAGCGGGGCTCCCTCAGGAGGCGAGTTCCCAAGCATGTCATTATCTGGCTGAGCTGTAAACTGCGAATCATTATCCCTGTCAAAAACTATCAGATCTTCGCTAGAGCTGAAAGAATCTCCACCTGTATTGTAAGAAGCAATATCCATTCTCGGAGGCACAGTATCGTTAAAGGTGATGTTTTCACCGTTGTCCGGTGTTTCACCTGCTATAACCGGATCAGGCTGAGTTGTAAATCTCCCGTCATCATCAGAGTCTCTAACAACCTCTCTACCTGAAGTATAGACTTGGTTGTTAGATGGAAAGTACAGGTCATTTGATACGTCTTGAATAGGATTTAATGATTGACCGGCGGTGGTGTCAACTTGGTTGTCATTTCCTGTATTCATTACTGTATCAGAAGAATTTGATACAGTTCCTCCGGAGCTAAAATCCCTGACTATGATATCTGCACCAGGGTCCCAGCCATCAAACGAACTTGAGTCATACATCGCCACGGAGTGGGGTCCTCCATCGGATTCCTTCCA
>CAYMJB010000044.1:0-4868 GCA_964391005.1 uncultured archaeon | reverse complement strand
TTTTCAGCTTGACTTCGACATTTTCGCAGAGCTGGACAGGCTTTACGGCCGCTACAAACTCTACACTCTTGAGGACGCGGTGCATGAGGCAAAAAGCATAGAAGAAGGGAAGTACGGCCAGCTAGTGGAAAAACTGATAGAAAACAAAGACATAGAAGTAATGGAGACTACAGGCAGTGGAGAGGTAGACGACCTTATAGTCAGGATATCCAAGGGATTTACAGTAGCAACAAACGACAAGGAACTCCAAGACAGGCTAATTGAGCAAGGATGTGAGGTGGTTATAGTCAGAAGCCACAACCATCTTGAAAAAATCAATGAGCAGTCCCTGCTGTAAAGATAACAGGCAGAACCATTTATGAGGTCTGTAATCCTTTTTAAGAATTGACTTCGGCGGATTACATGTTCCATAGAGGTAGAATGAAATGTACAACAGACTGGACATAGCAGACTCAATAAGGGTTCCTCCTAAAAACCTGGGAGAGGACCTAGAGGAAAGCATAAAACAGGCTTTGAAGGACAACGTAGAAGGAACGATATCCAAAGAAGCAGGAGTAGTCCTGTCTGTTGATACAATCAACTCCATTGAAGGCGGTGAAATAGAGCCTGAAGACGCAGGAGTACACTACGAAACAGAGTACGAAGCTGTAGTCTATGAACCTGAGATGAAGGAAGTAGTTACCGGTGAAGTAGTAGATATAACCAGTTTCGGAGCATTCATCAGGATCGGCCCTTTGGACGGCCTATGCCACGTATCACAGATAATGGACGAATACGTCAACCTAGACGAGGAAAACAACATGCTTGTATCCGATGAAGGAGACAAAACCCTAGAAATCGGAGACAAAGTCACAGCACGTATAATCGCAGTAAGCCTTGGAAACGAAGACTCAAACAAGATTAACCTGACAATGAGGCAGCCAGGTCTCGGAAAAGACTGCTGGATAGAAGAATACGAAGAAGAACAGGCAGAAGAAGAGGAAGAAGAACAATGACAGAAAAAGCCTGCTCAGAATGCCACAGACTTGTAGAAGAAGAAAACGAATGCCCTATAGACAAAAACAATGATTTAAGAGACAACTGGAGCGGGCTCGCGGTAATATACGATCCCGAAAACAGCGAGGTCGCAGAACAACTGGAAACAAGTGTAGCAGGCAGATACGCAATAAACGTAAGGTGAAAAAATCTATGCAGAAGAATACTAGAGGAGATTTTCAAAATGGAAGTTCAAATTAAATCAGTAAGAGAAAACCCGCTGCTAAACCGCAGGCAGGTAGAGCTTGAGGTACAACACGGAGGCGAATCTACTCCAAGCAGAGAAGATATCAAAAGCAGGTTTGCAGCAGAGAAAACACTTAACAAAGATGTAATCGAGGTCGGAACAATAAACACCGGCTACGGAAGCAACACATCCAACACAGAGCTCAAAGTCTACGAAGAGTTTGAATACAGCGACAACCTAGAGAAGACAGGACAGGACCAAGAAGCCTCGCAAGTTACCGAAGAACACAGGAACATCGTCTCAGGCACGATTACAGATGCAAAGGATGAAATCGGGGATATTGACAGTCCTGACTACTCTGCACTAATTCAGGCAGAAAAAGAAGACAAAAACCGGACAACATTCATCGACTGGCTTGAAACACAGGCCAAATAAAGAAAGTAAGAGACCATGGGACGAAACGCAAACGTATCCTTACACGAGAAGTACGACGAGGAAGGAAACCTTCAAGCAGAGAAATGCCCTGTATGCGGAAGCATTCTAGCAGAACACGACGACAGGAAGACCTGCGGCAAATGCGGATACACACAGAGATAACCTAAACATTTACACATATTCCAAACTTTTTTCTCAAGATGAAGGTACTGGGTATAGAGTCCACAGCACACACCTTCGGAGTTGGCATCGTAAAAGAAGAAAAAATAGGTGTCTCCAAAAAGTGGGAATGTCTATCAAACCAGAAGGATATGTACGAGCCGGAAGAAGGCGGAATACATCCACGCAAAGCCGCAGAACACCACTACCAACACGCCAGAGAACTGCTCAACAACGCCCTAGACGAAGCAAACGTTGAGTATGAAGACCTTGATGCGATAGCCTTCTCACAAGGACCTGGAATACCACAGTGCCTAGATGTAGGAGCTGTCACAGCAAGAACCCTCTCCAAGAAACACGATAAACCTCTGGTAGGAGTAAACCACTGCCTTGCACACATCTCCATAGGTACACAAACCACGGAAGCCAAAAAACCTTCAACACTGTACGTATCAGGCGGAAACTCACAGGTACTCAGCTACAAGAAAGGAAGATACAGAATATTCGGGGAGACACTTGATATAGCCCTTGGAAACGCATTAGATAAGCTGGCACGGAAACTTGGCTACCCACATCCCGGCGGGCCTGAGATCGAAGAACTTGCCGAACAGACAGACGATATAATCAAGCTATCCTACCCCATCAAAGGCATGGACTTCTCATTCTCAGGACTTACAACAGAAGCTGAGAGAAAGGTTGGAGAAGTCTCAGACAAAGTACTGGCTAACTCATTCCAAGAACACGCCTACGCAGCAACGGTTGAAGCCCTTGAAAGAACAATGTCTCAGGAAAACTCCAAAGAAGCCCTTCTTACAGGCGGTGTCGCCATGAACTCCCGCCTACGGGAAATGGTAGAGGAAATGTGCAAGCAGAGAGACGCCGAGGCCTACTTTCCTCCTGCAGAGTACTGCATGGATAACGGAGTCATGATCGCACACCAAGGCCTCCTAAGAATAAAGAAAGGCAACAAGACAAAGATAGAGAACTCAAAGGTTAAACCTGACTGGAGACCTGACAAGGTGGAAGCAGAATGGATGACAGAATAAGAAAACAAGTAAACAAAGCCAAACAGAAGATCAGGGACGGAAAAGTCATAATCTATCCGACTGAAACAGCGTACGGAATTGGAGGAGATATTAGAGACCAAAAAGTTATAGAAAAGGTCTACGAAGCCAAGCAGAGGCCTCGAAGCAAAGGATTAACTGCAATAGTGGACTCGCTTGAAACAGCCGAGAAATACTCAAAAGTTAATAGTAAGGAAAGAAATCTGGTGCAGGAGTTTATGCCAGGACCTCTAACACTCGTCACAGAAAGAAAAAATAAGGTACCTGAAAGCTTAAACGAAGACTTTGCATTCAGAATCTCGTCCGCTGAAATAGCATCAGAGCTCTCACAGGCTGCACCAATCATCGCAACATCCGCCAACATCTCAGGGAGAGAAACATCATACAGCGTCGAAGATATTTCAGGTGAACTAAAAAAGAAGGTAAATTACATCGTGGACGCCGGGAAACTTCAGAAAGGACCTACCTCCACGATAGCAGAAGTTTCCAACGGCGAAATTAGACTGCATCGAGAGGGACCTATTAAGAAGCAAGAATTAGAAAAACTCTTGTAGACATGGCCGCTGGATTCGAGTCCGTAGCCCTGCTTATAGGAGCAGCCACATTCCTTGGGATTCTCTCACAGAAGACAGGTCAACCCAAGATCATAGCATACATAATCGCAGGAATATCTCTTGGACCGGTAGGACTCGACCTAGTCAAGCAAGGGGAGATGATAAGTCTGTTCTCTGAGCTCGGGCTTGTGTTTCTACTGTTTCTTATAGGCCTTGAGATAGATATAGAAGAAATCCAGGAAGTACTGAAGTCAACAGTCGGAATTGCCGTAATCCAGATGGCTCTAACATTTGCAGCAGGAACACTCACTGCCATACTAGTAGGGTTCACAGGAACGACCGCCTACACCATCGGAGCGGCAGTAATGTTCAGCTCAACAGCACTTGTCGTAAAAGTGCTTACGGAAAGAGACGAAGAAACCACGTTACCAGGACGACTTGACGTAGGAGTTCTTCTCGTGCAGGACGTGGCTGTAGTTGTGATACTTGCCTTCTTCACGGTAAACTTTTCTACACCTGCACAGGCCGCTCTGAAACTAGCTGAAATATTTCTGATGATATCCGTAGTAGCCGCTATATCATTCGGTTCATCAAAATACTTCTTCTCAAAAATACTGAAATCCATGTCCGGAAACAGACTCGCATTCTTCACACACGGAATAGCATGGGCATTTCTGTTCATCTCACTGGCGGACTATCTAAACCTATCTCTAGAAATCGGTGCATTTATCGCAGGGATTGGGCTCGCGCAGATACCTTACAGCAGGGAGCTACAGGAAGATATAAGACCGCTTACAGATCTGTTTATGGCAATATTCTTCATGAACTTTGGAATAAGCATCTCAGGATCATCACTCCAACAGTACTTCATACCCGCCATTATGGCTTCCATATTGCTGATTATCTTCAAGTTCCTGATATTCTTCCTCACAATAGACAGATTCAAGTTCACCCCAAAGACCAGCTTCACAGCCTCTGTAAACATGACACAGGTCAGTGAATTCGGATTAATACTGACAAGCCTGGCGATCACCGAAGGATTCATTCAGAGCGAAGTCTCCGGATTTATCAGCCTGGTCGCAATACTTACAATGGGAACCTCAGCATACCTGATAAGGTTCAGAGACAGGCTTGAGGAACAGTTCAAACCCTTACTAGACTTGTTTGAGTCGGAGGAGAAGACTGATCTAGAGGTAGAGAAGCTAGAAGATCACGCCGTTATAATCGGCTACGACGAAATGGCCGAAAGAACTTGCAGCAAACTTGCCGAAGAGTACGACATAATGGTCATTGACCAGGAATCAGACAAGACAGAAAAACTAGCCAAATCAGACTACACCTACGTATACGGAGACTTCAAACACGGTGAAATAAGACAAGGAGCAAACCTAGAAGAAGCTGAATTCATCCTAAGCTTCTCAGAACAGAAACAGG
>CAYMJB010000043.1:0-4987 GCA_964391005.1 uncultured archaeon | reverse complement strand
TCCTGTACAGGGTCTCCTTCAGTCTTGATGTTGAGCCATTCGTCAAGGTCATCGTGTTCTACGTCGATGTATCCTGCGAACTGGCCTCTACGGGTTTCTCCCTGACTGATGACGTTGATAGCGGTATCAAAAAGCTCTGTAAACGAGTAACTGCCGTTTGACTTTCCGTTGTTTGTGATAGGTGCGCCTCTCGGTCTTAGCTCTCCCATATAGCCGCTGGTACCGCCACCCTGCTTGGTCATCTCTCCAACCTCTGCATGGGTGTATAGAATGCTTTCCATAGAATCCTCCATGTAGCTGCCAAAGCAGCTGATTGGAAGACCTCTGTCAAGGCCGAAGTTCGACCATATTGGGCTGGCAAGGCTGTAGAAACCTTTGCTCATGTACTCGTAGAACTTGTCGGCAAAGCCTTCCTCATCCAGGATTTCTTCGGCTCTTTCCGCAATATCACGTACTCTTTCCTTCGGACTTGTACCTTCCAGAAGGTA
This sequence comes from uncultured archaeon, assembly GCA_964391005.1. Lineage (GTDB taxonomy): Archaea > Nanohalarchaeota > Nanosalinia > Nanosalinales > Nanosalinaceae > Nanosalina. The sequence goes on along the minus strand of CAYMJB010000043.1, from coordinate 4,499 downwards.
GCCGTTTCTGAGGAACTCCTTACTGTCCTCGTTTAGCCAGTACCAAGGTTCTTTGTGTTCTTCCCTGACATCTGCCAGTATCTCCTCAGTACTCTTTGACTCCTTGATGACTTGACTGGTAGCTGACATTAGAACATGTCACCTGCCGTAACCGACTTTGTGTTCTTGTTGTAGGTGGTGGACCTCTTGCTGAAGAAGTCGTTGTCCTTGGTCATCATAATGTCTTCATCAAACCATCTTGTCTCCTCAAGCATATCCTCATCCGGATTGAAGATTGGGTCAACATCAACGTTTTCCAGGCTCTGATTAAACCTGTCCTTGAGGAACTCGTCAATGTTTTCTCTTGGCAGGAAGTCAAGCTCTCCCTCGCTGAAAATCCAGTCAAGGATATCCTGTTCTGCCTCGAAAGCTCTTCTGCATGCTTCCTGAACTTCTTCCTCAAACTCCTCGTCAAACATGTCAGGATTCTCCTCTCTGATGGTGTTAACAAGCTCTACACCAAACAGGCCGTGAATCTGTTCTTCCTTGCTGGTTGCTTCTACGGCGTTGGAGATACCTTTGAACTTCTTCTCGTACTTGTCGAAGCTTGTCATTATCAGGAACTGGCTGAAAAGTGAGACATGCTCGACAAACGTACTGAATAACATTATACTTTTGACGTACTCCTGTCTATCATCGCTCTTGGCACCCTCCAGATAATCGTCAAGGTACTCAATCCTCTGCTTGATAGCCGGGACCTCTGTAACTTCTTCAAAGTCATCTGCTATGCCTAGAATGTCTAGCAGGTGTGAGTAAGCGTCCATGTGTCTTACCTCACTTTCCGCAAAGGTCATTCCTACGCTTCCAACTTCTGCCTTTGGCATCTCTTCGTATATCTCGGACCAGAAGGTTTTGACACTGACCTCTATCTGTGAGATTGCCAGCATCGTCTTTCTAATTACACTTTGTTCTACAGGCGAAGTATTTGCCTTGAAGTCTTGGACGTCGCCTGAAAAGTTAAACTCGGTGTGCACCCAGTAACTGTTTCTAATCGCGTCCTTGTAGTCAAGGAAGTCGCCGTACTCATAGGGTTTCAAACTCGTACGTTCCGTAAACAGGTCTGTCTCAGCCATGATCAAAACAAGACTCATCACCTCTTATATAGTTGGTGGTGGTTCAGTATACCCACTACATATTGTGTTTGAGGATGTTTTCAGGCTCCCAAAACACATGGCCGACGCTCAGGTAAACTGACACATTTTAGACAAATCTACAGGCCAGAATAACGGTAACTAAGCCGGTAGGTATATGAGACAAAATCTCCAAATCATTCTTCCAATCAACCTAGGATACCTTGATCTAGTAACTCAAGAACATCCGATTGAATATGTCCAACAGCAAACTTGTACATGATCGAACCTACAGAAGCAAGAGATATAGGTATCTATTTGACTGCACTGGCGGCGTTTGCGGCTGCATATGGAACACAGGGTTTAACTACAGCGAGCTTCTTTCTGGCTGCAGCAGGGTTTCTAAGCTTCAGCTACGGCTTGGTTTCCGCCAGAAATGAGGAAAGTTAGTCGAGATTGAAGCTTACTCCTGTTAGTTCTTCGCTTACCTCCCAGAGCCTCTGGGCGTCCTCTTTGTTATGTGATTCGTCTGTTGATTCCTGTTTCTCTGGATATCCTCTCATCTCTCTGAAGCCGTCAGGTCCTATGTACTCTCCTCCCTCCAAACTGTCTGTGGAGGCGGCGTACAGCATCGGCAGACAGCCCTTGTCAGGCGACTGTCCAAGTATTCTGGTGAAGACTTCTCCGACTAACAGCTTTACTCTGGAGCCTGTCATCTCAGGGCCTTTACGGAAGAGATTGGTATCAGATACTCCGGGGTGACAGCCAATCGACATAGCCTCTGAATCAGCATCCTCAAGCCTTCGATCAAGCTCATACGTAAAAAGCAGATTGGCAAGCTTGCTCTGACCATAGGCACCCCATTTCGAGTAGTCGTCTTCACCCATCAGATCATCAAAATCTATCTCACCGCCTTCATGAGCCATCGAGCTCTGGTTTACAACCCTGCCGCCAGACTCCTGAATCATGTCAATAAGATGCCCTGTTAACGCAAAATGCCCGAGATGGTTAACGCCAAACTGCATCTCAAACCCGTCCTGAGTCTCTCTGCGTGGAATAGCCATCAAACCCGCATTATTACACAATACATCCAAAGACTCATACTCCTGCCTGAAGTTTTCCGCGAAGGAGCTTACCGATTCAAGATCAGCAAGGTCCAGCTTAATCACATCAAGATCTGCGTTGTCTACCTCATCTTCTATCTCCTGCCTGGCATCATCAGCCTTCTCAAGGTTTCTACAAGCCATCACAACCTGTGCTCCATGCCTGGCCAGTTCCCTGGTCGCCGAGAAACCAAGCCCTGAATTCGCCCCTGTAACTATGACGGTTTCACCACCTAGATCATCCATATCTTCTGCAGTCCAACTCATGTAATAAGATTAGTCAGTGTTGATTTAATTATTCTGCGAAGATTCAAGTTAATATCCTGCAAAAGCTTAATCTGTGAAGTATACCCCTGTTTCTCCATCTTCTTCTACAGGCTGAATTATGGTGAAGTAACCCTGTTCGGTTATCTGTGTATAACCTGAGTCTATTCTTGACTTCTCTAACATACTTCTGTATTCATCAAGGCTACAGTCTTCTCCATGTATCCTTCCCTGCAGATACGTGGCTTTCGGTGCTTCAAGGGTGTAATCTATTTCAAACGGACCAGAATCCGGGCTTTCTATCTCAATATCTCCTTCACCTTCGTTCTCAATAGTTTCCCACTCTCCAGTCAGACTTATCTCTTCAGATTGGTACGACAGATAATTTTGCTTTGCCATAGAATTTTATGTATAGAAAGCCTTAAGTTGTGCTCTCTTTGAAAGGACTTTCTCCATCAAAATAAGGAGAGGGTAAACGTAAATTCGTATTACTTTACTGCTATTCAGCAACTATATCGTCGTATATAACAGTGGAGATACTGGAGAGATTTTCTGAACCATCGCTTTCTATCTCTCCTCGTTCAAGGCTTGCTATTTCTTCTCCAAAAGGCTCACCGTATTCTCCCCCTAGTTCGTCTAGCGTAAGATCTTGGTATCTACTACTGCTGAGCTCAATTCTGTCTGAGTGAAGATCTTCCACCTCTCCGTTCAAAATCAGCTTAACTTCATCTTGTTCTTCTCTCACATCATAATGGACGGAATCATTGAGTTCGCCCTGTTTTTCAAGCCTGTCAATGTTCACCTTTCTACCAGATGTGAAGCTGGAATTCTCCGGATCCGAGTTTTTAGTCTCTGCAAAATCTCTCTCTTCCTCCGGTGTCTTGCTAGCTGCTAACCTATGTTCTTGGGATTTGTTTTTCTCGTACCGTTAAGTTCATATCTACGAGCTTCCTCATCTACCTTGCCAATAAATTTATTCACGGTGTCGATAAGGTTTTGCTGATCTAAATGACTTTTAACCTGATCAGGGTGATTTGCCTTGCCGTTCATCATCCCATCCACAAGCCCATATACATCTTCTTTCTCATCCTCAGAAAGAGCCTTGCTGACATCAAAGTTTTGTTCCAGATAATCGTTGTCAAACCAATGCGGTCTATCATATCCAATTGTAGCCATAATTACAGAAGTTGCTAAACTTTTAACCAAAGAGTATTTACTCTAGAGTTACTACGTTTTACTAGGGTAACTGAGAACATTATATACTTAGATGTTGATTGCGTGCTCCATATTGTAAAATGATATATCCTTCGGAACTGGATGGTTTAACGCATGAATACGGGCTAGAGGAGAATATACCTTTTGTAGTGAGCGGTACACCAGAATATGATAACTGGGTATCTAAGCATATTCAAGTAGCGCAACAATTGAGTGTTAATGATAACAAGGCTAGAGAGCATGCGTACAAAATATTCAGCGATCAGACAGATTATATAGAATCTCAGTTGCGGGAACCGGTTGATGACCTTGGTGAAAGCATTGATAAGATACTTTACTCTACAGACAACGAAGAGGTACTAGGAGATGATATGCATATTGAGACAGAGCTTCAAGATGTGAAAGACAGCTTTCAGTCATGTAAAGATGAAATACTAGAAGATGTATCAAGCAATAAGATTTCAGAGATTAATTTGTCTTTTAACGGTGAGATATCTCCCAAAGAGTACAGGAAAAAACTCAGTATTACCTTGCTTCAGGAAGTTGATAGATACATTTCAGGTCTAGAAGAAGCCGTAAGCTCTATAAACATCCTCATAGACTCACGTGACTACTAGCTTTCTACAATAATACTTATGTTGCCAAGAATTGATGAGGTCATAATCCTAAAACAGGTGCTTGGGATCTTCAGTCAAAGGGTTTGTATAAGCAGGGATTAAAACAATATTATGTACGCATCAGACAAAGACGAAATAAAGAATGGGATACTTGAGGGAGCTATCAACGCCGTAATATCCGTAATCATAAC
>CAYMJB010000042.1:0-5046 GCA_964391005.1 uncultured archaeon | reverse complement strand
ATACCTCTGAAGTTTGGCTACACCCATGAAAACAAGAATCCCAGAATCATGATATCAGACGTCCCAGACGACGCTGAAACACTGGCTTTGTTGGTAGAGGATCCTGACGCAGTGGAGCCAGCCGGGAAAATCTGGCTTCACTGGCTCACATGGAACATTGAACCGGATAAAAACATGATAGAGACCGGAGAATCACCCGGAAAAGAATCAAATAACGACTTCGGAAAGAAAGGATATGGCGGACCGAATCCTCCGGATGGAAGACACAGATATATATTCAGAGCTTACGCTCTGGACTCGGAGATCAACGGAAACAAGAACCTGTCACGCGAAGAGTTCAAGCAGAGAATAGAAGACCATACTCTAGAGAAAGACTCATATACGGGATACTATCCTCCGGAATAAGACTACCAAGAAAAATTTAGCCTACTCTGCATGAAGAAAGAAAACGAGCTGCCGCGTCAGGAATATAATATAAGCATGGAAACCACTGATAGATAATTATGGAAAGGCTGGGAATTCCATTAGCGGCAGTAATATTGTTCATTTCCTCAGCCTCTGCTTTCTCGGCTTCGATAGATTCCCAAAACCAACAGGCCTCACCTGAGTCACCGGCTCTATTCTCAGTTGAAGTGCTTAACAATGGCTCAGAGACAGAGACATACCAGCTAAGTCACACCTTATCGAAGAGTGGCTGGGTATACTACGATACATCAAAACAAATCAGGCCCGGGGAATCCAAGACATTCAACATATCTGTAAACCCTGGTGAATCCGCTGTCCAGCAAAGCTACAACATGGACCTGTTTGTACAGGAGCTCAGAACAGGAGAACAGGAAAAATTCTCCACAGTAGTTAACGTCGACAGACAGAAACTGATCAACGTCAAGAACATTGAATACCCTCCTGAAACCGTAGATCCCGGAGAGGAGATTTCTGCGTCGATAACAGTCCAAAACCTTGCCTCAACGATTCTAAATGACTATACCGTACAGTTCGAACTCGAGAACAGAACTGAGTCAAGAAACGGTGTTGCATTTGCACCTGGAGCCCTGAAGACATACAGCTTTGAACACCAGATACCTCAGAGTTCAAGACCACAAGACAAGATGTTTTCAGTCACAGTGACTCAAGACGACGACCAAGTAACAGAATTTACACGTACATTGAGTGTAAACCAAGTAAGAAACGTGACAACTGTCAAGAACAGATCCAGTAACGGCATCAGAACCACAGGCATCCTAGAGATCAGAAACAACGGGAACAGTAAAGTATCAGTCTCTGAGAACGTTACACTACCTGGATATGTTGACCCGATACTGTTTTTCGGCGAAGAACCATCCTACTCCGCCTCCCAAAGAGGTGAAAGAGTTTACACATGGAACAAAACACTTCAGCCCGGAGAAGAATTCAGTACAAGCTACAGCATCGAATACTGGATACCATTCATCTTGACTATAATCATCGTTCTAGGAATTGCTCTTATCAGAGAGATTACAGGAAGCATATCTATAACAAAGGAAAAGGAAAAAACTGAAGACGGCTACAAGATTTCCATACAGATAGAGAACAGGTCAAGCGAAGCCAAGGAAGCAGTACAGATAGAAGATTTTGTCCCAAACGTTGTGTCACTGATTAAGGACTTTGAGGTAGCTGAACCGGAGATGAAAAACACAACAGAAGGTGTGGAGCTAAGCTGGAGTCTTGAAGACCTGAAACCTGGTGAGACACGTATCATAACATACAAAGTAACGGACAAGGTGGAAGTTGAAGACGGCCTGGATCTTCCACCTGCAGAGATTGTTGAGGACGGTAAAACAGTCTCCAAGTCTTAATCCAAATCCAAACAACCCTATTAAATATTACCTGTGCAGAACAACATACTGTATCAAGATTTTACCCGACTTAGCTCAGGCTGGCAGAGCGGTCGACTGTAGATCGACTTGTCCCAGGTTCAAATCCTGGAGTCGGGACTCAAAACCATGTTCAAACGCTATACTTCTGCCAGTATTAGGCTTGTAGTCCTCAGGAAGTTCATTATCCATGTAGTCTTGGATAGTCTGATTTGACCCGGGTAATACTATAGCAAAGTTATCTCCCTGTCTAATCTTCCTATCCAGTGTATCTGGTTTTTCCCCGTTCAGTACTACAGATGCCATGCCGCAGGTCCTATTTCCCTCTATGGTCACACAAGTTTTGTTCGACCGGTCTAGTTCAATATTCATAGTCTCTAGGAAGAAACTCCAGGTCACGTTTTCAGCGTGCTTGTGAACGATATGAGGCTTGAAGTTTTCCAAGTGAACATATGAAGATCTTAGCTGGAACTTCTCCCTCGAGAAATCGTATTCGGATCCGTTCAAATTAACATAAAATAGTGCATGAGCATGGTCGGAACCTAAAGTATAGTTTGTCGCTGACGAGTCTCCGTGAGTATGGCTTCCGTGATCATGTTCCTCCTGAGAATGATTTTTCTCAAAACCTGGCAAAGTAACAGAATCATCAACAACAGACAATCCTGCTCCAGTAAGCACTGAAAGTGCGACAATTCCCAATGTAAGATATGACGACTTCATATCAAAATACGTTTCGACAACAATAATATTACTTACTGGTTCCGAGGAGGTATGAAGTGTTAAAAGATCAGCTAAAGAATCTAGAGTCTATGGACCTGAGAACAAGATACAAGGACTTCTTTGAAGAATTGGATCCAAGTTTCTGGGATGAAGAGAGATATGTTCCTGCCGTAGGACCTGAGGACGCGGAATACATGCTGATAGGGGAGGCGCCAGGAGCAAACGAAGTTGAGGAAGGAGAACCTTTTGTAGGCCGAGCAGGAAAAAAGATGAACAAGATACTCTCAGAGATAGGAGTAGAGCGTGGAGAACTATACATAACCAACCTTGTCAAGATCAGGCCTCCAGACAACCGTGACCCAAAAAAGAAAGAAATACAGGCATGGGAACCATTACTCAGGAACGAGATAAGAGACGTAGACCCTGACATAGTCTTGACACTGGGAAACTTTGCATCCAAAGAAATGCTTGACACGTCCAAAGGGATCACTCAGATTCACGGACAGATATTCTCAAGAAGAGGAACCAAGATAATGCCTATACTCCATCCTGCAGCAGCTCTCTACGACCAGTCAAAGACACCAGACCTGAAAAAAGACTTCAAAAAAGCATTTGGAAAACAGGAATCAGGTCAGAAAAAACTCACAGACATATAACAAACCCAGATCTGCCGTGCAACGCTACAAACAAATAATAGACAACTGGAAACAGTTCCAAAAAGAATGCGACAGACAGGAGAGAAAGACTGTAAGAAAAAACCCTATCAAGTCATCTGAAGGCTTTGAACAGAAACTGGAAAAAGACTTTCCGGATGTAGAACAGGCAGACTGGAACCAGAACGTATACAGGTTAAACAGCGAGAAGTCAGCCGGTAAATCAATGCTTCACTGGCTAGGAGAATACTACGTACAGGAGGAATCAGCAGCTCTACCTGTACAGGTTCTTGACCCAGAGCCCGGTGAAAAGGTGCTTGATATGTGTGCAGCACCAGGCGGGAAGACAACGCAGATCGCCTCAAAAATGGACAACAAAGGTACGGTTATAGCAAATGACAAAAACCCGAAGAGGCTGAAAAGCCTACACGCAAACATCTACAGAACAGGTTCAACAGCAGCAAACGTCGTAAACTACGACGGCAGAAGAATACCAAAGAAAGTAAAATACGATAAGATACTGGTGGACGCACCCTGCAGCGGCGAAGGAAACAACTCACGAAGAAACTTCAAATCGGCCTCTGAACAGGAACTAAAAACATTGAGCAATATACAGCAGAAACTGCTGGAAAACGCCGAAAAACTGCTGAAAGAAGACGGCAGAATAGTATACTCCACTTGCACCTTTGCACCTGAGGAAAACGAATCAGTCGTGGAAAAAACCCTAGAAAACACAGATCTGCGTCTAGAAAATATAGAGTCAGATATAGAACATGTCAGAGGAGTAAAAAAGTTCCAAGACACCGAATTCAGTTTTGAAACCTCAAAAACCGTAAGGGTTTACCCACACCACATGAGATCAGGAGGTATATACGTTGCCAGGTTCACAAAATAGGGAGGAAATAGACACGGAAGATGTTCTCAACTACATCAACAACAGGTTTGGAGTTAAAGTTGAGAATCTTGACAAGTTTAATATAGTTGAGAGATCAGGCGACTTCTGGCTGATATCAGATCAAGAACTGCCTGATCTAGACTACGAAACACAGGGAGTACGTTTTGTCAGAGACACCGGAAAATACCTTAAGCCTACAACATACGGACTACAGATCCTAGATGAAAAGATATCAGGTGCCAGAATCCAGGTAAACAGAGAGGAACTAAAGACCGTCTTAGACGGCAATATGGTGGAGAAAGAAATGGAAATAGGTGAAGGATATGTAGCCATTGTATACAGGGAAAGAGCTATCGGTTGCGGCCTGTACAAAGACGGACTTCTCTCATCACGTATACCAAAGGGTAGAGGAAAAGAAATTAACGACATGATCTAAGCGAAGGCTTCTTACTCGCCTGCACTATCGATTATAGCCTCGATCACGTATATGGCGATTACAAGAAAACTGAGCTGTGCCGCAACCATCTCAATACTACCCGGAACCTGAAAAACGCTGGAGTTATACCCAGAGGCTGACTGTCTCAAAATCTGGAAATTCAAACCCAGAGTCAACAAAGTCAGTAAATCAACTATCGTAGAGCCCTCTAAAAGCTTCTTCAACTTGCCTCCAGAACTGCTATGGCCTCCGCCTAATCCTTTCCGGGTTTTCAGATTCATACCTGAATCTTTGTAGTCTACCAACTTAAGAATGTCCTGACCTGTCGCTCCACTTATAAGTTTTAATGCTGATATGTTACATACTGGCGACCAAGGCGAGAGGGCAACACCCGTACCCATTCCGAACACGGAAGTTAAGTCTCTCAGCGATTCGACCGGTACTGCCGATTGGCGGAAAAGTCGAGACGTCGCCAGACTACTTTTCACA
>CAYMJB010000041.1:0-5137 GCA_964391005.1 uncultured archaeon | reverse complement strand
CAGAAAATCTTGAATTGGCGAAAAAGTACTCTCTGGAGATAAAGAAATTTGATTAGGACATACAGAGAAATTTAAGTGAACCAATACGCAAAGTACATGTATGGGAGTACAAACTGTGGACAGAGCCTCGAAGTACGAGAAGCTTACAGAGAAAATATCAGAAGTGAAGAGAGAGGTCAGTAAAGTAATAGTTGGCCAGGAAGAGGTAATAGAGCAGATAATAGTCTCTATACTCTGTGATGGGAACATACTGTTAGAGTCCAATCCCGGTATGGGAAAGACCATGACAGTCAGGACAATTTCAGAGGTAATAGGTCTAGACTTCTCACGTATACAGTCAACACCTGATTTAATGCCTTCAGACATCACAGGAACCCATATAATACAAGAGGATGACACAAACACTGACTTCGTATTCCAGAAAGGACCAATATTTGCTAACATGGTTCTAGTGGACGAGATAAACCGTGCGACCCCAAAGACACAGTCAGCTCTACTAGAGGCGATGGAAGAAAGACAGGTAACGGTAGGAAACGAAAGCTACGAGCTGAAACAGCCGTTCTTCCTCATGGCAACACAGAACCCTATCGAACAGGAAGGAACATACCCTCTGCCCGAAGCACAGAGAGACAGGTTCATGATGAAGGTGGAGCTCGACTACCCTGACATCAATGAAGAAAGAGATATTGTAGAGAGGTTTACAAACGACCTGGAGTTTGAGCCTGATCTAGGCCAGGTTCTATCCTCGTCGTCACTGGTTAGGATGCAAGAGTTCACAAGAGAAGTTCCAATAGCAGACGACATACGGAACAAGGCGGTTAAACTTGTAAGAAAGACCAGAGACCATGATGACCTTGATTACGGAGCCTCGCCACGCGCTTCAATGCAGATGGTGCTTGCCGCAAAAGCAAGGGCGTTGCTTCAAGGAAGAAGCCATGTCTCAACATCCGATATAAACTCTATGGCCAAGCCCGTAATACGACATAGAATCGGCCTCAACTTCCAAGCAGAAAAAGAGGGGAAGACAGAAGACGATATTATCGAAGACATACTGGACTCTCTATGATAGATCTGAAGTTTCTCAACGAACTGGAGCAGTTCCAGAAAGCCCTAAAGAAGAATGCATCACAGATGAACCAAGGCGAACAGAAAAGCAACAGAAGCGGCCAAGGAATGATCTTCAAAGACCACAAAGAATACATACCAGGCGACAGCGTAAAGAAAATCGACTGGAAGGCCTACGCACGCACCAAAGACTACTTCATCAAAAGGTTTGAGGAAGAAAGACGCCTAAATATACATATTCTGGTCGACAGAAGCAGCTCAATGGACTACGGCTCACCGAAAAAATACGAGTTCGCCGCTAAACTAGGGCTTGGGGTTGCCAAGATGAGCCTAAACACCAACGACAGATACAACTTCTCAGTCTTCTCAGAAACATTAACCAACCTCTCCTCAGGCCGCAGAGGAAAAGACATTACCCAACTTGTAGAAATACTAAACGACCTAAAACATACTCCGGAAAGCAGAATCGAAGACTCTATAACAGAGTATAGCCAGAGAATCGAAAATGAATCAGCAGTAGTAATAATATCAGACTTTCTCTCAGACTCAGAGGACATAGCATCAGGTCTAACAAGCCTCAAACACACAAAACCTGTGGTTGTGAACGTGCTCGACGAAAAAGAACTAAATCCTGATCTCTCCGGCGACAAGATACTGAAAGACCCTGAATCATCGTCACGTCTAAGAACATTCTTCTCAAGAAAAACCAAGAAAAAATATCGAAGCCGGCTAGACAACCATATTGACAACCTCGAGGAAGTCTCAAGAAAAAACGGCGCAGGATTCATTCAGGTCTCAACCTCCGAAGACATACTTGAGACTCTTTTAAAAATCTGGCAGAAGCTCAATCAAAAGTGAACATGGAGATAAAAGGCTTTGAAACAGTAAACAGCCTCCCATGCCTGTATAACAGCAACTTGGATATTCTGGCCTTATCCGATATACACCTAGGTCTGGAAGGCAGCGTAACATCCAAAGGCGGGTATGTGCCAAAGTTCCAGCTCGAAGACATAATAGACGATATTAGAGAGGCAAAGCAGGAAACAGACGCATCGAAGATACTTGTCAACGGAGACCTGAAGAACGAGTTCAACAAGAACTACTACACCGAGAAAAAAGAAGTAGAAAAGTTCGTCCAAAAATTAAAGCAGATATTTGAGGAAGTGCTGATAGTGCGAGGCAACCACGACAACTTCCTAGAGGACATACTTGAGAGAAACGGTATAGAGCTCAAGGATAGATATTCAGAAGAAGGTGTGCTATTTGTCCACGGACACAAAAGTATAGATGATCTCAAGGATTTTGAAACCATTGTAATAGGTCATGAACATCCTGCGCTGGCATTACAGGATGAGATAGGTGTATCTGAAAGAGTTGACTGCATACTTTATGGGAAAACCGACGAAGACGCAGAAATAATAGTGTTACCTGCGTTCTCCAAGATCTCAAACGGAACAAGAATAAACGAGACACCGAAAAACGAGCTTCTATCACCCATCCTCAGAAACCATACAAACCTATCATCACTGAAGCCGGTAGCAGTGTCCAGAGAAGCAGGAGTATTTGAGTTCCCTGAACTTGGTAAACTCTGACAAGTTATGACTCATACAGAGAATAACCGGTAAGCAGAAAGATCAAGAAAGAGATAAATCCAGCTGCCAAAAACGACGCATTTATACCGTACAAAGATGCTATAGTACCAGCCATAATGGGGCCAAGTGCCATTCCTGAGTGCTTAAAGAACTGATTAAAACCTACAAACTCTCCTTCAAGCTCGTCAGGACACGCTGAATCAAATATAGCATGAATAGCAGGAGACATCCCCGAAGAAATAGATCTTGCCACGAAGAAAAAAATTCCGATGAACAAAACCTGCGACAGAAAGTTCATCAACACGAGAACCGGTGTTAAGACGAGGCTTAAGCCAATCAATGTCTTCTGCTTGCCGACCCTGTCAGCAAGGTCTCCCAACAGGAACTGAAACGCCTTTGGCAGAGCAGCAGCCCCAAAAACCAACCCCATAACCTGGAAATCACCTGAAACCTTCTCAAGCAGAAGAGGGACAGCCATCCAATAAAACGAAAAAATAATAGAATAGAGAAAAATCAGTGAAAAAGGAAGCTTCAGAGAAGACCAGTGGCCCTTCAAATCCGAAAACTCTTCAACATAGGTATTTCTATTCACAACCTCCTCAAAGGAGTAACTGAGAGAATCCTCCCTCTCAACGCCCACGTACGTGAAATACACAAGAAGAGCGACCAGAGATGTAAACACCCAGAGACCAAACGTCAACCCAAAACCGTTAGCTGCGATCAGGAAACCTCCTATAACAGGACCTACAATCAATGCAAGATTCACACCGAGCAGAAATATAGATACTGTCTCAGACTCCACCTCATCTGAAGAGGACTTGAGAGAAAGGCTCCATCCCCCGTTCCAAAGGAAGAGCTTTGCAACACCTTCAACAGCCTTCCCGAAAACCAGTGTTGCAGGAACAGCAACATAGTACAGTAAAGGAGGGAATATAGCAACTAGAAGACCTAAGAATATCACAACCTTCTCACCTGCATGTTGCACCAGATTACCGACAGGAATATCAAACATCAAAGTAACCAGAGGCGGTAGTGAAGTTGCAACACCAACCCAGAAAACACTCATGTGATTCTCGAAAAATATCGGGAGAAAATTCCAAACTGTGCTCCTGCCTATCCAGGCAAACAGAAAAACCACAGAAAGATACTTGGCAATACTGGGTACACGCTGAAGCTCCATAAAATCCAGCCTTCAATGAGTTACAAAACCGTCTTCATCATCTTCTGTATCTTCTTCCGAATCCTCTGAAGACAGTTCCTCCTCCTGCATCATCTCCTGCTTTGCCTTATCCTTCAGCTCCTGATATCTCTTCTCAGATGGAGTACCTCTTTCGACATCAGCTTCCTCTCTTTTCAACTCATTATACCTTTCACTACTCGGATCATCCTCAGAATCCGAAGAATTATTCTTTATAGCTTCAACAAACTCATTCATTGTTTTTCACCTCCAGAGTTTCTTCCAAAACCAGGTATCTTCTTCGCCAAATCCGTCAAGCCACGAAACGTCTCAGAAGACCTCTCAAGATTCTCCGCAGCATCCTCCAGCACCTCAGCAGACCTCATCCCTGAAGCAATAATCCTGTCAAGCCGATAGAGCAAAACTGCCGCAAGTATCAACACAGGAACCTTCAACAGCTGAACCAGGACATCCAAAGCCAGAGTATAAGTCATAGATTCATTACCTTCATCTATGATTTTATATCTGACGGAAAGAAAAGGAGAAACTCCTGCCTTGAATGCTACAAAGCATTAAAAGCTTCTAAAAGCAATGTTTAGATGTGATAAAATGGTAGAAGTACCCGAAGACACCGAGATTCAAGATCTTCCTTTCACTCATGCAAGAGTAAAACGAATGATAAGAGAAGAGGCTTCAGAAGGACAGTACGTAAGATCCAACGTATACTACGGCCTCAACCTTCTTCTAGGAGAGATTGCCGACGAAATCATCGAAAAAATGATGGACACGGAGGCAGCCTACGTGGAGAAACACGACTTGGACAGGGCAGCCAGGAAATACGAAAAAGTAGAGAACATTATAAAGGAAAAAGAAAGAGTGTCAAGAAAACTCGACGCTCTATCAGCTGACATCGAGAAACTATCAAGAGACGTACAGCAAGCCGACCACTAACCACACATATTTATTCTTCTTGTTTCTCAGGTAAGTGAAGGACAAAAGGTATGAAATTTGAGATCGAGGTGATATCGAAGGAAATACTCCCTGCTATCAGAAGCCTGATAGCGAGAGAGATGAGAGAAAGCTACGGCCTTACACAGGAAGAGATAGCCAGAAAAACAGGAATGACTCAGGCAGCAGTCTCAAACTACCTGAATAACTCGAGGGCAGATGAAAAAACAGCTGAAAAAATACAGGATGATCCACAGATACAGGTACTTCTGGAAAACGCAGCTGCTTTGGCAGCAAAAAACCAGGACTACTCCAAGGAAATATCCCGTATCATATCAAATATAAGAGACAAAGG
>CAYMJB010000040.1:0-5197 GCA_964391005.1 uncultured archaeon | reverse complement strand
GATCAGGGCTTTAAGGTCTTGGACATGGGAGACGTTGTCAGGATTGAGATGGAGAAAAGAGATATAGGTGCCGAGGATACAGGAGACTGGGTTAACGATATGAGGGATGAACATGGTATGGATGCGATTGCGAAGCTCTCCATGCCCTATTTGCAGGAGATAATCGAAGAGAACCAAGACGTGGTAATCACGGGCATGCGTGGATGGAGTGAGAAAAACCGTTTTGAAGACGAAATAGACCAGGATATATCTGTGGTATCGGTCTGGGCTTCCAAAGAGACTAGGAAGAGGAGAAGGAATGAGAGACAAAGAGAGGAAGATATGAAGGGAGATGAATTTCATGAAAGAGATGTTAGGGAGATTGAAAACGGTGTAGGCAAACTGATGGCCTTGAGCGACCACATTGTGAAAAATGACGGTATATCTAAACAGGAACTTGAGGAGAGGGTGAAAACTATAATTGAATCTTGAGGATCAAAACGTGAAGAAAACATATGAGACGGAAGACAGTGAGGCTGCAAGGAAAGTCGTAAAGAAGGTTGCCGATCAACTTGACTACAGGTTTCAGGAGATGAACTCAATTGCAGTCGCATACAATGGATCCAGAGAGGCTGTAGTAAAGAATGGTCGTAGAATTGAGGCATACTCGGATGAAGCACAACAAAAGGTAGAGGAGAAACTGGAGGATTAACAATTATGGATTACGATAAACTTGGGTTTAAATGCGGTATTGAGATACATCAGCAGCTTGATACGGATACGAAGCTGTTCTGCAGATGTCCTGTAGATCTTGAGGATGAAAACCCTGATGCGAAAGTTGAGAGAAGATTGAAATCGGTAGCAGGTGAGACAGGTGAACAGGACGAGGCCGCGGAAGTTGAGTCAACTAAGCAAAGAAAGTTCGTCTATCACTACCATGAACGAAATAACTGTCTTGTTGAGCTGGATGAGGAGCCTCCGCACAGGATGAACGACCAGGCACTGGATACGGCTTTGACCTTTGCCAGAATGGTTGATGCAGAAGTTCCTAGAGAGATCCAGGTTATGCGCAAGATGGTTGTTGACGGTTCAAACACCTCAGGCTTTCAGAGAACAAGCATGGTAGGCCTGGACGGAGAGGTTGAAACTGAATCCGGCCAGGTTGATATAGAGGATATTGAGCTGGAGGAAGAGTCCGCAGGGATAAATAAGAGGACTGATACTGAGGCAGTTTACGATCTTTCACGTCTTGGTGTGCCGCTGATAGAGGTAGGTACGGATGCTTCAATAAAGAATCCTGAGCATGCAAAGGAGGTGGCTGAGGAGATAGGTATGCTCCTCAGGTCGACAGGAAATGCTCGGAGAGGGATCGGAACAATAAGGCAGGATGTAAACGTATCCATTCAGGGCGGAGCCCGGGTTGAGGTAAAGGGTTTTCAGGACGTCAAGAATATTGATACTCTTATTGAAAATGAAGTGAGGCGTCAGAAGAATCTGATTGAACTCGGAGAAGAGCTAGAAAAAGATGAGGTCTTAGCCGACAACGTTACCCATATCTTTGAGGAAACTGAAAATCAGATAATATCCACAGTACTTGAGAATAATGGAGCGGTCTACGCATTTAAGCTCCCTCAGCTGGACGGAAAGCTGAAGCAGAAGATTTCAGGCGAAAGATACTTGGCACTGGAGCTTGTTGATTATGCAAAATCTCGAGGAATACAGGGCATAATCCACACTGACGAAGACAAAGACTACGGTATAGAAGATGAGTTAGAGAAAATTAGAGATGTGTTCAAGGTTGAAGAAGACGATGCAGTAGCTATTCTTGCAGGACCTAAGGATAAGGCCAAGCAGGCAGGAAAAGCAGTCAGAGATAGAGCAAACCAGCTATACAAAGGCACTATCCCTGAGGAAACCAGAAATGCGGAACAGAACTTCACAACCTCTTACTCACGGCCTTTGCCAGGATCTGCGAGAATGTATCCTGAAACCGACATACCGCCGATAAAGATACCAGACCAGAAAATCAAGGAGATAGATGAAGATATTCCGGAAACTTTGGATCAGAGAGAAGACCAGTACGCAGATGAAATAGGTGACGAACTTGCCTCACAGATAATAAACTCACACTATCTGGAGGAGTTTGAAGAATACAGGCAGCAAGCCGGTTCGAAGCTTACGGCCAATATCTTCGTGAACATGATACCAAGACTGGAGGCTGAAGGAGTAGAAACATCCAAGCTGGGTGAAGAAGAGTTTAACCTCCTATTTGACGCCTTGGAAGCTGACAGGATTTCTAAGGGAGACGTTGAAAAGGTTCTTACCGAAATGTGTCAAACCTCTGATTCTGGAGACGTTATTGAAGGTATTGTCGACAGCAAGTCCTCGGAGGACGAGATCCGGGAAGCTGTGGACATGGTCATCGACAGAAACGAAGAGATGATTGAGGAACAGGGAATGCATGCGCAAGGAGCTCTAATGGGTCAGGTTATGCAAGAGGTGGAGGCTACCGGTGAAGAGGTATCAGATATTTTATCCAGACGTCTAAAAGAAAAACTGTGAATACACAGTTCTGTAATAGTGGCCTCTTTGAGCTTTAAAAATTTTTACTTACGTCTATAAAACAGGTGAATTATTTATGCCAGGACTAGGAGGTCAACCAATTTTTGTAATGTCGGAAGATGCAGAACGTAAAACCGGAGAAGACGCACAACAAAATAATATTGAAGCATGTAAAACTGTTTCTAGCGCTGTGAGAACCACTCTTGGTCCCAAAGGTATGGACAAGATGATGGTAGACAGTGTAGGAGATATCGTCGTGACAAACGACGGTGTTACAATACTTGAAGAGATGGATCTGGATCATCCTGCCGCACAGATGATGGTTGAAGTCGCACAAACACAGGAAGAAGAGGTTGGCGACGGAACCACAACAGCAGTCGTTCTCGCAGGAGAGCTACTAAAGAACGCAGAAGATCTTCTAGACCAGGACATACACCCAACGGTAATCACTAAGGGGTATAGGCTTTCACGTGAAAAGTGTACAGACATTCTGGAGCAGATCTCACTTGACGCAGATTTGAACGATGAAGAGACTCTTCGCAAGGTAGCTATGACTGCTATGACCGGTAAGTCAGCCGAGACAGCCCGTGACTATCTTGCCGATATTGCTGTAGAGGCCGTAAGTTCTGTGGCAGATGAGTCATCTGACAGAATATTTGTAGATCAGGACAGCATCAAGGTAGAGAAGAAAAAGGGAAGCTCTGTAGAAGACACCGACTTGGTACAGGGCGTAATCTTGGACGAGGAGAAGGTTCACTCAGGAATGCCTTCAGAGGTTGAGGACGCAAGAATCGCGTTGATTGATTCAGCTATTGAAGTAAAGGAGACTTCAACCGACGCTGAGATCAATATCTCTGATCCTACGCAGATGCAGAACTTTGTAGAACAGGAAGAGGAACAGCTCAAGGACATGGTTGACGCGATTGATGAAGCAGGAGCAAATGTTGTCTTGTGCCAGAAGGGTATAGATGATATCGCACAGCACTATCTTGCCAAGAAGGGAATCTTTGCGATCCGACGTGTCTCTTCCGGTGACCTAGACAAGCTATCCAACGCTACCGGAGGCAATATTGTCACAAGTATAGACGAAATCGAGGAAAGTGATCTAGGAAACGCTGGATCAGTAGAACACAAACACGTAGGCGGAGACGCAATGACCTTTGTCCAAGACTGTCCAGAAGCTGAATCAGTTTCAATCCTCATCCGAGGAGGAACGGACCATGTGGTAGATGAGATTGAAAGAGCCATGGAAGACGCAATTGGCGCGGTAACATCTGCCGTAAAGCACGGAAAAGTTGTCGGCGGTGGAGGCGCCACAGAAGTCGAACTTGCTCAGGAACTTAGAGACTATGCAGACTCTGTTGGAGGTAGGGAACAGCTTGCCATCAATGCATTTGCTGACGCTCTGGAAGTCATTCCACGTACACTTGCAGAGAACGCAGGCTTTGACCCTATTGACTCACTGGTTGAGCTCAGAAACCAGCATGACTCAGGTGAGGAAATGGCCGGCCTGAACGTCAGCTCCGGAGAGTCAGAGGAGCTGTACGAGCAAGGTGTTGTAGAACCAAGACAGACCAAGACACAGGCAGTACAGAGTGCCTCAGAGTCCGCAGAAATGATCCTCCGTATAGACGACGTGATTGCTGCTTCAGGTTTTGATGCAGCCGGTGGAGACTCCGGAGGCGGAGCACCTGAAGGAGGTCCTGGCGGCGGAGGCATGCCAGGCGGAGGAATGGGAGGACTAATGTAAACTCCAAATTTATTTCCGCCTTAAATTTCTATCATTCTTCTTTATTGCATTCTACATAATTACCTAAAATCATGGTTTCTGTTTGGCCTGAATGTTCTGATTCTCGGAAATCATTTTCCAGTGATTATAAATACGCAACTAAAAACAGTATATGTATAGGGTTTTCAAGTCATGTCAGAAGACGAGGTACAGCTAGGCAACATGGATGACGACGACTATGAAGTCATTCCTATGGGACCCATAAGAAAGCTGGAAAGAAGGGTTGAGAATCTTCAGGAACAACAGGAACAGACTCAGGAATCAGGCGGAGGTACAGGAAACGAAGAACTGGTAAGGGATATAATGGATATAATGAAGTCCAACCAGAAGATCGTCAACGACATGACCGAGTCCACACATGAGCTCAGAAACTCTGTTGAAGACCTGACCAACAAGATGGACTCTGTAATCGACAACATGAACGAGTTCATGGATCTTCTAAACGAGGCCTCAGAGATGGATATGGAGGGAGAGGTCGCAGGGAACATAGAAACCAGAGTAGCAAACGCTATAGGAGACAAGATGGATGATATGGTTGACGAGGTCAGAAGCTCTAACGAGAAGATTGCAGATAATCTTGAAGACCTCAACTCCCAGATGAGGCAGAACTACTACGCATCCCAGCAAGCTGCAGACACTGCAACAAACCGTGGAAATAATCAACAACCGCAACAGAGCCCTAGTTCAAACCGTGGCAGAGGCGGAAATAGGAATCAGAGCAGTGGAGACGGTGAGGGTATGCCTCTAGGTTCTGATAACTCCGATAGAATGGAAAAATTGAAGAAGAGATTTGGCTCCATGAATAATAATGAATAGGAAGGGTATAACACCTGTAATAGCTACCTCGCTTCTTATACTGATTGCTGT
>CAYMJB010000039.1:0-5302 GCA_964391005.1 uncultured archaeon | reverse complement strand
ACGGTGACGAAGAGAAGAGAGAGACATGGGCCGAAATCGTAGAGACCCGTATCAATATTGGCGTTCCTTACATCATCTTCAGAGGAAATATGAATGAAGGCAAGCCACAGGTCTACAAGGACAAGGATTACCAGATTAATGCATCAAACCTGTGTACTGAGATTGCGTTGCCTGCAACACCTGATGAGTCGTTTGTATGCTGTCTATCCAGCATGAACGCCCTGCACTACGACCAGTGGAAGGATACAGACGCAGTTGAGACCCTTACCTACTTCCTAGATGCAGTCATGGAAGAGTTCATCCAAGAGGCGGAAGGCACACAGTTCATGGAAAGACCTGTCAAGTTTGCCAAGAGACATCGTGCGATAGGAATAGGTGTTCTTGGATGGCATAGCTACCTTCAAAGCAAGATGATAAGCTTTGACAGCATGGAAGCCATGGAAGAGAACAGGAAAATATTCAAGACAATCAGGGAGAGAAGCTATGAGGCAAGTGAGGAGCTTGCTGACAAGTTCGGGGAGCCTGAGGTCTTGGAAGGGTATGGAAGAAGAAACACTACAACCATGAGCGTTGCACCAACCAAGTCCAGCAGCGTCATTCTCGGCCAAGTCAGTCCAAGCATCGAGCCTTTGAAGGCGAATTACTTTGTCAGGGACGGTGCCAAGCTGAAGTCCACCCAGAAAAACAGGTTCCTTGAAGCAATTCTCAAAGAGCGCGGCAAGGACGAGCGTGAGGTCTGGGATAGCATCGCACAGAAGGACGGAAGCGTCCAGCATCTTGACTGCCTGACAGATGAGGAGAAGGAAGCCTTCAAGACCTTTTCGGAGATTCCTCAGATGGCGGTCATCAATCAGGCTGCACAGAGACAGGAGTACATTGACCAGGCACAGAGCATCAACATTTCTCTGGACCCGGCAGAAGTACCTCTGGAGGATATCAACGAACTGTACATTCAGGCGTGGAAGAAGGGAGTCAAGTCGCTCTACTACCAGAAGTCAGTTAACGCAGCCCAGAAGTTCAGCCGTAACATCCTGGACTGTAAAGCCTGTGAGGGATAAAGCCCTCAAACAAATATTTTTTCTTCCTAATATCTACCGATGTCCGCAAGCCGCACATATCTCACATAAAGTGACCAGGAAAACGCAAGCTAAAGTCCTGATTAATGTCTCACTATATCTTCATTCTATGTAAAACAGGTACACTAAATAGAGTATCCATATACAGCCGATTGTCCCGAAAGCTGCCGCAAAAAAGGCTGTTCCACTGCTAAGTAAAGCACCTAAGCCGAATAAATCGGTTCTTTTGAGGTATCCAAGACCAAAAAACACAGAGATTACAACCAAAGCCGCTACTGCTCGCATACCAACATCTTCCAGAAAATCTCGAATAGAACCTGCTTCCACCATCTTTACTCCACTTCCAACATGAATATCTCTTCAACCGAGGTATCGAAGTATTCTGCCAGTTTTAGGGCGAGTTCGAGGCTTGGATCGTATTTTCCTGTTTCTATGGCGTTGATTGTTTGTCTTGAGACGTCCATTTCCGCTGCCAGACCCTTTTGAGTAATATCTTGCCTAGCCCTGAATACGTTGAGCTCGTTTTCCATCTAGTCCAGCCTCCAGAACTTTGAGTCCACGCCGTTGTTTATGTAGTAGGCTCTGAACCCAGCGTATAGAACCAGCATAACTCCAATGAACACACCAGGTGCTGCGCTAAGTAGTTCGTCCTTAGTTATTGGCAGGGATTCAACTGTGAATCCAAAGCTTGTGTAAAGTAGAATCACCAGTATACTTGCGTTGAGAATCGTCCAGAAACTTGAGGCCGCTGCATGAGTGTTAATTTTCTTCATTCTTTCATCGTTCGGTTTGTCTTCTCTGTCAACCCTCTGTACGTTTCTCCATGTAAGATACCCGAAAAACAGGGTTGCAGCGAGGAATAGTGCACCTATCTTCCATCTGCCGGCGTAGAACATTGTCGCCGAACCTAGGAGAAGTATAGGAATGATAAATGATGCAACGCCTAGCCGCATCATAGCTGCAAGCTTATCCACATCACTCACCTTCATCACCAAGGATTATTTCCTTGATGTTTCTCTGGGTTCCTATATGGTTGTACCAGATCTGGGCTGCTGCAAACACTGTCGCACCAACTAAAGCTATGATCAGGTCGTCGTAGATTGTAAGGAATCCAGGTTTGCTTCCAACTCGGTTAACTGCAGCAGCTCCTCCTACCAGGACAGCAGTCAACAGTGTCGCGAAGAATGCGGTAAACCCTGATTTTCTCGCTACCCGTGTAAACCTTTCATCGTTGATTTCCTGCTCCATCTGAATTTCCTTCCAGAATCTGTGAATATTTGGAATAGCCAGTACAACCATAAGCACTGCTACAGCTGCTCCACGAGGGTAACCCTGTAAAAACTGCACTAGGGCCAGAGCCCCGAAAACTACAGGTACTAAGATTATATAGCCCCATCTAACAGAATCAGGAACATCACTCACCAGAGATCATCTCCATGTTTATGGTAAAGATTTGAGACAAAGTAATAGATTATGAATGTCCACAGCCCCATGGAGACCGTCTCTCGCATAAGGTCTCTGCTGATCTCTACCTCTGTTGCACCTATCGGTATTGTGAGAAGGGTTACAACTACAAACGCCCATGCCATTCCTCTGGTTGCAACCACTTTCTTTCTCTCGTCGAAGATTGAACCCCCTCTGTACCAGTTCCAGGCGTTCAGCAATACGGTCAGGGCCGCTGAAGCAATCATTATCTCAAGAAAGTCTAGGACTATCCCGTGATCCGGGAGGAAGCTGAACATGAATATCGACATGTAGGTAAACCAGAGAGCGTTCATTCTGGCACCTACAAGCTTCTCTCTCATGGCAGGTAATCACCTACATTGTAATTTTTTATGGCGAACTCAAGCGTCATAGACAGTAGCACGGTTCCAGATGCTGCTAGCACCTCTTCTACCGGGCTTAGAAACGAGTGTGTCAGGGCCTGATATCCGATCAACGTGAAGGTTACTACAAAGCCGTGTATAATTGATTTATTGAAAATCTCTGTGTCAAGTTCATCGAGTTGTGGACGTTCATGCATTTTAGCGCCTATGGCACCGCCAATGTTTGCACCTGCTAAAACTATGATAAAGGTAAAGACCCCTGGCTTATCCGTTTCCGGTATCATGCCGTACGAAAGCGTGAGTTTGTACGCTAGCATAAGACCTCCTAGAACGCTTACCGAGTACAGGAAAATCATTTTTGGTGAGAACCAGCTCGGCTTCTTCAAACTAATTCACCTTCGTATCTGTGATACGCTTGCTTGGCCACTAAGGCCAACATAAATACCGCAAAGCTGTATCGGGATAGCTGGTACGTGGTGAATCCTGAGTCAAAGCCCAAGTTCATTGAGGCGATAAGTATCGCTGTGAAAACGCCGTAGACTGCTGAGTCAGTTATCTGCTGCATCTCTCTTTCGTCTACAACTCCACAGGTTCCAAAATAATCAAAGTAGGTCAAAATGTTGAATCCTATCACTCCTAGGGTTGAGGTACCGAATAGCTGCCACGCCGAGTATTCTAGGCCGAGGAGGAATCCAAATCCTTGGATGGTTGTGAAGTAGATTAGTGATGCCTTGAACGGCATTATTCCGTAGTCAGACAACGACTTCATGTAAAGCACGCTTTACTTTAAGTCTTATAAACTTTACTTCAGCTGCCGTTCTCAAACATATAAACCATTTACATCGAATCAACGAGTATGGAAATAGACGATTCAGAGGAAAGAATAAGAAACATTCATCAAGATCTGGTAGGTGTTTACGGTAAACAAGGAGATCATGACGACAGTGATGGTGTCAGACAGCTTCTGATAACGATACTTTCCCAGAACGTTGCTGACGAGAACACCGCCAGAGCCGCGGAAAACCTGTTCAACGAATACAAGAACTACGAGGAGATAGAGAACTCACACGTTGAGAACCTTGCAGATACTATCAATCCGGCAGGTCTTCCGCAGACTAAGGCACAGAGACTCAAGAGAACACTAAAAGCCCTACGTGAACACGGAGACAAAGAAGACTACTCCGTAGACTTTCTCGGCGATATGCAGGATTCGGATGCTCAGGAATGGCTCGAGCAGATAAAAGGGATAGGACCGAAGACCGCAAGCGTTTTGTTGAACTTTCACTTTGACGCGGATGTTATACCTGTTGATACTCATGTAGAGAGGATATCCAAGAGATTCAGGCTTATCCCGTTCTCGGCCTCGAACCAGAAGGCACATGATCTGTTGAACGAGTCTGTGCCACACGACATCAAGAACAGCTTCCATAAGCTTGTAATTGAACACGGCAAAAACAACTGCACAGCCAGAAACCCTACATGCAGTAACACCAAGCTGAAAAAGTACTGTTCACGATATAGACACGTAGAAAATGGTGAACTTGAACCCGAAGAATTTCCGCCGGAGAACCTATGAGCAGAGTTGAAGACGAACTGGAGAACTGGACCTCAGTCAAGAAGTTCAAGGACACAGAGGTAGAGGAGCAGGAACTTCAGAGAGTATTTGAGTTGACCACAAAGGCTCCTACAGCCTTCAACCTCCAGCCCTACAGATTCATCGTCCTGGACTCAGATGAGGCAATGAACAAGGCGGTTGAATCGGTTCCGCCGGTCAATAAGTGGATCAGCCATGCAGAGAAGATTGTCGTACTGATCGCTGACGAGGAAATTGATGTAAACGCAGATAGGGTTCTAGACCATAAGCTTGACGAAGACAGGATCGACGAGGAAAAGGCCGAAAACCTGCGTCAAATGTACGAGGACTACAAGAACCGTGACGAAGTATTTATGACCGGCTGGCTGACCAGAAACACTATAATACCGGCCACGTTCTTTATGCTGGCCTGTCGTACACAGGGAATCGGCTCCTGTCCCGTGAGAGGTTTTGACCAGGACCAGGTATCAGAGAAACTTGATCTGAAAGAAAGTGAGAGGCCGATGCTTCTCCTGCCTATTGGTTATCCGAAGGATGACGATGAGCAGAGAAACTGGCGGAGAGATGATGAAGACATATATGAGATTCTTTGATTAGGTAAGCGATATCTTCTGTCGAAAGATTGAAACAATTGCTGTCATTGTGTGGTTATATGAGTCAAATTCATGCTGACCAGATTCTGTATGAAGTGGATACTTTTGATGATTTGCTTAGCTACGACTCTGTAATTCTCTACCACGGCACATCTACCTACTGCCTAGATGACATTCTGCAGGATGGCTTAAGACCTAGAAGTGAGACAGGAA
>CAYMJB010000038.1:0-5478 GCA_964391005.1 uncultured archaeon | reverse complement strand
GGTGACACTGGTAAACTTCAAAAACAGGAACACGGAGGTCAAACAGTTCTAATGACAAAAGTTGTAGACGACGTGAATGACTTTTCATCAGACGCTGTAGCCTTGATGGATCTTGAGGGTACGTTGACCTACGGTAAGAGAAAGGTTCCTGAGAAAGCGGAGCCGATTCATATGAGAAAGCTGCTTGAGGGTGAGACCTCGGAAGGAGAAGTAGAAATCGGTTACTGGTCAGGAATACATCTTCTCTCAGGAGAGCCTCCGAAATCATATTTTAGCCGGGTTAGAGACTGGAAAGACAATGAAATCAATACAGAGGAATTTGAAACTAAAAATCTGAGTCTGTGGAACAATATGATACAGAATTCTTCTTTCAGAACTACAGGAGAATTTATTGAATGGTACAACACAAGATTCCTGGACTTGAGAGACAAGGCTGAGAAACTTATTGAAATGTGTCAGAGCAAAGGATTTGAGACAGGTATAGTATCACATACCTCTACCAGCCTGTCAAAACACGCTGCACAAAAACTTGGTATTGAATACGTTTTCCCGACATGGATGTTGGAATTTGACGAGGACGGCTTTTCAAGTCCTGAGAAAACAAAATATGCTGAAGAAAAAAGCCATCTTTTGGAAGATCTAAAACAAACTGGAGTAGAACAGATAGTATTTTTTGGAAATGGTGAAAACGACGTGAATATAGCGCAGCAGGCAGATAAATCATACATGGTTGAGAACAGAGAAGAAGTCGATTATATGAATCTAAATGCTTTTACAGGGAGTTTTGAACAAATTCTAGAGGAATTTCAGGAGAATGAGGTGGCAGGTTAGTGGAGTTAGATGATTACTTTGAGACGATACGTGAGAGAACTGAGGAGGCTTATGATCTCGGTGAGGAAGCCAGGAATCAGTCCAGGGATCCTGAGGAAAGAATAGATATACCTGTTGCGGAGGATCTTCCGGAGAAAGCCTCAAGCCTTGTAATAGCCGCTATGTTTGAGGAACTTGAGAATCAAGGAGTTGCGGAGAGAATCAGAGAACTTGAGGAGGAGTATGGTAAGAACGATGAAAGGGTTTCCTTCCAGATAGCCAGGGAGATAGCTGAGGGAGACTTCTACGAGTTTGATTCCAAAGAGAGGGCATGTAACGCAGGAATCAGGGTTGGAGTATCCTATATGACCGGAGGTATTACGACAGCTCCTCTTGAAGGAATAGGAGATATCAGCATACGTGAAAATGATGATGGCTCAGAATACCTTGCTGTTTATTACTCAGGTCCTATAAGATCTGCAGGAGGAACAGCATCAGCGATGAGCACACTGCTTGCGGATTATGTAAGAATTGGAGTCGGTCTTGACAAGTTTAAGCCCTCTGATACGGTTGTGAATCGTTATGCTACCGAGGTCGAAGACTACTATAACAGGGTTACCGCCAAGCAGTACAATCCTACCCGTGAGGAGACCAAGAAGATCGCATCTAACGTACCTATAGAAGTTACAGGATCTCCTACGGAGGATCTTGATGTTTCAAACTACAAGGATCTTGACAGGGTTGAAACCAATAGAATTAGAGGAGGAATGTGTCTTGTATATCTTGATGGATTGCCTTTGAAGGCTTCTAAGATCAAGAAGAGGATCAAGAAATGGGGAGACGAGTTTGGTCTGGAGCACTGGGGCTGGATAAAGGATTATCTGGAGCTTCAGAAGGAGATTCACTCCTCCGGCGACGATGAAGATGAAGACGGTGACGAAGAATCCAAGGATCAGTACACACCTAGTGACAAGTACCTAGGTTCGTTAACCGCGGGGAGACCTGTGTTTGCTCATCCCGGTGAGAAAGGAGGTTTCAGGCTCAGGTACGGTCATTCCAGAACCAACGGCCTTGCGGCTGTATCGTTTCATCCTGCGACCATGGAGATTACAGAGAGGTTTCTGGCTATAGGTACTCAGATGAAGATGGAGTATCCTGGTAAAGCCACAGTTGGCACACCCTGTGATACTATTCATCCGCCTGTAGTCAGGCTTGAGAACGGCGATGTTCTGAAGGTTGAGACACGTGAGAAAGCCAGAGAGGTTGAACAAGAAGTCGAGGAAATCCTGTTCCTCGGGGATGTACTTGTACCCTACGGAGAGTTTGTTGAGAACGGGAAGAAACTATTACCCTCTCCATATGTGGAGGAGTGGTGGGAGAAGGAGATGAATAAGGCTCTTGAAGAGCAGGATGTAAAGCTTGGAAAGGATTTTGATGGTAAAATACCTACACCAGAGGAAGCGTTCAAGATAAGTGATGTTCTGGATATACCTCTGCATCCCCGATGGCAGTACCACTGGAAGGAAACCACTCCGGAAAGATTCAAGGCACTTGTCACAGAGGTCAACAACGGAAAGATCACAGGCTCTAAGGCGAAGAAATGCCTTGAAGATATACTTGTACAGCATAAACAGGATGGAGACCAAATAAAGGTAAAGTCAGAGGACCTGAAGGTTCTGAAAAAGGTTTTGAACCATAAGGACCGTCTGGAGAAGGGTCTAAAGGAAATTAATAGTGGTGAAGGTTTGCAGGAGCTTGTGTCCGATGTTTCTGGTTACAGACACAGGGATCAGGCACCTCATTATATCGGAGGAAGGATGGGTAGACCGGAGAAAGCTGAGAAAAGAACCTTGAACGGCGACCCACAGCTTCTGTTTCCATGCGGCAAGGAGGAAGGAGGCAGGATGCGTAATGTATCAGCTGCCTACAATCAGACAATGAACGGAGATCAAGGTATTGTGGAAGAGTCAATAATCCACAACAGATGCCCTGAATGTGGGGAAATAACTTACTACTCGTTCTGCAGAGAATGTAATGTTTCCGCGGACGAGATCTGGTTCTGTACAGACTGCGGCAAGGAAATTGATCATGAACCTGATTCATGTCCAAGCTGCGGTAACGAAAGATTCAGAAGATACAAACAGACTGAGATCGATGTTAAGAGCATGCTTGACAAATCCATGGAAAACCTAGGCGTAAATAAACCTCCTGAGTTACTGAAGTCGTTTAGAGGGATGACCTCAGAGCACAAGCATGTGGAACCTATAGAAAAAGGCCTCCTCAGAGAGAAGTACGGCCTGTACGTCAATAAGGACGCTACCGTAAGATACGACGCATCTGACCTGCCTATGACACATTTCAAGCCACGTGAGATAGATGTCTCGGTGGAGAAACTCAGGGATATCGGATACAAACAAGACTACAAAGGTAAAGAACTGGAAAGAGAGGATCAGATACTTGAGCTAAAGCCTCAAGACATAATCATACCTGACTCAGATAAGACTCTTTCAGCAGCAAACTACATGATGAAGGTCTGTGACTTTGTAGACGATCTTCTGGAAAACTTTTACGATCTTCCGCCGTTCTACGAGGTTGAGGAAAAAGAAGACTTGGTTGGAGAGCTTGTAATCGGACTTGCACCTCACACATCCGGAGGAACGGTAGGACGTATAATAGGATTTACAGAAGCCAAGGGAATATACGCACACCCATACTGGCACGCCGGAAAGAGAAGAAACTGTCTTCCTGGAGGTGAGGAGGTGAAGCTGGCTGATGGCTCAAGTAGACAACTAAAGGAGATATTTGAGAAGGCAACCAAGAGTGAGGAAGCTGACAGCACAGGTACGTTAGAAAAGGATATAGACTTGAGGGTTCTCTCAGAGCAGGAAGGCAAAATTATGACCTCCGAGGCTTCCAAAGTGTACAGAACCCCTGCCCAAGAGTTCAAGGTCAAGTTTAAAACTAAGTCAGGCAGGGAGATTACAGTTTTCCCTGATCACCGTGTCAAAACTGCTGAAGGTGTAAAGAAGGCTCGGGCTGTTGAAGAAGGAGATGAGCTTATTACGCCTCTAGAGACAGAAATCAACCCTAACTATGTTAGTAAGATACGCCTTACTGATTTCCTAAATATTGAGGATCTGGTGGTACGAGACGCTACTAAAATACTTGACAAGCTTATTGAGGATCTTGGAGGTCTCAAAAATGCTTCAGACAAACTGCAAATGAGCAAAAAAACGTTGAGCAACTACAGATACAGAAAGAGCGCACCAATCAAGATTCTAGACAGGCTCTCAGATAAATCAGATAAAACATACAGAATACCTGATGGCGCCTCTGTTGCAGCCAAGAGAGATTCTGTTGAGATAGACAACGCAGTGGATATAGACAGGCATTTCATGAAGTTGATAGGTTATTACTTAGCAGAGGGATATATTAGAAAGTCCGAATCCCAAGGTGAGGAGTTCTATCAGGTGTGTTTCGCATTCGGTGAGAAGGAAATCAAAGAGGATATGGAGAAATGTGTGGAAGAGGTATTTGGTATTTCTCCTTCAGAAGGCGATCACATCTTGACCGTAAGCTCTAGAATCGTATACGAGGTCTTTGAAAATCTTGGCTGCGGAAAGGATGCTCATTCCAAAAAGATTCCAGAACTTGCTAAATCTTTACCTAAAGAAAAAATCAAGCCGATGCTGGCCGCTTACTTTGCCGGTGATGGGGCTGTAGAAAAAGGAAAGCTTCATGTAAACGCAACATCAGTCTCGCGACAGTTGCTGGACGATATCGACCTTCTGCTTAAGAGATTTGGAATATTTGCAAGGTTCTCTACGAGTGAGAGGGAAGCAGGAGGAATACTTCTTGATAAGTACGGTGAGGGGCACTATGAGGGCCAGACTTTTGTATCACATAAGCTTCATATCAGATCGAAGTTTGCAGCAAAGTTTGGTAAGGAAGTAGGTTTTACACTTGACAGAAAGCAGAAAACGTTGGAACAGGACTACCAGAAGGTAGGAAAACCAAGAATTGATGTAGAAGATCAGGTTGTATATGATGAAATACAATCAAAGACGATACAGAAATCAGAAGAAAGATTCATGTACGATATAGAGGTAGAAAATACTCACAGCTTTGTCACCTCTGAAAACTTGGTTACAAACAACTGCGATGGTGATGAGGATGCGATATTAATGATGATGGATGGTCTTTTAAACTTCTCCAGACAGTTCTTGCCGGACATGACTGGGGCGCGAAGTATTACCAAAGATACACGTTTAGTGGTCAGGAAAAACGGCGAGGTCAGAGCCCCGAGAGCTGATAAATTGATAGACGAAGTCTTTGATCAGGAAGGTTTTGAAACCAGGGAAGATGGATTTGAGGTCAGCAGAGAATTTAGTGATGATATAGAGGCTGTCTCGTTTGATAGGGAGTCTGGCGACGTCGAGTTCAGGGATGTTTCAGCCTTGATCAGGCACGAGAACGATAAAGAGGTGTTCGAGGTCAACACTTCCCGTGGAAAAATCTCTGTAACAGGCGATCACAGCGTTTTCGTCACCGAAGGACATGAGATTGAAGCGAAGCCTGTCAGGGAGCTCGAGGAAGGAGACTGTATAATAGCACCTTCGAACCCAAAACTGGAGTCTGAAGGTCTTGCCGAAGAGATTGATCTCTTTG
>CAYMJB010000037.1:0-5480 GCA_964391005.1 uncultured archaeon | reverse complement strand
AGTAGATGCTCTATCCCTTTTTGTTCTGCGTGGCGTCCAACGAAAAATACCATCTTATCTTGAATACCTAACTGTTTTCTTACGTCTTTTCCAGAAGACTCAGGCTTTGAGAAACCGTTGCGCACTACTTCTGGCTTATATCCGTATATTTCTTTTATTTCGTTTGAGAGTTTCCTGCTGACAGCTAGTACCGTGTCTGAGTGCTGGACGGTTACTTCTTCAAGGCTGTTTTGTGATTCCCCTCTTGTACGGTCTGATGATATTGAGTGAAATGTTGAAACCCATCTACAGTTTGAGTATTTTTTCGCCTTGAATCCTGCTTCGGCGCCAAACCAGTCATGAGTATGTATTATATCGTAGTTCTTCGCGATCTCCGCTATATGAGAGCTCATTTTCATCGCCCGCCACCTGATACTTCCACTGCCTGAAGCAACCGGCATTATGCCGTCTTTTTCTGGAGCTCTTTCTTCAGGCAGGGCCAGAGCAACTTCTATGCTTTCTGCTTCCTTCAGCTGGTTGAACAGATTGTATACGTGGATATCTAGGCCTCCGTCGATGTCAGGAGGAAATCCCCAGCCCACCAGAAGCACTCTGCTCATAAGCATGTTTTTGCTTTTGATGTCTAAATACTGCAGGTGTTGGATGTTTGTACCGCAGTCATTAAACCAGAGACAAAGCAGTATCCTTCCTATGCTGAAAATGCAGAGTAGAGCTGAAAGTACGCTTTTCCATTCAGATCTGTACATGTCTGATAGCACGTGCAAACTAGCTAAATCAAGTTCAACACCTCTTCATGATACTTTGGTGAGGTATCATGGTTGAGATTGAGAAGCTGAAGAAGGCTTCGAAGAGAGGTATAGCCTCGGCTGCAATGCTTGGCGCGTTATTAGCCGGTTCAACCTCTTATTCTGCGGCAGCGGGCTCTACCCAAAATCCAGGCTTGGCTAGTTATCCACACCATTTTGTAGGAGAGGACGAGAGGATTGACTCAACAGTGATAGTTGGAGATGATGCTCTCTCAACTGATGTAGTCGCCGCAGCACAGATCACAGGCCAGTTAGGAAACCAGATACCAGAACAAACCCCCGCTCATTCAAGTGAGGTTCACCAGTCATCTTGGGCCGTCAAAAACGGCGTTACGCTCAATACTAACAGAGAACACGTATATTCAGGTCAGAAAATAGATTCTGTCAAGTCAACGATTACCGGTGATAATCTTGAGTTGCTTGATACGGGAGAGGTGTTTTCAGGCGGCTCTCAACAGGAAATCACCCAGTATATACACGTTGGCAAGGAGAGAATACTGTTTGGCACCCCAGGAGATACTGAGGGAGAAAAAAATCCTTTCCTATACGTCAATAATCCAGGTAAAATTTCATTCCAGCAGATGGCCTCCATGGATGACTCAGGATATCTTTACCGCCTTCAGGCCAAGTTTGGTGAGGGCGCTAGGTTTGATGATGATTCTCAGGAGGACAATAGGAATCAAAACGTCTACGGTGAGACCTTAACTCTGTTTGGAACAGATTTTACGATAGGAGATAGCTCATTTACTTCTGGCAATGAGGATCAACTTATCTTGTATCGTTCAAGCGAGGAGCTTTCTGTTGAAACCGGGCAATCCAAGGATTTGATGGTTGGTCAGGAAGAAGTCTCCATCAAGGTAGTGGGTGTTACTTCCCCGGAAAAAGCAGCTATACAAATAGACGGAGACATGTCTCAATACGAGGAGGGTGAACAAGAAACCTTTGGGGACAACCAAATTAGAGTTGAGGAAATCATAAGAACCGGAGATGAAGCACGGGGTATTGTCAAACTATCCTCTGGCAGCCGCGAAATTAGGCTTGAAACCGGCGAACCAATGCAGGCAGATGGTGAAGACATTGAAGGCACTCTTGTCAGGCTTGAAGGAGTGAATGTAAACGATGAAGGCAATGATATATCCTCTGAAGTACATGAGCTTTCTGGCATTGAAATTGCTGTAGGAGCTTCCGACCAAGGAAGCAGTTATGTCAGAGCAGGAGATAAATTTTCCAATGAAGTTTTTGACGACGTGGAATTTCATTTCGGAGGCATAAAACCTGATGGACGAAGCCGTGGAGGTAATGTAGGCTCCGCTGTATTTACTCCTAACGGAGATGAAGCAGTCCAAATCGGCTTTACCAGCGGTACAAGAAGGATGGCCAGAATTCCGTTTGCCTATGACCCAACTCCTGAGACAGGATTTCTGGAGGGAGGTATGCTAGCTGATGAAGACGGCGATAAGATACATATTAAAGAAGGATCCCTTATAGATGAGGACGAGTACTTGGCTGTTGATGCAGGAGATTTCTCAAACTTCTGGGAAGTAGAGAATATAGATAGAGATTCAAAAGGTAAAATTACCCAGGGCGAGGATGCAACTATCGAATTGAATGATTTGAAGAGCGGGGAATCATTCAAAGTTGATCTGGATGCACAGGAAGGAACTGATGCTGAGTTTGGAACAGGCGATGAGTATTACGCAGGAACCGAGGTTGTTGATGGCCAAGAGTATAACTTTGTGCTTGAAGGAGATAGTGATGATTTCGGGGGCGATGACTTTGGCAGTGCCAGTTCACCTCAATTTAAAGTCAGCTATGGATCTTCGGCTGATGTAAGCACAGGAGATAAAGAGTTAGACGTAGATACTGGTAAGACATCAATATTCCCGGGTGTAGATACAGGTTATGGAGGTATCATTTCTCTCTACAAACCTGTAAAGGTGTCCGGAAGGATTGAACTTCCTTCAACGGATCGAACCGCCCCGCAAACTGTTCAGCTAAGTCAGGGCATCCCAAAGGTGCTGAAAGCCGGTCAACTTACCTATAGCTACGGTCATAAGCCGCTTAACATACCTGTCGTACTGGATGGAAGCAGCAGTGAATTGAGCTTTGACGGATCTGGAGACGGCACACTTCACATCCTGTACGCTGACGGTGAGACACAGACAAGATCTTTAGAAGAAGGCACATTTTCCAACAATAATCTCCGTGATGGAATGATTCTAGGCATGGCATTTGAGGCCGGTGATAATGCAA
Organism: uncultured archaeon; assembly: GCA_964391005.1. Classification (GTDB taxonomy): domain Archaea; phylum Nanohalarchaeota; class Nanosalinia; order Nanosalinales; family Nanosalinaceae; genus Nanosalina. The sequence goes on along the minus strand of CAYMJB010000037.1, from coordinate 2,421 downwards.
CTGAATCCGACAATAAAATAGAAGTAGATACAGGTGAGGATTCCAGGAGCTTTGAGGCCTCTGAATATGAGAGTGGTGGTGTGCTTCGACTTATGGACCTAAAGTATAATCCACGAACCGGAAACCCTGTGTCTGGAAGCTTGCTTAGGGGACCTGCGGCAGTCGCAATGGAGCCGGAAGATGACGCAGGTCGTGAAGACGCTCTTATTGTAGCTCCGGCCACTGATAAAAGTGAGTCCCACATTCAGATAGGTAAACCAAGGCACATCGGCTACACAGGAGTGAGAGGATACAGTACCAAAGAACTGGAATCAGACGAGGATACGCAGATCTTTGGGTCTTCCTATGGAACCTACGCCATCCAAGATACCGAAGATCAAGGGCAAATAAATCTCCGGGTTCCTAAGTCTCAGTCAATTGGTGGTCTTGCATTTACCCAGGCAGACGGATACCTAAACAGGTCAGGCACTCAGAAAAGCGAAAGAGAACCTGTAAAATGGAATCAAGACTACGTTGCTTCTGATGATGATAGAGACGTAGACAAGCTTAAGAACAGCAAAAACCTAGTCCTTGTAGGAGGTCCAGCAGCAAACTCTCTTGTGTCCGAGCTTGTACAGGCAAACAAGACTGCTCCAGCTTCTGAATATAGCAGAGATCAGGGACTTTTACACATTGTGAACGATGCCTTTTCAGAAGGGTATGATGCTCTAATTGTTGCTGGACACAGCGGAGAAGACACTAGAATGGCTGGCCGATATTTGACGAATTACAGACAGAACATGGAAACCCTTCAGGGCAGAGAGAAGTTGAAGATCAACACATCTGAAAATAAGATGAACACATCATAAAACGCCCTAAATCCCAATACATATTTTGTTCTTTTTAACTGCCTGACAGCTGTGAAAGGGTGTTGGATGTTTGTACCATAGAACCTAAATGCGGTAAAGTCGCTCAGTGTAGGTATGTTATGTCTTCTTTCGTTTCTGGTGTTTGGGTTCCTGGGGATATTTTTCTCCAGTTACAGGGAGTTGGCTAGAGAGTCTCTTGATTGTTTTACGCAGAGAGTGAAGACAGGTGAGTGTGATGCGGATTTTGAGACCCGTCTGAAATCCACTATCATAGGTAAGGCGATGGATAAGGATAGAAGGCTGGCCGCATTTCTGAACAGTTACATGGATTACGTAACGTGGTCTCTTGTAGCTGTTTTTCTGGTTGCAGGGGTTTTTGTTGTTGTGAGTGTGTATAACTTTCTTGTGTATGGCAGCTGTAGCCCTGCTTCGGATGCAGGGTGTGCGCTTTCAGAGGCTTCAGATACTTGGGTTCTAGGTGAAATCAGGGAATCAATCAGATTCTGGATGCCTGAATGAGACGTGAAGACTTTCCACCCTTAAGAGAAACTGAATTGACATACCTGGACAGTGCCTGTATGAGCCTCAGACCTGATTGTGTTATTGATGCGGTCGAGAGGTATTACAGGGAGTATCCTGCGTGTCCTGGCCGATCCCATCATTCTCTGTCAGAGAAGGCATCTGAAAAGCTTATGGAGTCCAGAGAGAAGGTAGCGGATTTTGTCGGCACTGACTCCGAGAACCTGATGCTTACCTCAGGTACTACAGAAGGCATCAATACTGTGGCACGAGGTTTTGATGCTCAGAAGGTTTTTCTGTCGGATAGGGAGCATAACTCTAATCTTACTCCGTGGCAGAGGAAGAACTGTGATACTGTTTTCCTGGAAACTGAGAACGGTCTTGATCTCGAAGCCTTGAAGTCTGAGGTTTCCAAAGGTGATCTTGTCAGTCTGGTTCATATCTCCAACCTTGATGGAATGGAGCTCAGGGTTAAAAAGGCCGCGCAGATTGCTAGAGAGCAGGGTGCCTACACACTGGTTGATGCTGCGCAGAGCACCCCACATATGCCTTTAGACGTGTCTGAGATGCCGGTTGATTTCCTGGCTTTTTCCGGTCACAAGATGCTTGGTCCTTCAGGAACAGGAGGTCTTTACGTATCTGAAAGAGCTCAAAAAAAGCTTCAGCCGCTGAACACGGGTGGTGGAGCCGTTGAGGATACCACTCAGTTTAGTAGAAAGCGAAGGGATTTTCCATACGGTTTTGAAGCAGGTCTACCTAATGTAGCAGGGTTTATCGGCTTAGGTGAAGCAGCCTCCTACCTATCCGATATAGGTATGAGTAAGGTGGAGAAGCATGAGCATCAGCTGACGGAGAAGCTGGAGCAGGGTTTTTCTGGTATTGAAGATGTTTCGTATGTTTCAAACGGTTCAGGTGTTGTAACGTTCTGGGTGGACGGTATGGATCCTCATCAGGTAGCTCTCATGCTTGATAGGAAAGATATTGCCGTCAGAAGCGGCAAACACTGCGTACATTCATGGTTCGACCAGAAAGACGTCGGGCCAGGAGTAAGAGC
>CAYMJB010000036.1:0-5521 GCA_964391005.1 uncultured archaeon | reverse complement strand
CTGAAGTATTCCGCCAGTTTTTCCTCATTTTCTCTAGAATCATCTAGCTTGTCTGAAAGCTCAGAATAAGTCAGCTCCCGGCTGATTCCTTTTTTGTACTCAAGGTAGGCTTTCACCACATGAGCGCTTTTTATCACAGCCTCATGGCTGGAGAGATCTCGGTATGTATCAAGCAGATCAAGCACTTTCTCACTTTTTATTTGACCGCTATCTGTCTCTTCAGCTTGATCTCCTTTATGTCTTCTTAATTTATCTTTAATCTGGCTTTCTACCTCAGTAACCTTGGCCTTGATATCGTTTCCCTCATTGTCTCCAGTACTGGATATTCCTGCCCCCATTAACATCTCCAAATCTTCCTCCGCCTCTTTCTCCATCTCTTCTTCATTCTTGGAGTCATCTGAATCTATGTTATCCTCCGCTTCTGAAGTATCAGAGTTATCTTCTTTTGCTGTAGAGTAAAGCTTGAGTAAATCAAGCGTGGAAGTCTGTTTGAGCTTTTTCTTTTCAAAGTTGGTTCCGAGTTCGCTCAAAAGATAATCTCTCACTTTACGGTTAATCTGTCTAAATTCTTCCTTTGTCTCTGAACTTTGTTTAAGATCCTGAAGTGCTTCCTCAGGATTTTTTGATACCACATTTTGAATATTAAACTCTTGATTCTCCTTAGGAGTCTCATCCTCTTCGTTATCTTGATGAGTTGATTCGTTTGAATTTACTCTAGAGCCTTTAGATTCTTCAGTTTCATCTTTTTCCCGCTCTAATTCTGTGTCTTCGTCAACAAGTTCAGCTAGCAAGCTTGCAAGCTTTATGTTGGTTATCAGTAAATCTTCCTTTTCCTCTTTTAGATCATTAACCTTAGAGCTGAGTTCGTCAAGCTTCTTTGGATGGTCACTATGTCTAGCGTCGACAACAGTATGGGCGTAGCCATCCTCTTGATTCTTGTAATCCTGTTTTTCTGTTGTATTATTTGAGCCAGTCTTGATATCTAATAAGCTTTCTTCTAATTTTCTTATTTCTCCCTCAGCTTGATTAACGCTTTCAGACTTATTTATTATATCTATTTGATGCTCTATCTCATTCAACACCGAACTTCTATTTTTATACATTTCTTCAGATTCTTTAACTTCTCTTAATTCTTCTACTGTGAAGTCCCCGTCCTTAATAACCTTTTGGACACCTTCGCTCTGCCTGGAGAGTATCTCCATTATCTGCGATGCCTCAAGGTTATGACTGGTTCTTGAATTTCCGTTTGTTTGATTGAACTCCTCTAGAATCTGTTCAGCTTCCCTAATGTCTTTCTCAGCTTCTTCAATTTTTGCCTCCTCTCTCAGAGAGTTTTGTCTTCTTTGTAGAAACTCGACCGCGGTTTTCCTGTTCTTTGCATTTTTTTCTGCTTTCTCAAGATTCTCTATCTGCTCTACTTCTAGTGACTTTTGATTGACAAAGTTCTTGAGGTCTTCAACTGTTCCTGTCACTGCCTCCACTATTTCATTTGTTGAAAGGTTTTCGTGCTGAGCCATATTTAGGAATTTGTTTACGGCAATAAATGGTTAGGGTAGGACATCAAATCTTGTTGTTCCCAGTATCCATTCTCCCAACAGGAGTATGAGCGCTAGAAATATTAGAGGATCCGATAGTTCTGTATCAACTGTTGTCTCCTCCATATTGAGTAGAGTGTCTTCAAGCTCTTTTCGAGATGTAACCGTTGAGTATGCTCCGTCTGTTGCGTTTGAGATCTGTCTTAGGCGAGATGAGTTCAGGTTAGGGTATTGTATTTCCGAGCTGTTTGTTGTCTGTTCATTTTCCTTTGATTCTCCAATTCCTATGGTGTTAATCTTTACCTGTCTATCTTGTGCATACTGGATTGACTCATTTACCGATCTTCCGGTGTTGCTGATTCCATCTGTTATCAGTATCAGTGTCCGGTTTTCATCTGTATTTATCAGCATGTTTGTCGAGGTGTATACTGCGTCCCCTATCGCTGTTCCTGCATATGCTCCGACCTCGTACCTTGATATGAACTCTCTGACTTCCTCTTTGTCGGCTTTTACTTGTGTTTTATTGTTGATCCTTCCGCTAAAGCTGAGGGATCCGATCTCTGTCTGGTTGCTGAGCTGGCTCGTGAAGGTTCTGGAGACGGATTTTGCGGCTTCAAGTCTTGTAGGCTCCAGATCAGTTGCAAGCATGGATGAAGACGTGTCTACAGCTATCACGTAATCAGATCCTGTTGCCTGTGCCTGGTATTGTAGTACGGGACTTGAGATACCTAGTATCAGTGATGTGATAGCAGCCATCTTGAGAAGCAGCATTATTTTGTTGGAGCTGAGAAATGATTTTCCGGCAACCTTCTCGAGGGTTTCGTAGTTTCCAAACTTCATTGCCCTCTGCTTTTTTCTCTTCTTTGCGGCATAGTAGAGCAGCACCGCAATGCCGTTGACAAGAAGTAAGAGCTCAGCGTACTGGTTTGTTAGGATAAGTTTGATCTACCATTCACCTCCGTTGCTTTCGAAGAACTCTGTAAATTTAGACGCTATACTGTCTCTTGTATCTATCTTTAGCTGGCTTGAGCCTGATTCTCTTATCTTGTCCTTGAGTTTTGCCTCCCTCTTCTCAGCTTTTTTGTTGAATTCCTCGGCTATCTTTGAGGTATCTGCAACCATTTGCTTGGATCCATCTGGTGATTCAAATCGGAAGTTACCTGACTCTGGCAGCTTATAGTCTCTGAGGTCTCTCACCATAATGCTCATGAAGTGTCTGAACTTGATGTTTGCAAGCTGCATTTTCGACTTCCATTCGCCGTCTAGGCTTAGGAAATCGGATATTAGAAATACTGCCGTACCCTCCTTTACCTGTCCTATGGTGTCGTTAAGTGCCTGTTCGAGGTTGAACTTCCCTCCGTAGTTTTTGAAGTGTGTGACCTCGTGTAGAATTCTCTGATACTGTGGTTGACCTCCGTCAGGTGAAAGGTTGAGGCTGCTCTCGGCGTGGATTCCAAGACCTACGTTAATCCCTGCGTCGACCGAAGCATATGCCAGCGCCGAAGCCAGTAGGGCTGCAAACTCGGATTTTAGTTTATCAGTGGTTCCAAACATCATTGAATCGGATGCATCTAGAATGATGTATGCATCCATGTCAACTTCTTCCTCATACTCCTTTACAAACAGGTCCTGTGACTTTGCGGAGTTCTTCCAGTCAATCCTTGAGGCGTCGTCTGTAGGCAGGTATTCCCTTAGGTCGGAGAACTCTATCCCTGATGCCTGGAACTGTTCTTTGTACTTTAAGGCAAACCTGAATAGCTCAGCTATTCTCTTCACTTCAGTGTCTATCTCCTCTGTAATTTGATTGGAAGAAGGTATCTTTTCGTCTCCCACATATATGGTTCGGATACGCTGTAATAAAAAATCGGCTATCTGACAGGGACGTTGTCCACTATGTCGTTTATTATGTCTATTACTTCTATGTCTCGTGCTTCGCCCTCATAGTTAAGCATTATTCTGTGTATGAAAACGTCCTTTATAACCTCTCTGATGTCCTCTGGCGTTACGTAGTGTCTACCTCTGAACAGTGCATGAGATCTTCCTGCTAGAGCAAGATTGATTGATGCTCTTGGCGTGCAACCCCATTCTATGAACTCGTCGTATTCAAGACCGTATTCAGCCGGACTTCTAGATGCGTCCACAAGATCCACTATATATGCTTTGACTTCCTCGCTGATTCTGACGTGCTTTGAGAACTCCTGCATCCCTGTAATATCGCTCTTAGTGACGACAGCGTGAACTCCGAAGTCTTCATCATCCATTATGTTTGCGTTCATATCGATGATTTTACGTTCATTTACCTTCTTGGGGTAGTCCAGATAAATTTTGAACATGAACCTGTCTATCTGTGCCTCTGGAAGCGGGTAGGTTCCTCCCTGCTCTGTAGGATTCTGGGTTGCCATTACAAAGAAGGGTTCTGGCAGGTGAAAGGTCTCATCCCCTATTGAGACCTTGTGCTCCTGCATGGCCTCAAGCATTGCACTCTGAACCTTTGGAGGAGCTCTGTTTATCTCATCAGCAAGGATAAAGTTTGAGAATATAGGACCTTTCTCAACGTAAAATCCTTTGTCCTCATTATATGCCTCAACGCCGACAATATCTGAAGGCAGAAGATCTGGTGTAAACTGGATCCTGTTTTGTTCGGCATCATCTTCATCGCCTTCAGCTTTGACGGTTTCAGAAAGCAATGTTACAAGAAGGCTCTTTCCAAGACCTGGTACACCTTCCAGAAGCACGTTACCTCCTCCAATAACGGTTAGAAGCACTTTTCTGATAACATCTTCTTGTCCTATAAACCCGTTCTGTATCTGGTTCTCCATACTTTGGGCTTTGTCGCTGAACATTTCTGCAGTCTCGGAAAGCTGCTCGTCAGAATAGTCATCGTACTTACTAGACATCTGTAATTTAACTTGGTTTCTTGAGGATAAAAAGTCTTTCAATCAAGAAGAAAAGAAAGAAGAAACGGGAATGTGCTTGGACGTTCTAGGCCTGGTTGTCAGATGTCACGTACACTCTGAAAGTTCCCTGTTGCATTTGTCCCTGATCTACTCCTCTTGGGACTTCTACAGCTGTATCCAGTGTAATGAACTGGCTTGGCTGAATTGAATTGGCCTCTGTGCTTGCGGAGAAGATAAACTGTGTTCCTCCACCGTTTGCACTCAGGTCGTTAAATGCTGATGCTGTAGGATTGTAGCGTGTTCTGAGAACATTCTCTCTGTCATCCGCAACAGCTGGGTCACATGATGTCAGAAGTGAATACTGCCTACTTCCTAGGTCAACTCTTGGGTCGCTGTTAACTGGTTCAACTACGCCAACCCCGTTTCCGGCTTCGACTTCACTAATAGTGTGTACTGTGTAGTCAATAGGCTGGTCGTCAGGTCCATCGTCTGTAAAGTCAAGAGTTCCCTCCTGACTTGATGTGAATGGTGTGTCGCCGATTCTGATTTCGGCAGTACCTGCACCTGTACATCCTCCGCTGGGATCCTCAAGTATCACAAAGTAATACTCTTGTCCCCCGACTCTTAGAGCTCCTTTCTCAATCTCAGAGGGCGCTGTACCTGATCCGCCGCCTGAGCCACCGATCGTAACCTCATCTGTTCCGTTCGGTGCTTCAATGAAGCTTGGAACTTCATCCTCGTCCTGGAACAGGTACTCAATCCTGTTGACGTAATGGTACGAGCTTGCTGCGTCAGGAGTCTGGCCTGAAAACCTGTTGACCGTTGATTCGGAAATGTTGATCTGGAAGAAGTTTCCAGCTTCAAATGTTCCTGATCCGTCACCAAATGGGTCGTTTACTGGTGTCGATGCGTTCACCCAGACTCTGTCAATTGACTCTGAACCTGTGTTCCTGATGGTTACTGATCTGAAGCTTTCGTTTGAGACAAGTTCCTGTTCACCTAGATCAACAAATGGATAGTTCAGGTTCTCAGGCGTGATATCTATTGCAACCTGTGAAGTCACTCTGACATCTACATCAGCTGTTTCGT
>CAYMJB010000035.1:0-5594 GCA_964391005.1 uncultured archaeon | reverse complement strand
ATCACCTCAACGGTTAATTTAACTGATAAAGCAGGTAATAAGCTGGAAAACCTTCGGAAGGAGAATATTACAGTCAACACGTTCCGGAGAAAAATGGTTGAGGGTTGGAACTTTGTCTCGTTCCCACTAACATCAAAGTCAGATATAAGAATAGACGAGATTTTTGATGTTTCAAGGCTGAACGCAGTATGGTCCTACGGTGAAGATGGATGGGATATATATGATCCTGAGGCTCCAGAAAATGACTTCAATACTGTACAAGGAGGTAAAGGATATATTGTAAATGTTTCAGAGAACTTTACACTCGCACCAAACGTCAATAACACAATTACAAACCCTGTTCAAGGCCAGGAGCTTGATCAATATGGAACCAATCTGACAAACGAATGGAACCTCATCGGTAACACCCAGGAGTTTAATCAGAGACCGAGTACTGAAGATGCGTTTGTTAACGTGGACGCTGAGGTCAGCCCTATTTACGGCCAGAAGTACAGAAACGGCTCCAGAATCATAGACCTAGAAAACCCTGTAAAGGATTCTGATGGAACTATAAATGAAAAAATCATTGTAGGAAGAGCTTACTGGGCGGAAGTGCCAAATGGAGAAAATCAGACTTATAGAGTACCTCTTGGTGGTTAAGTGAGGTTTGACAAAGCCCTGATCTTAGTTGCATTGCTGAGCTTGACAGGGCTCGCCGTTAGTCAACCTAACCTTCCACACAGGATCTATGGAGAGGTATCAGACTTTGAAACCGGCTCCCCTATCACCGGGGCAAACATCACATTCAGAAACTCAAGCGGCGGTATTTTAGCTACTCAGAATACGACCGATACCGGATTTTATGATCTTAATGTAGAACTAAAGGATTCTGGTCAAAGGTTTTTCCTGTTTGTAGATGGCGTGAATACATCGGAGTCATTGAAGTTCTCAAGAGGCAGTTCCGAAGCCTTAGACTGTAGGTTTGATTCCTCTTCATCGTCCTGCGTCGAGAATCAGGACTCGGATGATACTGATCAGGAGGAAGATGATCAGAACCAGGATCAGAACGATGAACAGAATTCGGATGATCAGGAATCTGGGGGTGGGTCTAGTGGAGGTTCCGGCGGCGGATCTAGTGGAAGTTCAGGTGGTTCAGGAGGCGGAGGATCAGGAGGAGGTGGATCACCTTCTGGAGGTTTCGGGGGCACCGGACAGGATGAACAGGATAAACCTCCAGAGAATGAGAATATTACGGTTGAAATCCAGTTGGACAACGGCAGCTCAGCTACCGCGAGAATAGAGAATCTTTCAGAGGGTCAAGAAGTGGATATAAACACCGAAGGATCTTCGTTGATGAGAGGACTGAACTTTGTTTCAGACCGCAGCTTCTCCGATTCAGAGATCTTATTTAATTCCTCAGTGGAAACTGTCCAAGATGACCAGTTCACGGTTTTAGAGAGGTTTGAGATAAGATCTACGAATGTTTCAGCTTCGCAGTCTTTCTTAGCTGGTTTTGAGGTAAGCAATTCAATGGTTCAGGAGAATGATATATCTCCTGATGAGCTCCGGCTGAGGACTGAGTCAGGCCGCAGAATAGATCTTTCTGTAGTCACCAGTCTTGGGTCGTACATGTATGAGGCCGATCTAGAAAGTCTTGATGGAACTTACTATTTTGGTTTCCCAGCCCAAGAAGAGGAGAAATTGGACCTATCTGTGCGTTCGATATCTTCTAATACATCTGCTTCAGAGCAAAACATAACTGTTGAGGTAGCGAATCCTGAGTCCGCTGCTGTTGAGGAAGCTGTGAATCTTTCACGAAATGGCGTGGTTGTGAAGACTTGGGATGTAGCTCTTCAGCCAGGTGAGGTGGAGGAGCTCAGGTATTCTACTTCTTTGGATCCTGGTAGTTACAGTTTCTCTGTACGTGATAGGTTTGTTGAGGTTCAAGTTCAGGATAAACAGGATAATGAAGTGCCTCTTTTGATTATAGCGGCGGCCTCTATTGCAGTGTTGATGGTACTTCTTGCCCTAGTTCTATTCTTGAAAGGATACAGGTCCGCCAGCAGGCTTGATCAAACAATTCAGGAGATAGAGAGAAGGGAGCAGGAGGTTAGTGAAGAGGTAGAGAATGTAAGGGAGGATATTGAACGGCTTCGCGAATACGTCAAAGGATCCTGATATAGAGCTAGAATCTCTTGAACTCAACCTGTACGTTCTTGGATCCTTTGTCTGTAATCCTTGCGGCTATTCTCTCCCTTACAGGCCTTACTATAATTGAAAGTCCTGTTATGTCAGATATTACTCCAGGCAAAAGAAGGAGTATACCTCCTCCGACTAGGAGGACTCCCTCTAAGACGTTTCGTGTTATCTCTCCGGCTGTTACAGATCTCTGTGCCTTTCTCAACACGTATGCTCCTTCTCTTCTCATGACTTCAGCGCCAACCATCCCGGTGATCAATATTAATGCTATTACCTCCCAGAACCCTATGATATTGGATATCTCTACAAGCAGATATAGATCAATGAAAGGCACGAGAAGCAGGAAAAGTAAGATCAAGCCTATCATATAGATAGTTACATCCTCCCAGATTTAAACAGACACATTATTCCGAAAACTATTTAACTGCATATCTAAAATGGTGTAATATGTCAGCAACTTGTGTCGATCAAAGTATTGTGATCGAGGATTCTGCAGCTGCTGGCATGCCGATTAATTCTAATTTTACCATGTTTAAGATCTTCTGGAATCAATAATTCCAGAGTCCGTTCACGTTAAACTTCTTTTCTGTATGAACTCGGACTCGATAACACACGGCGCCTCAAGGCATCTGAGAGATTTTTTTGACGAGGACACGTCTAGGTTGGTCAGTATACTTTGTCTGCCTCTTGTTGACGGTGTGTTTGCTACAATGCTTGTTTCAGGGTCTTTAAGCAGTGTTTCCAGGATTTTCTCCGTTTCACTGACGATTTTCGCCGGCGCTGGCGCTCTTGCGGTAGTTTTCTCGATGAACGGCAACGCTGCAGAGGTTAGAAGAAAGGTTTCAAAGGCCTCGGCCGTGCTTATCTTAGGTGCTGCTGGTGTTGCCATACTGGCACCGGTATACGGCAGTCTTGTTTCTCAGTCAGTTATGAGGAAAGTTGCTGCGATAGTCCTGATTATTATAGGAGGTAAGCTTGCCGAAGTAAAATACGTCGAAGACCTGCCTGTGTATGTTGTACTGGGTACAGGTATGTTGCTGGCGCTCAGGCAGCCTCAGGGAATCTCCTTCACGCTTGAGTACGTGAACAAGGCATTGATCACAGCCTTTTTGTCCTCGACTGTGTTGTTTGCCTCGACCTATGTAAGAGGATCACTGATCAACCTATCTCTTGTTAAGAAAGGTGCCGCGGCAGTCCTGGCTATAATTTCGGCCTCTCTAGTAGGTATACCTGTTCCCTCGAACTCAGGTCTTTATGTCTTATCTATCAGTCTAATAGCCTCAGTTAACCTATCGCAGCTCAAGGAATCCTACCTTAGAAATAATGTTCTACCTGGGAGATCACACCCTTGAAACTGAGTCAATAACAACCTCAAGCTCGCCCTTATACATAGTCACCTTCCCTCGCGCCTCGATTCTCTGACCGATTGAAAACTTTTTATTGGAATCAAATGAGACAGCTTTTAGGCTCCCTGTACTATCGGAAAAGGTCATTATTGTCGTTGCGCCGTATTTATTGAATGAAACTACTGTACCCCGTATCTTTACTTTTTCCCCGATATCTTGGGGCTGAACGTCCTCTATATTGGTTCCCTTGATTTGTTCATGGCTTGAAACCGAAAGTAGGAGAAGAAAAGTTGACGCTACTATCAGAATTCTAGAGTTTCTCATAGATGATGTGTGGAGATCTCAGAGTAGGTCGAACTTTTCTGGTTGATGCTGCTCTCAAACATTTTGATTTTGTCCACCTTTACGGTGCCGAAGCTTGTTTGTTTGTGTTCGTTGAGCGTTCTCCTGAGCTTTGCCTTCTTGCTTGGCGAAATGTTATCCACTCTTAGGAGGGTGACGTGAGGTTTGAAGTCGTGTTTGTTATCGGAACTGACATTGTGAAGCTTTGATTGTCTATGGAGTTTGTATATTTTCTCCGATCTTACATCTGCCCAGATTACTCTTATGTGGTCTTCAGAAGGGAATGCGCCGATACCTTTTAGCTCTATGTTAAAGGGATTTGTTTCCACGTTTTCCAAGGCCTGCTGTATTCTGGAGATCTGTTTCTGATCTATATCTTGAAAAAATTCCAAGGTAATATGCATTTTGTCAGCGCTGACGGCAGAAAATCCTAAATCAAGGTTTCGTTGAGCTCTTTCCAGTTTATGGAGTACTTCTTCCTTCTCTATATCTATGGCTGAGAAGGCTCTCACCATACAAGTTTTTAATTATGTATGTAGATATAATTATTATAGGTGGCTAAGAATGGCTGAGCATCCTAGAGGAGACGAGATCATCGGCAAGACTATAGTATCGGAAGAGCACGGAAAGAAGTATGGAAATGTTGAGGATGTGTCTTTTGTTGCGGATACCGGCGAGCTGATGAATATTCTCGTCAGTCAGACCACAGATCACCTTGACGAGGAAAGTCTTCAGAAGGATAGCCAGGGAAGAACAATTGTACCTTTCTCAGCAGTCAAGTCCATAGGAGACTTTGTTATTGTCTCTGAAGGGCTTTAAGCCTATATTCGTACACTATTAGTTAGCAGCCTATCTTCTTCGAGTAATCCACGGTTTTCAGTCTTTCAGTTCTTCTATATTCTTCTGGGCAGCTCTTAGATAGTGGTCCGTTTTTTCCGCTGTGTCTAGGATTTCTTTCCTCTCTTCTTCGATATCTTCAGCTAGTTTTCGGAGCTCTTTGTATTCCTGTTCGGTGATATTAGGTTTGTTCTGTGTTGTCAGAATTGATCTGGATCTAGAAAGCTTTCTTGAAGCCTCGAGGAGCGCTGAGGTTATCTTTTTTCTATTCAGAGAGTCCTCCCCAGGATCTTCTGTGGTATTCAAGAAAATTTCGTCTCCCTCATTTCCGTTTATTGTTGCGAGAAAGTGTTCCAGAGCTTTCGAGATTTTATTCGCTTTTTCGACCTCTTCATCGTGGTATTTTTTCTCCCCGGTGTATACTCCTTTATCTCTGTATTTTTCCAGAAGTTTTCTTTGTTCTTCTGTGTTTATCGATTCAATTGTTTTCTTGGCTTCTGATATGTATCTCTCTGCGTTTTTAACCTTGTTGTAGAGTTCTTCCTTTCCTTTTAGCTCTTCTGATAGTCCTGAAGAAGCTATCCTTCGAGTTATAGGCCCCTCTTTTTCCCCTGTTTCTTCTTCGATTTTTCTCTCGATCTCCTGTTTTCTCTGCCTTATTTCTTCAAACGTTTCCAGTTTCATAGTCGAGTTGTTTTCTGTCAATTTTTACATCTCTTCCGGTTTCGATTGTTCTTCTGAATCCTGCCACTGCGTCTCTGAGGCCTTCCCATCTCGTTGATAGATTATGTTCCTCTTTTTCTGATATGTCGGTAAGGTATCTTTCTACTTCCTGTAGGCCTTCTTCTAGTTGGTAGTTGTCTTCGATTGAGAAGTAGTTTTCTGTTTCCT
>CAYMJB010000034.1:0-5888 GCA_964391005.1 uncultured archaeon | reverse complement strand
GCAAAATGTTTGTAGAAATCCTCAGGATTTACAAAAATATCAATTCCGTCGTTGGTCTCAAGACTTCCTATCCTCAGACCATCATTGTCCAAGCCAAGGGTTTGAGAGATCAAATCCTGATCCGCTGAGTAGACGATAGAACCCGGCTCTATCACCTGACGAGGCGCACGGGTCATACCTTTGTCCCTGTAACCGATGATGTTGGCATGAGCTGTTGTCTCACCACTGGATTGCTTTGTCACGCTTTCAATCTGTGCAAGAATCCATCTGTCATTGCTCTTCACAGACACAAAATCAAACTTTCCAACCTCTTCAGTCGCCCTGAACTCAAAACCAGAGGTGTCTACATCACCCTCAATAGTTCCTAGTTGCATTACTATAGATACTTTTGAACAGTGATTTTTTGTAAATAAAAAATTCGACTACTTTCCGATCATCCATTTAATAGATTGAATCCACATAATAATCACATGGAATTCAAAGGAATGTTTGATGAAAAACTGGATTCAGACATGGATAAAAACATCTTCCTAGTGGCCGTATGTATTCTTATAGTAGGCGTTTCAATGGGAGCGCACAACCTAGCGACGCCCGAAGAAGATATGAACGTAGGTCTTGTGGAGATAGAAACTCAGTGCACAGGCATTGAAGCAGGAGTATGCATAGGCTTTGAAACACAGCAACACCAAGCATACAACTACGCCAACTACAGCAAAGCCGAAAAAGGCGATCCCAACTACTTCCGAAGAGTAGAATCCGAACTAATGGCACAAGCCTACAACATATGCAATCAGGAAAACATAACCGGATACGAATGGACCTCACAGGCAACCTACGACAACCAGACCGGAAAAGAATGGAGACAGGAGGACAAAGTTCAGCTTCTACCGTGTGAGGACACATTCCACAGGGATCTGGACGCTGAATCGTAGAGAAGCCGTAGACAGCGGCATAGCACCTATAAAAAATCCTCTGCAAAAAATTAATTCTAAGAGGTGTATTTGAATATGTCAGAACACGTAAACAAAACTTTTGTAGCAATCAAACCAGACGCAGTAAAAAGAGGCCTAACAGGGCAGATAATATCCACTATAGAAGACAAGGGACTGAAGATTATGGGTCTCAGAATGGTTCAGGCCACAGATCAGATGCTTGAGGAACACTATGAAGAACATGTCGACAAACCTTTCTACAGCGAACTGGAAGAATACATGAAAGACGGACCTATCGTAGCCGTAGCCGTAGAAGGAGTACATGCCGTAGAAAACATGAGGAAGATAATAGGAAACACAGATGCATCTGAAGCACACCCAGCGACAATAAGAGGAAGATTTGCACACATGTCAATGGACCACGCAGATGAAGCTGACAGCCTCTACAGAAACATAATACATGCTTCAGCAACTGAAGACGAAGCAGAAAAAGAACTGGACATCTGGTTCACGGAAGACCAGCTACACGAATACCAAAACACATTTGAACAGGAAGTAAGGTAAAGCAAATATATGGACAGACTCTACAGATCAGAAGAAGACAAGGTACTGGGAGGAGTATGCGGAGGAATTGCAGAAGAGTATGACTTAGATCCCTCGCTAGTCAGGCTGGCAACCCTAGTAATAGTGCTCACAGCCGGTATAGGCCTGCCTCTCTACCTGGCCGCCTGGCTGATAGTGCCTCCAGAAAGCGAACTAGAGAACCAGGAACAAGCGCCAGACACAACAGAAACCGAAGATAGTGACGAGGAATCAGAGAGTGAGGAAGAAGAGTAAGTCATTTCTCAAGGGCTGACTGAACCTCCTCAAGGTTGATCTCAAAGCCTGATACAGAGTTGTCAAGCTGCCAAGAATCACGGACCTTATCCGAGAACTCTCCTACAAACCCTATTCTCTGTTCTTCAACGTAGATATCTGCAGATCTAGAGTTCTTGAAGAAAGGTCTTTCTGAACTCTTTATTTCCAAGTCGATGCCAAGATCTCTTTCCAGGGTCTGTAAGGTTCTACGAGCATCTGTAAAGTCCACGCTCTGACCGGACTTGACAAAAGCCACTTTCTTTACGTTAGATGCACCTGTAGAGGAATCATCCAGCTCAACAGAATCTCCAACCTCAAAAAAGCTTTGAGGATAAGAGTGCTGCCTGTTCTGGCTCAAAACATCCAGAAGAGAAGGAACAACCATATTCCTCAGCGAACCAAAGTCCTCAGACAGAGGGTTTTCAAGCCTCACATAATCATCCTTGTCTAAATTCATTCTTTCAGTTAAATCATCCTCACTGATATGCACATAGGTCATGGACTCTGTGGCACCTGAACCTGTCAAGATATCTCTAACAACCTGTGCCGTATCCTGAATATCAGACTGCCTACCTACCTGATCAAGCTCAGGAACCTCCGGCACAACATTTCTATACCTGTGCGCAATCAGCACATCCTCAATAAGATCATACTGATGCATCACATCACTCCTGTAACACGGCACCTCAACCTCAATACATCCATCAGCCTTCTCTGCCCCATACTTCATCATCCCAAGTCTATCAACTATCTCAGAAGCCTCTAAATCCACTCCCGAGACATCCCTGAAGTAATCAGGATCAAGTTCCATGCTTGAGGGAGACAAGTCAGGAAGTCTCTCACCGTCAACAGTAACCGACTCGACCCTACCTCCCCTTTCTGCAAGAGCCGTAACTACAATGTTCAGAGCGGACATGACAGCTTGGCGATCCTTACCGGTAACATCAACAAACAGATCAGTGGTGTCAGAGTCAACCTCAGTCAACTTATTATTTATAATCGGAGGAAAGGACAGTATTTGGTCCTTGTCATCTACAATAACAGGGAAGGCCTCTTCGTCCTCCAGTATCCAGCCATACTCCTGACCTTTCTCATGCTCCTCCAGAATCTGATCAAGATTCATGCTTTCATTATAGTCTAATGGCTGAAACTCCACTTCATTCCCTCCGACCGCCTTGTACGTAAATGGGGGCTCAAGGCTGGAAAGATCATGTAGGCCGATCGCAATCTTGTCTCTCTGCCTGCCCATTGTATGATGAAGCTTCTCCTGAAGCTGGATTAAGCCGTTGATAACCTTTTCAGACAGATTCAAATCCCTGACCACACAGCCTCCCAGGATAGGTCTTACTTCCTCAACAGAATCATCAACAAAAACTTCAATATCTCCTTCATTTAAACTGTACTGCTCTCTGCCAGGTTCTAAGTCAAAGAAACCTCTGTATGCACGTGCAATGCCTTCCACGGAGAGGCAGTCAGGTCTGTTAGGGTAGTTCTCCACCTCACATACATTCCCATCAATCTTATGCCAGTGAACACCAAGGAAAGACGCTTCATCCATAAGCTTTTGATTACTGAAATCTTCGCCAACAAGATCTGTAAACTCTCTTTTATCAATCTCAATAGTTGCCATAGCTAGCTTTGATCACCTTGATCCCAGTCAGGTCTCCAAACCGGTGTCTGATTAATCAGTTGAATATCATTTCCGTAAAGTTCCCTAATATCCTCAAGTCCTGCCGCCATAAACGCAATCCTGGGTATTCCAAGACCCCATGCCAGCACCTTTGCCTCAAAACCAAGCATAGGCTTAACAACTTCCGGCCTAAACATTCCCGCGCCTCCCATGCCTGTCCAAACATCCTCATCCTCCTCGTAAACCTGTACCTCAACACTCATCTCAGTGTACGGATAGTAGCTAGGTACAAGTCTGACATCATCATAACCCATCTTCTCAAAAAACTCTGTCACATAACCCTTCAGGTTCCTGAAGTTCAGATCCCTGCCAACCACGATACCATCAGTCTGATAGAACTCCGCAAGATGGGTTCTATCAACGGTTTCATTTCTGAAGTTCCTACCGACTATAAAGAACTTCTTAGGAAGATCCTCATCACTTATATCAATTTCATGAAGCCTCTGAACTGAAACGGCAGTAGTATGAGTTCTAACCACGTTTCTCTCAGCCTGTGAAACGTTCCAGTCTGTCTGATAACCGGTGCTTCCTGTGGTCCAGCCATCCTGATGTGTCTGACTTACATGATCAACTTTCTCGCCGTACTCCTCTAGATCAGCTTCACCAGGCCTCTCAACAAAGAAAGTATCGTGTAGTTCTCTGGCAGGGTGATCCTGAGGAGTGTACAACGCGTCAAAGTTCAGAAAACTTGGAACTACATAATCACCCTCCATCTCCTGAAAACCCATCTCAATCCATGTCTGACGGGCGTAATTCAAGATATTCTTGTAATAATGTTTCTTCCCCTTTCGAAGAGGTTCAGCATCCGCCTCCACGTTAAAAAGCTCATCAACGTCTGATGGATCAAGACTCAAGCCTTTATCCGTCAACTCCACAGTTCTAACGGTTTCCTGAGCCCTGTTTACAAGCCCTCTGTCAACCAGTTCTTGAGAATAATCTCCTTCATCGAGCTTCTGTGACACCTCATCCTCAAGCTCTTGAAAGTCCTTCAAAAGTGTAGCGACACCGTTCTCTATCGATATCCAGTCTCTCTTCCTTGCCTGTCCGAGAGCTACATCCAAGTTAACGTTTTGAATCTCTGAAAGATCTTTTGAGCCATTACGCAGTTCCTCAGCCAGTCTGTACTCAGGTGAACCATTTTCAGACACGTTCCGACCCTCCTCACTTAACTCAAATGATTCCTGAGTTTCCTCACTTACTTCTGCAAGGCCTTTTTCCTCAAGTTCAAGAGAGGCCCTGCTGACATAGGACTGATCATAACCTCTTTCAACAAGCTGCTCAAACCTCAAAGACCGGTCATTCTTGAGTTCTTCAAGTATTTCCTTTGCCTGAGATGTAAGTTCCACGCTTCTCTACTGTAATTAAAACGTTTTATACCTACGCGGTCTCCAGCACAGCACCAACTACAATACAGGCAACACCTGTCAACAGAAGCTTTGCATAGTCCCTCCATACATCCTCAGTGAGATCTTTTCTGTACACTGCTGCGGAAACCAGGCTACCTGTAATACCTGCTATGACAAAGCCCGACATCTCAAACAAGGAATGAGGAAGATAAGCAACACTGACCAAAGGATTAGTTGATGCCACCTCGCCGATAAACACACCAAAAACCGATGCATTCCAGGAAAGTATAAACGCACCGGCAGAGCCTACCAGCATAGAAACCAGCAGAATCGACGCAAACACAGTCAGGTTGTTTGAAAGTATCATACTGAAACCAACGTCCTGGATTGCAGCACCGGATATACCTACAATATCCCTCTGAAGCTCAAAACCTGACGGTCTAAGGTTTCCAAGCACACCAAAGGCTAACGCCAACCCGGAAAATATCGACAGGTACATCTCAACCTCAGGAAGATGAGGAAGTCTTTCTGACTCATCCTCTAGAAACTTCTGGTTAAGAGAGTAAATCAACGGAACAGCAGCAAACAACACAGAAATCAAGCTGGACTGGCCCGGAAATATAGCTTCAGCAACCACAAAACCTAACACACCAGACACAAACCCTAGAACAACCAGAAGACCAAGGTTCTGACTCTGCTCCTCCCTCAAGAAAAGTCTTTCAAGCATAGGAACTAGATACTCTGCGTTGAATAAAAACAGTTTCCTGATCTATCTCTCCAACTGTAGATCAATATTCCTATCCCACATCTCTTGAGCCAGATCTCCCTCATACATCATCTTTTCGACAAGGTCATCGGCATTCTTCTTCCTGGTTTGATGTTCCTCTAGGAACTGGTTTAGCTCCTCAATCAAAATCTCCTTAATCTCACCGGTCAGCATCTCACCGCTCGAGTACTTCTCAGCGATCTCACGCATCCTCTCATCATCCTCCAGAAGAAGATTACGCAGCCACTGGAAAGATGTATCCACAGAGAGATCAGCCCCTTGTTCACGGTGCTCCT
>CAYMJB010000033.1:0-5994 GCA_964391005.1 uncultured archaeon | reverse complement strand
TGTTCAAAAACTGGGTGAAATGCTTTCATATGACCAAGAACATGAACCCAGCCAAACCGAGAGACTCAGGCTTTTACATCAGAATATTCCTCATATTGCAGATGACAAAAGGAGAAACAAACTGATTCTGGATGTTCTCAAAGATACTAGAGAAGAGCTGAACTCATATCAAGAATTAGACTCCAAAGAGGGTATTCAGTCCTTGGAAGATGACATAGCTGAAGCCATCAATGTACTGGAGGTCTATGCAGATGTGGTAGAGGACGAAAATGAGCTAAGCAATAAAGTAAGCAGCTACGCAGCAGGTCTAAATCTCTTCCACTCTGCTCTAGACAATAACTACGGCGGGGAGACGAGTAGGCAGGAAAGCCGGTTAGAACATACACTTAATTTCAGGGATGAGGTTGTAGATGCCTACGAAGACATTCTTTATTAGAAACAGCTAGCACTAGGTATACTTACTCATCACTTGAGCTCTAAACAAAGATACCTCGGATACTTGAGGAAGCATGGCTATCATCTATAGACTTATTTTGAGTCTAATATGAGCTCATTTTTGCTCTTAAGACGCCATTCAAAACTCTCTCCATCCTCCAGACCGACTATGGATGCCAAAGTTTTGGGTAGTTCAACCAGAAAATTAGAATCTTTGCTGTCAACCACACGGTGTTTAGAGGACTCACCTTTCCTATCCTCAAACGTGTAGGCACTGACCCTACCAGCGTCAAGCTTTCTATCAACCTCCTCCGAAGTAGTAAACCAGATTTCCGCGTTAATATCCCTGAACTCGGCAAGCCATTCCAGCTGAGTATGCCTAAGACCATCCTCATCTTTCTTGACCTCCACAAACTTATAATCTCCTTTATCACTGAAAACAAGGAAATCAGGAACCCCCGGACGGAAAACATTATCAATGTCCTTTTGGGCATCTCTACGGATCTCTCTGCTTATAATCTCACATATTCTAGGAAACCTCTGCTCAAGATCCTCAAGCATACCTGGTGTAGTTCTGACAACCTGATCCCAGTTCGACTCAAGAATACTCTGAGCATACTCCTCAGACGCGGTCAAGCTCGGCTCATCTTCAAAAGGAATCATCACAGAAAACCATTGAGCAGATCGGAGTATCTCAGAAAGCTTATCGACTAATCTTGTTGTTCTTTCTCAAACATCTCAGGAAGTTTCTCTACGACATGTTCCACGGCCTTCTGGTCGGTTGGTACTGTAAATCTGTTATTGTATTGAGGATCTTCGTCGCTGTAGTACCCTGTGGATATCTGGAGAAAGGTGTTTTCAGATCCATCATCCTGTATAGCCTTGTTTCTACTTACCTCGATAAACTTCTCACCAGGATAGTTTCCATAATCACGTCTCTCCTTTTCCAAGGTCTCAAACTCTACCATAATAGACAATAAGGAAACCTACACTTTTGAATATCTGCACAAAGAGATTTATGTGGAGATAGAGGGAAAGGTCTTCTCAGGAATGAACGTAGCTAAAGAGTATCTCAAGATGAACCAGTACCAGCTGGAAATAAAGGATATAACAGGTTTCAAGCCGTTTCCCGGTACACTCAACCTGAGGTCCAGCAAAGAAGAGGTAAAGAATGGTTTAAATGAGGTGAGCCCAGCCAGAATAAGCTCCTTCAGCTTTGAAGGCGAAGAGTACTCGGGAATAGACGTATACCCTGCCACGGTACAAGGCCATGATGCTGCAGTGCTGAGGATGGATGTCACAGACTACGGACCTGAGGTAGTGGAGATAGTAGCTAAACACAAGCTAAGAGAGACTCTGGATATACAAGACGGCGACAAGGTTAAGGTAGACGTGAAAAACAAATTCCAATCTGAATCATCTTAAGGACTTGTTTAAAGATAGACTTCCGACACACATCTATGTTCACAGGTATAATAGAAGAAACAGTACGGGTAAAAGATGTGGAGGATGCTGGTGAAGGAAAACGTATCCACATAAACCGTCCAGATGATTTTAAAAATATCTCTAGTGGTGAAAGCATTTGTCTATGCGGTGCATGCCTCACCGTAGAGAGCTTTGACTCGTCTATGATAGATTTCTTTCTGGCTGAGGAGACTCTTGAGAAAACATGGTTTTCAAGTGTATCTGAAGGAGATAAGGTAAACCTTGAAAGATCGCTTAAGCCCGAAGACAGGATGAGCGGTCACATAGTACAGGGACACGTAGAACAAACCACACATATACTGAAGGTCGAAGAACTGGAAGAGGGGTGGAACTTCAAGTTTGAGAAGCCGGATAACCTCGAAAACCTTCTGGTGCACAAAGGATTTGTAACAATCGAAGGAATAAGCCTGACGGTAACAGAAATCAAGCCTGAGAGCTTTTCAGTAACGGTGATACCAGAGACATGGAAAAGATCCAATCTTTCGGAGAAAGAAGAAGGAGATAAGGTAAATATTGAGCCGGATATGATGGCAAAGTATGTCCAGAAGAACCTTGAGGAAATGCCTCAAAGCTGATTAAAGGCTCTCTGAACAACTTCATTCAAAGCCGGATGGATATGAATTGTATCCTGGATGTCAGAGACTTTTCCATCACCTGACCTCATTGCCACAAGCACCTCATGAATCTGCTGGGATGCATGGGCACCAATTATATGGCATCCAAGAATCTCTCCGTCCTCAGATGCTAACACCTTGACAAAACCATTCTCTTCCTTGAGCGCCATACCCATACCGGTTTTCTTGTACTCATACTTGGCCTTTCTGTACTCCACGTCCTTCTCAGAAAGCTGCTCTTCGGTATCACCAACACCAGCAATCTGAGGTGACGTAAAGATTGCATGAGGCATAGCTGTGTAATCAACCTCTTTCCTGTTCCCTGCAAATGCATTTACAAGCGCAACATCAGCCTCCAGGTTAGCCGCATGCTTGAAAGGATGTTTACCGACGATATCTCCCAGTGCGTAGATATGATCAACTGAGGTCTGCATGTACTCATTAACCTCAACATATCCTCTATCATCTGTCTCTATATCAGTATTTTCAACCTCAAGGCTGTCAGTGTTAGGTTCTCTGCCGGCTGCGATCAAAAGCTCATCGGCCTCAAAAGACCTCTCATTACTGTCTTGATCTTCAGCAACAACACCTATCCTGTCGTCTTCCAGCTCTTCAACTTCTACAGCAGAGAAACCTGTGTTCACATCAAACCTTTCTCTGGCAATCTCAGTGTACTTCTCGGAGATCTCACCGTCCTCATACTTCAGCATGGTGTCGTTTCTTTCTATAATAGTAATATCAACGCCCATGGAGTTGTAGAAGTGAGCAAGTTCAGCAGAGATATAACCTCCGCCAATAATCACAATATCATCCGGCTTTTCGTCAAGCTCAAGAGCCTCCTTACTTGTCATATAATCAACATCCTCAACGCCATCTATAGGAGGAACTATAGGTCTTGTACCGGCAGCTACAACAATTTTATCGGCCGTAATCCTGTCTTCTTCAGCTTCAGCGCTTGAAACATCTAAGGTTTCGTTATCAACAAACCGGGTCTTAGTTCTGTACAGTGTATGGTTTTCAGACTGCTCTATACCCTGCTTGATTTGCTGAGAGTCCTCATGAATCTCCTGATTTACCTCATCAACCATATCCTCAAAATGAATATCCTGAACCTCAGCATCAACATGGAACCTTTCAGAATCCCTGATTTCATCCACTATGTCAGCCCTGTGAATCAGCATCTTGCTTGGGATACATCCTCTGTTCAAGCATGTTCCACCCAAAGGACCTGGCTCCACTACAGCAACTTCTTTACCTTGGCTTGCAAAAGCGGAAGCAACGTCTAGACCTGATCCAGCACCGACAACTATCAAATCAAACTCTTTCATAAAAACATCACAAACTCTATTAGGGGCTGTTGATGTTAAAAACAAAGTGATGTCAAAGCGGTTACCAGGTTACTCGCTTTTCTTTTCTTCGATAATCTCCTGTAGCTCACTGGCCGAATCCGCTCCATCACCACAAGCTATACAGACATCGTCATCTTCGTCAGTATCTGTCATAACAACTAAGGGTTGACGAGTCTTTATGTTTCTTTACCAGACAAGGTATCTGGATTACTAGGTGAAACCAGGTAACAAACAGTAACTAAATAAGTGTTACGTCATATCTTTGATTTATGACAAATGGTTCAGACAAGATACCGGTTTCATGCGCAGGGGAAGACTGGTGCCCTCTAACAGCTACAGCAAATATCCTATCCAAAAAATGGCATCCTGTAATAATAAACGAGTTACTGGAGTCAGAATCAATGGGATTCAACGAACTCAAAGACCGAGTTGGCGGAATATCATCAAAGGTGCTTTCAGAAAGCCTGGGAGACCTAGAAGACAAACAAGTAGTAAACAGAGAGGTAATCAGCGAGAAACCATTCCGCGTAAAATACACTCTCACAGACATAGGAAAAGACCTGGAACAAATCCTAGACGATATGCAGTCATGGGGCAAAGAAAACCTGAGAGAGGTTAGAGAAGGAGAAGAGTCAGCTGTTTGAACGGCATAGTGCCTCCGACTAAGAGCCTCCAAAAAGCAGTATTTTAAGTAGTATGAGGAGGAAGATGTTTGAACTTAGGTCGTCGATAACATGATGCCGCTTAAAAGAATTCAACACACCATATAAACTACATTCAGGCGGGATGGTGTAGCGGACTATCATTGGCCGTTTGGGACGGCCAGACCCCGGTTCAAATCCGGGTCCTGCCAGCTACATGTCTCTAAAATTCTAGGGATAGCCGAAATTACGGTATTTCAGGGGCTTGAACCTAGGTCACCATTACTCGGCCACTGACGGATTCAGTTTGACGCGGAATTCTCTATCAAATTTCTAACATCGCTGGGAACGTTTTGTGTAAAAACATTTCTCTCAAAACCCTACAAGAACTTCCTCATGTATGGTATTTTAATCAAATAGGATAAATAGGATTCTAGATAATCTCCTTGGACCAAGCGTGTTCAAACTAATGTTTCAAACCAATATAACTAGAGGTTACTCCAGTATCATAAGGTTATTTAAAGGTAATCCGGTCTAGTGCACATCATGCATAGGTGTTACTGATGATAGATGGCCACAAGGAAATCAATTTGATGCTTATAGACGATGACAAACAATTTCTAGATCTAAACCAAGCGATGCTGGAGAGGACCGGTGAACAATTCGAAATTAAGGCAACTACAGAGCAGGAAGAAGTTATTGACGAGGTTGAGAGCGGCTGGGTAGATGCTGTGGTCTCAGACTATGATATGCCTGGTAGGAACGGCGTAGAGCTGCTTCAGGATGTCAGAGAGATTGATAGCGAGTTGCCTTACATGCTTTTGACCGGTAGAGGATCCGAGGAAGTTGCGGCTGAAGCCATGAACGCGGACGTAACCGATTATTTTCAGAAAGGCAGTGGCAACGAAGTCTATACGGAAATCGCTAGGAGCATTACCGATGAAGTTGAAGACTACAGAAGGCTTCGTACTGCCGACATCCTAACAGATCTGGTTGATCACCATAGTGAACCTGTAATAGTAGTGGACGATGAGCAGAATATTGCATATGCAAATGAAGCGCTCGCGGAAGTTACAGATAAAGAAATTCAGAATATAGTAGGTGAAGATATCAGTGCCGTCAATGTTCCTGAGGTAGAAGGGGAATTATCAAACGAGGTGTATCATGAAACTCTGTCACAAGGATCAAGTATTGTCCACAATATATGGGAGGATGACGAAACAAAATATCACCTAAACCTGACATCTGTTTCGGGATACGATGGAACTGTAGTAGGAACGACCACATCTACGTAGAAAGCTGTACCTTCGCAGCAAACACAGCTCATCCACAGTTTGGTATTTATTTACTCTCTTTCAGTGACAATTTTTAAATCTTGGAACAGAATTCTATACTTGTAGATGAAGTATAGTTCAAACTCAATAGCGAACTTAATAGAGGATGAATTCGATTACAGCGACCAAGAGCTTT
>CAYMJB010000032.1:0-6038 GCA_964391005.1 uncultured archaeon | reverse complement strand
GACCGGTACTGCCGATTGGCGGAAAAGTCGAGACGTCGCCAGACTACTTTTCACATTCTACATTGGTTTTTTGTGTGACAGAGATTGCCTACAATGGTTTGCTACGCATTTTTCAAAAATGATTTGAAGTGTTCTCTTCTATTGTATCTATCTGCAGTCTCATTCAAACTAAATGGTAACATACCACGTCCTGCTTTGACAATGTCGACATCATTCATTTCCTCGTCCAGAAGATTCTCCCATTCATCCTCATCCATGTTACCGTATTCATGATGCTCATCAAAAGTACTGCTGTTATCTTGAGCGGTGGCATATTCATCTTGGAACTTCTTCCATTGCTCGTCGTCCATATCACCCCACTTGTTTTGATCCTCGAAATTCATGGAGATGTCTTGATTGGGTAGAGCCTTAGACCCACGTGAAGCCTCTTCTAGATATCCAGCCTTAAATGCATTTTTCATGTTCTCGTAGGTTTCTGGTTGTAGAGTTCTTATATTTGCGTCAAATATTGATATATCTTCTCTCAGGTGCTCTTTTGTAGCCTCAGAGTTGTATCCCTCAAAGTCAAACGGTATGGCTCCGTCTTCTTCGGTATATAGGAAATTATCAAGCTTTGGATCTCCGTGAGAATTACCGCGCAGGTGAAGATCGCCTAAAATGCGTCCGATCATACTGGCCGCCTCGCGCTTTTCGGCTATATCCAGATCTCTCACTTGTTCTCTCAAATTCCTTGAATCAATTCCTTCTGTTTTAATGCTAGGATAATCGCTGTTTGAGCAAATAAGAGAGCTGTACATCGAGATAATACCATCTTCTTCAGAAACGCCTTCAGAGACCTTTTTAACTTCAGGATGTGTGATATACAGTTCGGATAAGTCGCTGTCCGCCTCTGTTTCTGCCTCTATTTTATCATCTGGAAATGCACTTCTCAAATGACCCCTAAGATACAGGGGCACCCAAATATCGTATACAGCAAACTCCTTAATCCAATCCCCGTTTTCATCCTGATAGTTTCTTTTTCCCGCCATTTGTTATCAGATAGTAATAAACGTTTATATGTGTTCTTGTGTTATATTGTTGACATGGGTATTGCTTCCTGGATTCTATCCCACGGTGAGAAAATCGGAGTAAAATTCATATCAAAGTTTTTATGGCCTCCTGCAACAGCATTCACCCTTGTAATACAGGACGAGAAGCTTCTTGCGGTCAGAACAGATGATTACCTGATGCTGCCAGGAGGGATAGCTGAAAGAGGAGAAACACTGAAAGAATGTGCCATAAGAGAAACCAGGGAAGAAACCGGAATAGAAGTCAATATTAAACGTGAATTGCGGACAAAGGCCTGGAACTCTGGAGGCATCGAAAAAATATTCTACGCAGAAGCTGCAGGTGGAGAGCTAAGCGGATCCTGGGAGGGTAAACCAGAGTATATACCTCTGAACGAGTTAGAAAATGAAGACTGGCGTAGGAACCGAGACATTGGCAAACTCGTTCGACAAGTCAGGGATAAATAAGATTAAAACGGTATTCTATGAATATGGTCAGTCCAAATCTAAAGGCCAACTTCAGAATCTTTTCCCTGCTATCAGTACTTACAGGAGTTTTTCTAGGTGGAGGGCTTCTGATAGGAGGACGCTCAGGGATGATTATAGCACTGGTTCTGGCAGGGGTTATGAACCTTGGAAGCTACTGGTTCTCACATAAGATCGTACTGAAAATGTACGGAGCAGACGAAGTCAAGGAAAGCGAAAACCCGGAGCTTCACTCCACAGTAGAAGATCTTGCAGAACAGGCAGGAATCCCAAAGCCGGACGTATACAGAACAAGCATGCAGGCACCAAACGCCTTTGCCACAGGCAGAAACCCTGAAAAAGGGGTCGTATGTGTCACAGACGGTCTGATGAACACTCTAGATCAGGACGAAGTAAAAGGTGTTATAGCACATGAGCTTGGCCACATCAAGAACAGAGACACACTTGTGAACTCGGCAGTCGCCACAATTGCAGGAGCAATAGGAATGATAGCGGAAATGGCGTTCTGGGGAGCAATGTTCGGAGGAAGAGAGGAGGAAGGAGAAATGTTCTCAGCACTTGCACTCATGATACTGATCCCGATTATATCCACAATAATAAGAACAGCAGTATCAAGAAGCATGGAGTTCAGAGCTGACTCCGAAGCTGTGAAAATATCTCAAGACAAACAAGGGCTCTCATCCGCGCTACAGAAAATCAGCAACGCATCAAAAGGAACAACCCGAAGACATAACTCACGTGTACAAGAAGCGGGAGCAAACCTGTTCATAGAAAACCCTTTCTCAGGCAAGAAGATAACAAAATACTTCTCAACACATCCGCCACTACAGGAAAGAATAGACAATATAGAAAACACAGAGATCCAATGAGTACTGCATCAGGTCAGAAAAGGTCAGCTGCCAACTCACCTGCGTATGGACATCAATCCAGAGTTTTACAGGAAGATTCGCTGGAAGATTTTTTACAGGACGCTGAGGATGTGTCCGGAATCAACTTCAAGTTTGACCATTTGAAATTTGAAACTCTTCCCGGAGAAAGATTAGCTCAAACCCGTAAAGAGCAGTACGATGGAGAATTATACTCAAGAATAGTTCTCGCCGCCGATCCTCAACTCAAGGGTATGAACAAAAGCGTGAGAAACCACGCACTTATACACGAAGGTGTTCACAGTCTGCAGTTTGAACGTGGGCTCTGCGAGAAGCTTCTAGAAGAAGAACTTAGCAAAGGGGAAGTTAGACAGCTACAGTCAGAGATGAATAAAAACGAAAAAAGGCTTGAGGGAGCTACAGAAGCAATCACACACTTCTTGGATCCAGAGAGTCAAAAAGTAGGTAGAAGATTCTACCCTGATGAAATGGCTCTCGTGGAGTCAGAGCTTGAGCCAGGAAGCGAAATAGCAAAAGACATCAAAAACACTAGGAACGCGATTATCGAGGAGTATAAACAGGTTTACGAGGTGGATGTCGATAAAGGAATTTACCGTGAAAAAGGCGTCTTCAACGGTGAAGGTTACGACGCAGTTGTAGTGGGAGATTCTGTTGAAGATTACGGCGAGGAAATAGTAAACCAGTACCTAGAGCACAGGTATTCCGAGGATAAATATCAGAGATCTGCAGAGCCGAGCACATACGATGGCTTAGAGACTGCCGGTATGGAAGAATATGTAGCGTGATATGAGGTATTGTCTAGATCAGTGTGTGTTCGCCGATCAGAGCGTCGTTAAGGTCTACGTCCTGGACTTTTGAATGCCGATCTATTATAGAGTTCTTCACATCTGAATCCTTTATTTTTGCCTCAGGGAACACTATAGAGTTCTCAAGCCTGGAGTTCCTTACCACAGCATCTTCCATAACAACGACATTGTCACCCAGGTCTGAGGACTCGACCTCACCTTCCACCACATTACTGTCTGTAATGGAGGCGGTTGCGTCCAGATATCCTTTTGGTGTTCCTACATCAAACCACTGGCCGTCAAAGCTGAACGCATACATGTCCGTCCGTTCGTGAGCCCACTCAATCAGACGGCCAGGCTCATCAAGATACTCATCCTCTGGTACATTCGTCTGCCTGAAATGTTCTTCGTACTTATCAAACAGGTCAAGATCTTCAGATGGGAAGAAGTACCATGCTATTGAACCAAGCGTGGAAGGCGGTTCCTCAGGCTTTTCCTCAAAATCCACGATACGATCATCTTCAAGATCAACTATACCTATCTGCTTTGCGATAGACTTCTGCTTCACATCATACACAACATTCGCAGGCGAGTTCTTCTCCCTGCAGAACTCCACAAAATCAGAGCCATCAAAGCTCTGGTAGTTATCACCACCTACAATGATGAGATCATCACTCAGTTCTTCAGTCTCAATCAGATTAATTATAGCTCCTATCGTACCAGGTTTATCCTCCTCCGAGTCCTGATTCTCAACTACAACCCTTGCGGTCTTCTGTATACCCTCATCTGCTATATACGCTTTAAAGTCATCTTCAAACTTCTCATTTGTCGAGATAACTATCTCATCTACCTCATCAATGATATCATCAACTATATAGTCAATTATAGGTCTATCTCCTAAAGGAAGAAGAGGCTTAGCACGGTTTTTAGTCACTGGCCAAAGACGTGTGGCATGTCCACCAGCCAAGATAATGGCTTTCATAATACAAGGTAATACCGCAATCACTTATAACTTGTTTGTCTGCTCCACAGCCTATAAAACCATCTAACCGGAACCTAGACATAATGAACAAAACAATAATCTACCTAGTCCTGGCAGTAGTTGCGTCAGGATGTGTAAGCAGCTCTGTCAACAAGCCTGAGATCAACACAGGTACAGAAGAAATAGAGGTCACAGGCAACAACTCGAAACAGGTTGAAATATGGATCGAAAACACGTACTCTCAGCAGGCTGCGTCATTTCACCTGAACATTACAGAACCAGAAGTGGCTGAAGTCAAGGACTCTACAGGACAGAGTATTTCAGAGCTTGATATGGGGCAGGCTGCCGCAGGAAGCAGCACAGTCAAGAAGGTGATCATCATACAGGGGAATCCTCAGGCGCTTGGAAGCCTGAACTCTGGAACAGACCAGCTAAGCCTGAATGTGACAGCAGATACGTCAGCAAACCTTACTGAGGAACAAAAATTTAACGAGAAAAACCTGACGGTCACAGTTCAGAGATAAACACCTTACAGTACTCCAAGTTCTCTTCCCAATACCTTGAGATTCTGAACCCTGAAATCCGGATTTACTTCTTCCTCCACGGTATTTCTCTCCACGAGGGCTGAACTCATTCCTGCGCTCTCCGCCGCCTTAATATCGGACGGCTCATCACCTATATAGAGGAAAGGAGACTTCTTAAGCTCGGCCTGAGCTATCTTAAGATGCTTGGGATGAGGCTTTCTCTTCTTCAAATCCTCAAAACTCTCCACACCCCTATAGTAGTTAAAGTAGTGCTCCATTTCAAAGAACTGCATAGTAGTCTTCACAGCAGCCTCCGGTGCATTACTGATCACGCCTAACCCGAGGTCTCGAGGATGCAAAGCCTCCAAAAACCCTCTAGCGTCATCATATATCTCAAACTCACCGTCTTTTACCTTCTCAATCCTAGTCAGGTTTGTGGTTTCTGCTACAAGCTCCCAGACCCTGTCAGGTTCCAATCCATACTCATCGCACACGTTTATGCACTCTTGACGGCCAAAATCACCTAAAAACCTTCTCAGATCACGCCGCGGAACTTCACCAGCCTCCAGGCCTTGCTCGCTCAGCGCCTGCTTCACAGCATCGTACTTCCATCTTTCATCATCTACAAGCGAGTTTAACAGAACACCATCCATATCAAAAATCACTGAACCATACCTCATAATAACTCAAGTTAGGTTACACCACTTAACAAATCGACCTCTCAATCACCGGATTAGAGACGTATTTATAGATGACCAACCAGAAAATTAATGTTCGTGGTAAATACACGAGCAGATTTTTGAATGCTTGCTGCCAGCGTGGCGGAGTCTGGTCGAACGCGGCAGATTCGAGATCTGCTGGCCCATACGCGGCCTCCTCGGTTCAAATCCGAGCGCTGGCGACACCTGAGCATATTCACGGTAACTATTGGCGGTGACTTCATAGGTATTTTTGGTAGAAGAAGAAGCTAGGTGCTAAATGAGCCCACCACAAATGTTTCAATTGCAGTCAATTGAAACCTCGTCTAAGGCCCTATAGACTCCGTACATTATGAATGCAGAGCCAGAGGATACTAAGCCAAAAGCGGCTGAAACTGCGAACAGAAGCTCTCTTGGGTACTGATATGGTAGTAGTATGCCTAGCATCTCAGGCATCACAAGTAAAGAACCTGAAACTGTCAGTGCACACAATACGAAGAAAATCACAGTCCGAAAGACTACTACGTTTATATCAATCCCATCACATCCCTCAGTCAACCCCTTTTTTAGGAGAGTTCTTAGATCCATACAATACCTATGTCTTTCCAATATAATTACTTTGTTGTATCA
>CAYMJB010000031.1:0-6038 GCA_964391005.1 uncultured archaeon | reverse complement strand
GTAAATACTGGAACATGGTAAGGCATCTGTCTCTGGGAAACGGGTCATTGCTGGTGAATCTTGATGACTCCCTAAGGTTGCGGGACCTTTATTATCCGTATGCAGGGCAGGAGAATCATGTACTGGGAAAGCCTCACAGAATAGGTGTGCATGCTGACAGGTTTTCCTGGATAAAGGACTGGGATACAGAGCCCAGGTATATGCAGGATACTATTCTTGCTGATTCAAAGGCTGTAAACAAGTCTGAAGGCCTTGAGATAGACTTCAGGGACGCTGTAGAATGTGACCGTCCTGTATTCCTTAGGGAGATAAATATACACAACAAGGAGGATTACAGCAGGGAAGTTGAGTTATTCTTCAAGCAGAGCTTTGATCTCTACGGCACAGAGATGGGTGATACATGCTTCTACCATCCTGAATACTCTGGCGTGGTTCATTACAAGAAAAACAGGTATATGCTGGCTGAGGTGAAAAACGAAGGCGGTATATGCGGAGACCTCGAACAACACGGAATATACAGAAGCGGCGCAGAAGACGGAATAAGATCAGGAACCCTCAACTCAGACGCTATTGCGCAGGGAAACGTGGACTCGGTGATAAGCATAAAGGTTGAGCTTGAACCCAAGAGTTCAGAGAAGGTGTACTTCTGGATTAACACCGGTGAAAGTCTTCAGGAGGTCACGGAGTTAAACGATCAGATAGAACACATGATTGAGGACTCGTTTAGACAGACAAAGATGTGCTGGAGAGGCTTTGTTGAGAGCACGAAGAAAGATGTTGAGAATCTTCAAGAACACGTAAGGGATCAGTTCAAAAGATCTGTACTTGTCGTGAGAGGTCAGACAAATGATAATGGTGCCATAACCGCTGCAAATGACTCTTCAAACCTTCAGTACAATCAGGACAAATACGGGTATATGTGGCCGCGTGACGGCGCATTTATAACTCAGGTTATGGCACAGGCAGGATACCCTGATCTTGTAGAACCGTTTTTTGACTTCTGTGAGGAGGTTATACACCCTGACGGATATATGATGCATAAGTACAATCCTGATAAGTCGCTTGGAAGCTCATGGCATGCATGGATTGACGAAGACGGTGAGGATAGGCTTCCGATACAGGAGGATGAAACCGCACTGGTGATCTGGGCTCTAAGGAGATTCCACGAAGAAACCGGTGACAGAGAAATTCTGGAGGAAAAATGGGAAACACTTGTGAAGCCGGCGGCAGACTTCCTATACAGATACTTTGACGAAGAAAAATCGCTTCCAAAACCCAGCTACGATCTCTGGGAGGAAAAACACTACACCTCAACTTTCACTGTTGCAGCGGTGTACGCAGGATTGAATTCTGCAGCCAGTATAGCCGACACCATCGGCAAAGACAGTTCAAAGTACCTTGAGAGAGCTCAAGAAATAAAACAAACCGGATTAAAACACCTCAGATCAGAGGACACCAAGAGATATGTCAGAGGTATAGAGGACGGCGATCAGGTCGACAGTGTCTCCGCGTCACTTCTCTTCTTGGAAAGATTTAATCTTGTAGACCAAGAGGATGAATACTTCAGGAACACGGTCAACGCAATAAGATACGACCTTTCTCCAGACACAGAAGTTGGAGGGATAGCCCGTTACAAAGGAGATACATACCACAGTGTGACAGACGACTTTGACGAGGTTCCAGGTAACCCATGGTTTATATGCACTCTCTGGGTTGCTCAGCACCTGATAAATACGGCAGAATCTGAGGAAGATCTTGAGGAAGCCAGAGAATACATGCACTGGGCCTGTGAGAACTCGCTTGAAACCGATCTCTTCCCGGAGCAGGTAGACCCATATACAGGAGAAGGAAAAAGTGTGGCACCTCTGACATGGAGCCATACAACATTTATCAAAACCGCTCTCATGTACTCAAACAGGAAACAGGAGATCAAAAAATGAGAGATCTAGACAAAAGAGACTACACAGTAATCGCATCAGCACTAATCCTACTTGGAGTAGTCTCAGCAGGCATAATCCAAGATAATAGTGTCCAAAACCCACAGACCACGGATAACTGGAGGAGTATCGAGCTAGAAGACGTTAACACAGAACAGACATTCACTATTTCGGGTCTGGAAAAACCTGTGGTTATCGAGACGTTTGCGGTTTGGTGCCCTACCTGTACAAGACAGCAACAGGAGATGAAGAAACTGCATAACAACTCCAACATTACCTCTGTGTCTCTCAACGTTGATCCAAACGAGGATAAACAACAGATAGTTAGGCATACTGAGGAAAACGGGTTTAAGTGGAGGTACGCAGTATCGCCTCCAGGCCTCACTAAATCACTTGTGGACGAGTACGGAACGTCTATTGCAAACCCTCCTTCAGCACCTGTTGTCGTGGTCTGCGAAAATACCAGTGAAAGACTTCAAAATGGTGTAAAACCGGCTTCAAAGATCCAAAGCGAAGTGGAGAGAATCTGCTAGATGGACTTAACTCAGCTACTGACATCGTTTATCCTAGGTCTTGGAACACCTCTGACAGCTCTCTGTGTTATACCTCTCTACCCAAGCTTCATCTCATACCTCTCAAATCAGTTCAGCGAAAACACGAATCAGAGGACTTACGCCTTGTTTGGTGTAGTCGTAGCGGCCGGGGTAATCAGCTTCATGGCTGTCATTGGTATAGTGTTCTCCACGTTTATGCAGACTTCTCTTACCGGTGTAATAGAGGTGATTTCACCTGTAGCGTTTGCTATTCTAGGTTCGATAGGTGTGGCAATGATTCTAGATCTTGACTTCCAGAAATACATACCATCCAAAAACACGCCTGAGTTTGAAAACCCTCTTTTGAATGCTTACGCGTTTGGATTCTTCTTTGGCGCAATAGTACTACCCTGTAACCCCGCCTTTATCGCCACTTTTCTATCAAGAGCCTTTCTTTTCGATACACCGGTTTCCAGCCTAGCAAACTTCACATTATTCGGTCTGGGAATGGGCTTTCCTCTGATAGCTTTCTCACTGATTTCATCTTCCAGAAGTCAGGAGGTCATATCCTTCCTGAAATCACATAAATCAAAAATACACAGAGGATCAGGAGCAATCATGCTTGTGATCTCAATATACTACCTCGTAAAGGTGTTCAACATATTGAGCCTGTAAAAA
This sequence comes from uncultured archaeon, assembly GCA_964391005.1. Classification (GTDB taxonomy): domain Archaea; phylum Nanohalarchaeota; class Nanosalinia; order Nanosalinales; family Nanosalinaceae; genus Nanosalina. Next base: position 2,890 of record CAYMJB010000031.1, on the reverse strand, counting down.
TTTACGATAAACTAGTTCTAGGACTGGTAACAGCCTATACATCAGCCTGCACAGCTTTAATCCTTCTTACCGGATATGTCGCCTATACAAACACGTCGTTACTTAGCTTGATGGGTTTACTGGCGTCCTTGCTTCTGATAAGCCCTGTCAGAAACATGATTGAATACTTGGACAGCCCTTACACAGGTCTTTCAAGTTTCTACAGTAGGAAAAAAAGTGTCATAAGCATCAGCATCATGATCTTCTCCCTAACATCAGTTTCTTTCATAACCGGTAGAAGTTTTCCGTTTTCGGAAGTACTAAATCTGCCGTTTCAAGCCTCAACCAACTTCTTCAGACAGCTCATGTACCTGGACACACCTCTAAGTACTCTAGGTATTGCCATGTTTGAGTTTGGAAGATACTTATTCCACGGCTTTGTAATCTATACTATTGTGGACTCAGTTCAATCTTTGATACAATGGATTAAGCCGACAAAACATGAGGACGAGTTCAGAGCTTCGTTAACCCCGCTTTCAAGCAGCGATGCTGAGATAGAAATATACGTCGTATCCGGGCTCCAAGGATTTCTGAGGATTCCTGAAGGCTTCTGCAAAGAATGCAACATGTTTTACCAGGCCGCTAGACAGGCAGCAGATGAAGTTGAGGAGGAAATCGATATTTCGGTAAGGTCTTACTGGACATGGTTTCCGAAGCCTCTTCTAAAAGGAGGATATCACGCTCCTGTAATAGTTGTGAACGGCAGACTTCTCAGTCAGGGATATGATGTGCCTGACAAGGAGGAGATAAAGGAGATCTTGGAGGATTAATTACTCCTCAAACATCGATTCGTACATTCCATATCCTCTTTCCTCTAATTCTGAAGCCGGTATGAACTCGAGAGCAGCGCTGTTCATACAGTAGCGAAGACCTGTAGGAGTGTTCGGATTCTCAAACAGATGACCTAGATGGCTTTTTGAGTATTTTGTCGCTATCTCCACCCTGTCGCCGAGCGGACCAGGATCCTTTCTCTCGATGATGTTCTCCGGTTCCAGAGGCTTGTAGAAGCTGGGCCAACCCGTACCTGAATCAAATTTATGCTTGCTTGAAAAAAGAGGAGCACCACTCACAACATCAACATATATCCCAGGTCGTTTCTCATCGTACAGTTCGTTTTTGAAGGGAGGTTCCGTGCCGTTCTCCTGTGTGACATAGTATTCCACGTCAGTGAGGTTGTCGATTTCCTCTTCATAGCTATCCTGTATCCAGAACTTGGTATTGTTTTGGTCTAAATTGTTTTCCGTGGAGGAGTTGTCTGAGGACAAGCTTTGGGTATTTCTTTGCTGGTCTGCCGAAAATCTCTGTTCATTGACTGTCACGTCCTGAGTGCCTGTCATCCATGCAACCCCGGAAGAAATCTTCTGCTGGAAAGCCAGGCCGGTTAAAACTGCTACAAACACGAACAGAATGGATATATTTTTCTTAGTGATGTAATCCTTATACTCCATGACTAGATATTAGTGCCTCGATGTAATTAGTTTTTTGCCTTGAACTACTCAGCCTAGCGGGCTTTCATCCCATACTCTGTTTACAAATCCTTTCCGGCCTGAGGCTCTCTCATAGGCCTTGTACTGAGCGGTATTCTTTTTTGAGTAGTTTTGGTGATAATCCTCGGCACGGAAGAAAGTAGTGTAGTTTTTGATTTTAGTTACAATAGGTTCGTCAAACCTTCCTGATTCAGATAGATTTTCTCTAGAGTCTATGGCAAGCTCTCTCTGTCTTTCATTATGGGTGTAGATTGCGGTTGTATACTGGAAGCCTCGATCTGAGAACTGTCCTCCTGGATCAGTAGGATCTATGCTTTTCCAGAAGATATCCAGAAGCTCGCTGTATGATACGATAGACGGATAATATCTTACTCTTACAGCCTCCCTGTGATTTGTCTCACCGGTCAAAACCTGCTCGTAGGTTGCTGTAGAAGCCTTACCACCTGCATAGCCACTTACAGCAGATTCAACACCCTTCACACCCATGTACGCACCCTCAATACACCAGAAACATCCTCCGGCAAAAGTAGCATTTTCCAATGTTAAGTTTGAAACATTGGATCTCCATTGTCTATCATTCTGAAGATCAGCCTCCTTGTTGGGTGATACATTAGAGGAACTGTATAGGGCCTCAACGAAGCCGAACTGCCATACTGACACAGCTATTCCCGCAAATATCAGTAACATTATGACCCTAAATCTATTCTTCTCCATATCTAGACACTAAACCATCTTCCTTCACGGAAGAATATGAATGTGGTGTATACAGGCTAACCGGTCGGTTATCTCTGGATTCAAAAATAAAAACACGGAGTATAAATTGTGGAAAACAAATATTATATTCTAATATCTGCGGGTTTGACAGCGGTAATAGTTTTCGCAGGGATTCTCCTAGCTGCAAGTCCATCTGAGAGCAGTCCGGAAGGTTCTACGGCAGATCTTCAAAACACTTCTTTCAATACGTCATCTGAGGTAAAAATGACTGAAGGCGGCCGAAAGTACGTTGTCAGCCCTGATAAGCTGCTGCAGGGCTGTCCGGGAGGTAAGGACTGTATACCATCAATAGACAATCCGCAGTTTGCTTCAGCCGGAGAAGCAGATTGGCTTAATCCAAGCGACAAAGTAGTCGGACTCGAGGTAAATAATGAGTCAAGAGCTTATCCTTTGAGAATCCTTAGCAGACATGAAATAGTGAACGACAGGGTAGGAGGTGAGCCTGTAGCTGTTACCTACTGCCCGTTGTGTAGGTCGGCTGTGACTCATTCAAGAAGAGTAGGTGGTCAGGTGCTTGAGTTTGGTGTATCAGGCAAACTATACAATGCCAACCTAGTTATGTACGACAGGAGTTCAGACACCTTGTGGAG
>CAYMJB010000030.1:1722-6050 GCA_964391005.1 uncultured archaeon | reverse complement strand
AGGCTTCAATCCGTCGAGTACATGGTTACAAACTTCCACAGGAAGCTGATGTCAAAGGCTGACATTCTCGATGTTACTCCAGGAGCATTCTCAGTATACCAAACCCAGGATCTGAAGGATTTAGATGGTTTTGATGTAGGCAATCTGACTGAGGACCAGGACATGGCTTGGAGGCTGAGGAGGAAGGGTATGTCGATAAGAATGACCTATAACGCTGTATCTAACACAGAGCTCCCGGCCTCCTTCAGGGAGTTGAAGGGTCAAAGAGTCAGATGGGCCAGAGGCTACATCAGGAATATCTCCAAGCACTCTGACATTGTCTTCAGTTCGAAGCATGGCTGGTTCAGCAGGTTTCAGATACCAGTGCAGTTTGCAGTAGCACTAGTATCAGTCGCAGGACTGGGTCTTATTGGCTACGGAATGGTAGAGTCGCTGTACAACTTCCTGATTACTGTTTCATCTGTTGGTCTCTCCTTTTCAATACCCGAATACAGCATTACAAAGGCTTTGCTTTCCTTCCAGTGGAAGATATACACTCCCCTGTTCTTTGGAATCGGTATTACAGCTGCACTTGTTAAACAGGCCTATGAGGAGTCGGGACGAAGCTTGGAGCATAAGACAGGTCTTCTATTCTATCTGTTTGCATTTTTCTTCTTGAAGGCAGGTTTCTGGTCCACCGCTATTTTTAAAGAACTATCAAGGAGTTCAAAAGCATGGACCTAGTCAAGTCCTCGATACTCAAGGCGTCGGCAGCAACCATACTCGTACTGCTTATAGGGCTTCTGTTAGGTCTACAGGTAGATGATATGAGAGGTAACTACATACAGGATCAGCTTAGGGAATCTGACTTGGAGATGCAGAACTTTCTTGTGACACAGAACTATCTGGATGACTCTACTAGTAACTACTGTGGTTTGGTTGAGACGCGTATACCTGAGTTGTCGCGGCAGAACACTGAAATCGGCAGTAACCTTCAGTCCTTCTCAGGTAAGAGCCTGTCTAACGGCCAGGAGTACAAGTTTCTTGTCCGTAAATACTATGTAAACCAGTTGAGGCTTTACAATCTTCTTTCGGATTATAATGAGAGGTGTAACAAGAATACTACCCTGATGTTCTACTTTTTCGATGATTCTGTTCAGTCGCAGAGACAGGGCGCGGTTTTAACTGAGTATTACAGAGAGGTTGATAACTCGTCCTATATATTCAGCTTTAACTTGGAGAAAGAGGATTCTTCAGTCCTGAACATGCTCAGAGAGGGATACAATGTGACAGATGGACCTGCTGTGGTTCTTAACGGCGACAGGACTTACAGGAGTTATGTGCCGCTGAAGGAGCTGAAAACCCTGACCAGAAACCAGAGTTTAGGCTTAAACTCATCTCAGGATTTGAACCTCAGCGAAGGTGAACTGAACTGATTTCCAGAAGGTTCAAAGTTGTCTTGGTGGCTTCCCTTGTTGGCGTTACAATCGGCTTTTCAGCCTCAGGTATTGCAGATGATTCCTCCGAAAGCTCCCCAAGTTTTTGTGGTGAAGTTGAGCAGGGCCTGCAGAAGGATCTTGAGAAGGGTTTTGTGAACTGCTTTCAGCCTGAGAGCATTGATTTCAGGCTCAGAGATGGTTTGAGAGATAAAGCGGACACTGAGTGTATCTGCCGTAGAAAGATTGATGATCAGGTTAGGCAGATTAATATTGCCCAACCTGACTGAGCTAGTATGTGTATTTTCTGGGTATCTTGAGTTTGTTGCTTCTTCCGTCTTTCTTCTTCTTGAGCATCCCTTTTTCAACAAGCTCGGAGACTTCTCCTGAGATCTTGGCCTTTGAGTAATCCATCTCATCCACAAGGTCTTTCTGCAGGTACTCACCCTGGTTTTCCCTGATCTTCTCCATAATTTTCTCTTGGTCATCTGTTAGATCTGCCATACTCTCCGACAGATCCTCACGTTTTAGATAAAATACAAGACTTAGACCGCTTATTAAAAATATTAAGAGTACAGCTGCGCCAACTAAAGTTCTCAGATTCAAGTTTGGCTGGCTTTGATTGTTGATATCCTCAAATATGATGTAAAAAGACAGTGTGTTTCCTAGTTCAGGTTTCAGACTCCAGTCCACGAATATCTGCCTGCCGTTGCTCCCGGTATCGTACCCTAGTGGGCTTATTACTTGTCTGGTGACGTTTTCCCCTCTGACTAGCGCACTTCCTTCCGGTAGGAGAACCTTGAGGCTGTAACTGTCTGTTGGACGGTATATAGGATGATCGTATGTAAACGTGGTTGTGGTTTCGCTTTTTTCTATTGTTTCAGTTATTTTGTAGCTTAGGTTTACCGTGAAGTTGGTTTTCGTGTTGGTAGGACATCTTATCTCTGACCCGATAGGAGAATCTGCTACTCTGCAGTCCGTTTTGTTCCCTGCCACCGTGGCATTTACCGACTGGATGTTCTGTGTTGATACATATGAGAACTGGTTGGAGGTAAGTTTCTCTACCTTTATGTCTGCCTCTGCGGTGTTGTCTGAGAGGTCGATCGTTACGTCCTCGGATGATATGGTTGTGGCAGCTGCAGAACAAGAGAACACCACCAGTACGCCCAGTAGAAGAAAGGCTTTTTCCCGTGTTTCAGGATTTGAAAAGTCCATAATATTATGTTTTCAACTTCATGTTTATGAGTTCTGCACTAATTATTCCTGTTCTTCTGGCCTGGATACCAGTACTCCGCCTACTCCCATCTGTGCGTACTGATGTACTGTGTTGGCTACTTCTTGCAGGCTTTTCTGCATGTCGGAGATATCCATTTCAAAGCTCTCAGGGCCTTCTATCTGGACGTAGGTAGGTCCGTAGTTTATGACGGTCTTTACGGCTCTGGTGTATGTAGATGCCTTTGCTTGGACCTCGATTACTTTAGAATATCCTTCGTCCAGCTCTGGATGTGGATCCTGCATAAGCTCGGCTTCATCAGTGTTTACACTTGAAACCTCCAGATCCTTCTCATCTCTCAGCTTTCTAATGTGTTCGTCAAGAGACTCGTTAACGTCGTCTTCTTCAGGGCTTAAGGCTTCAAAAACCATCCAGAGCTCTATCTCAGTCATACAAATTCATTCTATGCCTATCTTTAAACAGATTCATGTCATCCTTTTAACCAGTTTATGCTCACTTCAGACTGTATGTCAGTTCGTTATTACTTCTATGTATGCTGATCTTTCCCTCTTTTGCCAGCCATCCCAATGCTTGGTGAATTTTTCTCTCGTTTATTTTACCTCCTAGCTGATCAGTTAATGCACTTGCTTGAACTTCACCTTTCTCGGCGAGTCTGTCGTAAACTTCTCCCGCCGTGCCTCCAATTGAAGTCTCTACATTGACCTCCAGTCCATCACCGACCGCATCAGTTTCCTCGTTATCCTCATTCTCTCCGGATTTATCTTCTAGTTGTGTGAGCTGTGCAAGGCATTTCTCGACTTCTTCAGGCTTCACAATTATTGAGTCTGCTTCTGCCCGGACAGATGGCTTCACGTATTCAGTATCTTTCCCAATGTTCACGCATAGTTCCCCAGCCACTGATCTGGGCTGTGTCTGTCCGACTATATCTTGCAGTAAACTGTCTTTGTCTAGAGATTCTATCTCGGTTAGACCTCCTTTCATGTTTTCTACAAGGTTCTCTATTTTCAGCTCGATTCCTTGGAACTCTTGCAGGAGTTCTTCACCCTGTATTACATATTCTGGGCTTTCAACTGCGGCGTAAACTCCTACATTTTCTATATCCAGTTCTGTCTCGAGAATTTTTGATTTCAGCTCCTTAGCGCCTTTTACGGTTGCAAGAGGCGGCAGCAAGATTTTAATATTTTCAAATCCCAGCTCCGATATGCATCTCTCAACGGCCTTTATTTCAAGTTCTATCTGGCTTGGTGTTTCACGCTCTTGATCATCATCTAAAAATGTTTCAACTCCTGCTCTCGACAACTCGGCTGTTACTGGTCTTGGATGGAATGCTGCGCAAACCCTGCTTATACCTGACTTCAGGGATTTGACGTATTCATTCTCTGATTTGGAAGACTCTGGCCATTTATTCTGATTTTCCGCTAACATACTCTTTAGATCCGTGATTCTGGCCCCGTCAACAGGTAACTGTGAGTACCTGAATATGTTCTCTGCATTGGATACGTCCAGGTAAATCTCTGTTACCTTGGCATTCTCGAGATTAAGGTCTCTGGATGTCTTCTCAAGTTCTCCCTTCCATACATTTCCTTTGGAGGCTGAGCATTCTACCGTGACTTTTTCTCCGTTATTCAGGTCGGATGTCGCGGTTCTAGTTTCAGCTAGAACAGGTGTATCTTCGTTCA
>CAYMJB010000030.1:0-1622 GCA_964391005.1 uncultured archaeon | reverse complement strand
TGATAGGGCTTGGTATGCGTCTGTTATTTTTTGCCTGATCTGTTTAGGCATGTCGGTTTCTTGTATATGTGATCTGATCTGTTCTCCTCGCCTTTGAACGTCTCTGGGGTTTTCGGCGTCTAGGCCGTCTTTGAGCATTTCTATCTTGTCTCTGAGACCTGTTTCCTGTAGAAAACTCTCAAATGCCGTTGATGTGATCACGTAACCAGGTTTAACCGGTACCTGTGTGTTTTGATGGATTCGCCCTGTGCTGACTGTCTTGTTTCCTACGTCTTGTGAGTTTTCGGCTTTGACATCACTTAGTCCAAGAACGAAGTCCATATCGTTTATGTGCCTGAGCTACCATATAAAGACGTTGTTGCTATTTAGACTTGACAATTTGCGGAGAATGTTTTTCTATTCTTTCTCTACCATTGTCCTGTCTATTCTTCCTATTTCAGGACCTGAGGTATCTTCTCCGACAAGTATTGTTTGGTTGTTGGCAGCTGCACCGCTGCCGACAAAGGGTGAACCGGTGTTTACAGTTCCTATATCTATATCTTCAAGGTCTAGAACCTGTTTTAATTTTTCCGCTTCTTCTTCAGATGCGTCTCTGTGGATAACTGCCCCACGGTTGTTTGTAAGCCCTGCTGAACCGACGTTTCCTATATCTGCGATCTCTCCAATTTTTACCTCAACTTCCAGCGCTTCCTTAATTTCTTCTTGCTGGTCTTCAAGTCTCTTACTTATGAGTGCACCTTCCTCGTTTGCTATTATCTGGTTTCCAAGTGCTGTTTCCCGTGTATGGAGAATATGGAAGTCTATGTCTGATTCTTCTAGGTTTTCTCTTTCCCTGTCCGTGATGCTGTCTGGGACTAAGATGTTGTTTGAGTTGCCTGCTGTAAACAATCCGACAAGTCTTGTGCGGGCTATGAATGTTTCACAGACCTTGGTTTCAAGATCCTCTTTTCTCTGAAAGTCAGGAGGCACTATGCTCTGTTCGGAGGATGTCGTTAAGTGGAAACCTATATTGGTGTTTCCTTCGTAGCTGTATCTTTGGATTCCCATGTGAATTTTTTCTCCAGAAAAACTTGGAATGAATCTAATCTATGCTGTTTCTTCTCCAGTGTCGGTCTTTCCTAGGCTTGATAGACTTTTCTGTTGCCCTGTCCATTCCGAAAGCCTTTAGTGAGACCCATCTTGGAGCTGACTTTGCTTTCTTGTTAGCCTTTGCCAGTTTCTTCTTCAGTGCTGAACTCTTGTTTGAACTCATACTTTCAATTTACCTCCTGAAGCTTATATTACCGGTGTCCTGTTTCTCGTCTTGAAGTTCCTTGAGAATCTGTTTGAGTGTGTCGTCATCAACTTGTTTTAGTTGTCCTAGTTCTCCCAGTCTTGCTATCTGTGATGTTACCTTGTCTGCGAGCTGTGGCTGTGCTGCCCGAATGTTTCCTAGGCGTGAGATTGCATCCTGTGTCATGTACTGGTATGCCTTTTGTTTTACCGACTCACGTCTTTCCTCTTCTCTGTCGCCGGATGTGTCGCCTTCTTCTTGAAGTTGCTCGGCTTTCTGTTGCCTCAGCTCCTCCAGTTCGTCTTCATCCATAGTTGTGATTAGTCTAGATTACCTTTTCGGATTTTTC
>CAYMJB010000029.1:0-6109 GCA_964391005.1 uncultured archaeon | reverse complement strand
TTGTTGAAGCTATCCATGTACTCTGTGAAAAGACTGTGGACGTCCTCATTGTCAAGATTGCATTGGTCTTTTCTACTGTAATCTTTGTTCTCCAGATGGGTCTCAACCATTATCTCTACTCCGCCACGGTACAGGGCTCCTGTCTTACCTTCAATCATATGTTCGTAGTCTTCAAGCTCTGTCTCCCCTAGGTCAGCATTCTCCATGTCTATATCTCTCTTTTGACCGTCCTGAAGATCAGCCTCTACTGTGAACGCTTCCTGTGCAGTTGCCGTGGGTACTCCCTCGTCAATGGAAGCAACTACAGGTTTACCAGCCCATGCCTCAACCTTGTTGCCGTCAAGCATCGACTGATCATAGCCCTTGTCTTCAAACAGGGCTCTGTTCAACCTCTCTGTTGAAAGCTTGTCTCTCCTTACCTTGTCACCATCCATTTCATCGTCCTGTGCAAGTGAAGAAGCATGGATGATCTCCTGAGCGGCACCAATCAAAAGTCCTTTATCAGTTATCTCTCCTTCAAGTCCGTACTCTGTAAGCAGGGTCATTGCCGGTCTTAGCCGTTTACCACCTCTCAAAACATAATCAATGCCCAGGCCATCAGAGGCCTCAATCATATCATCAAATATTGATTGCTCGAATGCTTCCTTAGTTGAGCCATTGTTCAGTTTAACGCCAAGGTTTGTTAGCTCATCGTAGAGTATTCCGTCTCCGGTTTCACCGCCGTTTTTTATCTCATTCAGTTCGTCTTCGGCAGTTTCCAGTTCATCGGCAACTTCGTTTATTGAATTGGCGACGCCAGAATTCTGTTCTCTCAGAACCTCAGACCATATATATTCATCTATGAGTTCATTTTTGAGCTTTGATACCCATTCCTTAGGCTTTTGATCAGATTGAAGGGTAAGCTCGGCTCCGTCCATCTCAGGTTGAAATAATCCTGTCTCAGGTGATACCCTCCCTTTGTTTGACATGGAAATCTATGATCCAGTAATTCTTTTATTTATGTATTAGTGACAAAGGTGTGGGCCACATTAAACACTTTGTTCTCGTTGAAATGATCGCCTACTATGTGGAGTCCTGTCGGCATTCCGTTGCTCTTACCATTCGGCACTGAGATCATCGGCAGACCAGCTAAGTTAGGTCCTACCGTAAGTGTATCCATCGCATACATCTCCTTTGAACTCATAGACTCTGCTTCCTCTACCTTAGGAGCTATATTAGGCATAGAAGGTGAGGCAATCACATCATGATCTTCGAAAACATTCTTGTACTGGTTGATAATCTTTTGTCTGACCTTTGCTGCCTTGATGTAGTAGTCGTCCCTGTATCCTGCCATTCTCGTATAAGTACCTAGAAGTATTCTCTTCTTGGCCTCCTTGCCAAATCCTTCTGTTCTAACCTCAGAAAAGTAATCATCGTAGTCATCAAACTTCTCCGGATCCTTCTCCATCCCGTACCTGATACCGGCCATTTTTGCGAGGTTCGTCGATGCCTCAGACATAGCTATGACATAGTATGCCGGGACAGCCACATCTTTCCTAAGCAACGGCATGTCCACGTATTCAACTTCTGCACCTGCTTTCTTCAAATCTTCAAGGGATTCTTCAAAGTTCTCTCTTACGCCTTCCTGAAGTCCGTCAAGATCTACGTACTGTTCTGGAACCGCCACCTTGAGGTCTTCCACTTCCTCTAGGTCTGAATACTCAGGTACCTTCTTGTCAGAAGTGGTTTGATCGTTCTCATCCTCTCCTGCAATTACCTCAAGACCTTTTGCCGCTCCGTACACGGATTTAGCCAGTACACCAATTTTATCCAAACTATTAGCATAATCGACCAGGCCATAACGTGATACTCTACCATAGGTCGGTGTAACTCCTACGACACCGTTGTATGCCGCAGGATTAGTGATTGAGCCTCCTGTAGATTCACCTAAGGATATTATCGGTTTGTCTAGGGCGGCTACTGAAGCTGCGGCGCCTCCAGAAGATCCTCCTGCAACTCTTTCTTCGTCGTGTGCATTCTTTGGTGTACCGAACGCATTATTTGTTGAGAATGTTCCAAACCCAAATTCATCTTGAGCTGTCTTGCCGTAGAATCTGGCTCCTGAATCCTTCAACCTCTTCACGGCTGTAGCGTCAAACACAGGTTCATAGTCCTTCAAAATCTTGGAGCCTGCTGAGGTAGTGACTCCTTCTGTGCAGATTGCATCCTTTGCCACAAAAGGAATACCTTCTAACTCTCCTTCACCAGATTCAGAATCAACTATCTCCCGCATAAAGTTCTTTGTAGCGTTTTCCTGTCTTAACTCTTTGAAGAACTGTATATTATCAAAATTTTTTCCTCCCTCCACATATTCCTTGATTCCCATACAATAGCATAGCATATACGAAGCTTAAAAATCTCTAAGAATCCCTGGCGCATTCCTCGTAATGGAATGTTTCACCGCATTCGACACAGCTCGGAAACAAAGGTCTATATCCATCAAAGCTCATCTCGCCGCCACACTCCGGACAATACACGTTTCCTCCGTCACTCATAGAATCTGTTAAAACATGATTAAATTATAGTTTTTGGTAAGCTTCAAGCTGTTCTCCCACATGTATGGAAGGATAGCTATTCTTGTCAGGTATTTGCAGGTGTACAAATTTGTTTGGGTTTCAGGCGCTAGGTCCCTTGAAAAAACCATCTTCAGTGTTCTCTGTGTTGGAAAAGGTTTCCTCACTATCCAGAGTATCTTCCTTTTTGTCCTCTCTTAATTTTGGGCTGACATCTATTGGATGAAACGCAGGTTCCACGCCTTCAGTGTCGATACTGTCTAGTTTGTCAAAAATCTCTAGGATATCTTCAAACTCCTCTGCAAACTCCTCAGCGGTTGAGTCATCTACATCAATCCTGGCATTTTCAGCCACGTCTTTAACTTCTTCTGAGCTTACCATGTAAGTATGTCTCGCTAGGATTCTTTTATATTGGAAACAGTTTACCAGTATGATCGTTGGACTAGTTCATAGAGGCAAACATGTTCTAATTCGTTCACAGGAAAGGTTTGCGAACATTTATAAGTGAGTTTCAGAATTTAATAGATATAGAAAGTTGATTTGTTTGACTCTGGTGGGACAGGTCAAACGCTTTGACTGCCTTTCACTCGGTGGGACGAGCAAAAGGCGGGAACATTAGACCGACTTCAAGTTGGGACTTGAGTCGATGCGAATCGAAAGCACTTGTTAAGAGTATGATTCTATGGTAGATTGAGCTCTACCGACTTAAAAAACTACGGCATGAGAACTGCCAGACTCAACAGCGGTATACACAAAATGGAATCGATAATCGACAACTCCCAAAACGAACCTGAAGAAAGCAGTCAAAATCTGGACAATGTCAAAGACGCAAAGATACTTGTAGTAGGATGTGGAGGAGCCGGCAACAACCAGATTACAAGAATACAGAAAAAGGATGTTGAAGGAGCTGAAACTGTCGCTATTAACACAGATAAGCAGCACCTTGAAATGTCGTCAGCCGACAGGAAAATACTAGTAGGCCGAGACCTCACAAAAGGGCTTGGCGCAGGAGGTCAACCAGAAAAAGGGGCACGCGCAGCAGAAGAAAACCGTGCAGAACTACGAAACCTGTTCAAAGAAGCTGACATGGCCTTCCTAACCGCAGGAATGGGAGGAGGAACAGGAACAGGAGTAACACCGGTGCTAGCAGAGATTGCAAAGAAAGAAGACTGCATAGTAATCGGAACGGTAACAATGCCATTCGAAATCGAAGGTGCACGAATGAGCAAAGCAGAGGACGGACTCTACCAGCTAAGACAGCACGTCGACACAGCAATCGTAATAGAAAACGACAAACTCCTAGACATCGCAGGTGATATGCCTCTAGACCAAGCATTCGGAGTCGCAGACGAACTAATTACAACAATGATCAAAGGAATCACAGAAACAATCAGCAAGCCAAGCCTAGTCAATCTGGACTACGCAGACGTCCAAGCAATCATGAACAACGGCGGAGTTGCAGTTGTCGGATACGGTGAGTCAGACACAAACAGTAAAGGAAAAGAGGCAATCCATGAGGCACTTTCAAACCCACTACTCGACGTGGAGTTTGAAGGCGCAAACGGAGCACTTCTACACGTAGCCGGAGGAGAAGATCTGACGCTAAACGAAATCAACGAGGTCGGACAGCACGTCAAGACAAAACTGGACAGTCAGGCACAAACAATCTGGGGTGCCAGAGTTAGAGAAGATCTACAAGGAAAGATACAGGTTATATCAATCATTACTGGAGTAAAGTCCCCATATGTTCTAGGTGAACTAGATGAAGAGGAGGAAAGCGAGGTCACCGGAGACGTAGAGGACCTAGGACTTGAGCTCGTGGACTGACAAAACTATATTTCAGACGGAAGGGCCTTCACGCACTTAACAGAAAATCCCCCTCCCCCCCCTTTGCTTTTAGGTGTGTGAGGGTCCTCCGCTTAAACTTATTCATTTTTAGCAAAGTTGCTTGTTGGAGAAAGACTAAAACAGTTTAACATATATTCTAGATACAAGATGAAGCCTAATTTATTCAGGGCATCTCTAATAACGTCTTTGATGTCCGGTTTCAGCATTCTAGGATTACTAGTGACTCAGAAAGAATCAGCTGCGACAATTTCATTCGTTCTAGGTATTGCAGGATTTTTGACAGTTCACATTGCGAAGAGAAGTTCTGTAATGATGAAAGACCTCAGTAAGAGGAAGACAGTACTCAGTATTGTAGAAGAGGTTTTTGAGATATCTGTACTTGTAGGATTGAGTCTTGGAAGCTTGATACCAAGGACTGAGGCTCTTGCAATGTTTTCTATGCTTCTGATACTTAAGACACTGGAGAGAAACACTTCCAAGATTGTGAGCTTTGAAGGGCTTGAGTACCTAGGAACAAAAGCGAGAACGTTCGTGCTTATGATCGCCCTAGGGGTTTCAGCCTTTTTCAGTTCTTTCACATTCTATGTAGGTATGCTGTACGTCTCGCTGACCTCGTACCGTGTCTTAGCTATACTGTACAGATTTATTGAAGAGTTAATGCAGGTGAAGCTGAAGAACAGGATATTTTCAAATTGACCGCCTAATTTTGAACTCTACTTTCTGCCACCTATTTAATTTTTCCCGGAGAAGTAACTAAATATGAAGGCTCCAATATGCAACGTATGTCTGAAGAGTGACGTCCTCTGCAGCAACTGTGAACAGAAGCTGGAGGACGGCGAGATAACCGAACTCGAAATCAAAGTATCAAGAATTCTAAAAGACCTGAGCAACGAATACGGGTCACTTAGAGACTCTGAAATAAGACACGTCTACAACACTGAAAACGTTCTTGTGATAGTAACAGCTGAAGGAGACGGCGCAAAAGTCGTAGGACGTGGCGGAGAAATAGTAAAGGAGATAGCAGACCAGGTAGACAAGAGTATACGAGTGGTAGAGAGATCAGAAGACGACAGGGAGGTAATCAAGGGTCTGCTAAGTCCGGCAGAAATCAGATCAATAAATACGGTCTTCAAGCCAGATGGTCAGGCCCAAAAGGTAGTGGTACCTGATCAGTACAGAGGTAAAGTAAACCTGTCTATCGAAGAGCTTGAGACACTTGTCTCCAATATAACAGGGACTGATTACCAGATATCCTTTGAGGAGTAATTCCGTACCTAAGCCTGAGGGAGAGTGCAAATGAGTACGGGAAAAAACGCCAAGAACTTCATCGTAGCGATCGATCAGGAGAAAATTGAACCTGATCTAGCTAAAGAGACAGTCATAAAGTATGACCCTCTGAACAGGTCTGGAAAAGAAGGAGGATTCTACCTGACAGATGAAGGAGAGCTCCATATTGAAAATGAGAAAGTAATGGAGGCTCATAAGATGGCGATCAACAAGTACCCTCATGATGACGCCATCAAGCTGATTAGGCTTGACAGAGAGTTTGGTGATAAGATACATCAGTTTGGTGAAAACTCCTTCAGGCTCTACGGGCTTCCGGAACCTCAGGAAGGAAGAGTAGTAGGTATTCTAGGAAGAAATGGAATCGGTAAATCTACAGCACTCAAGATACTTTCAGGACAGATAAAGCCTAACCTTGGTGACCC
>CAYMJB010000028.1:0-6306 GCA_964391005.1 uncultured archaeon | reverse complement strand
GCGATGCTCAAAGGAATGAAAATAAACCCTATCTGGCCTACACTGGAGTAGGAAAGCAATCTATCAATGGATTGACGATGCAAGGCACTGAAACCTCCAAGAAGCAAGGTAGCTACGGCCATAGCACCAGCAAGATATGCCACAGCAGTATTTACAGGCTCACCAGCAAACAACAAGGCGTTTTCAGGTATACTGGCCGCGGAAAAGACCGTAAAGTATATCCTGATCACGGCATATATGCCGACCTTCTTGCTTATTCCGGCCATGAACGCTGCAACAGGTGGAGGCGAAGTGGAGTAGACCGGTGGAGCCCAGAAATGGAATGGCACAAGACCTGACTTAATTCCAAACACACAGAAAAGCAATAGTGAAAACGCCAGTACCGGAGCCATGTTCACAGATCCCTGTGAAAGAACAGAAGCCATATCCGCAATGTTCAAAGTACCTGTCACCGCGTAAAGACCTCCTATAGAGATCAGCATAAGAGAGCTGCCGATCAAGTTCAGCACAACATACCTCATAGAAACAAGAAGAGAGTCCTTGTCACTTGTATAAGCTATAAGAGCGTAGCTGCTTATCAGAACGATCTCAAACATGACAAACAAATTAAACAGGTCTCCTGTTACAAACGCCCCGCTCATACCAGCCGCCATAAAATGCAGGAACGTATAATAACCGTTCCTCTTACCCTTTTGGCCGATAAATCCTGAGGAATAAATATTGACGGCTACGAACACTGCGGACGTCAGCAGGAGCATCAAGACACTTAACGAGTCTGCTATCAATGTAATACCAAACGGTGCCGGCCATCCTCCCGCCTGAAGCGTCACCGGTCCTTCAACCAAGACTCTGCGTGAAAGCATAATTACAGCTCCCAGATAAGCCAGAGAACCTGAGACAGCCACTAAATCACTGTAATTTGTCTTCCGCAGGGCAATAGACAACAGGGCTACAATAAACGGAACTATCAAAGGCAGTACAACTAACTGGCTCATCTTAATTCCCACCTCCAAGTGATTCTAGATCAACCTCCTGATTTTCCTCGTAAAACCTGTAAGTCAAGCTCAACAAGAGCGATGTAGTGGCAAAACCAATGACTATCGCAGTCAAGACAAGTGCCTGTGGCACAGGATCAGTAAACTGGGACGCACTCTTACTTCCGTGATGACCTAGTATAGGAGCTCCTCCCCTTCCTCCACCCATAGTCATAAGATACATATTAGCGACCTGGCTGACGATTAGAGAACCTATTACAACCCTGACAGCATCCCGTCTAAGCATCAGGTAAACACCTGCTGAAAACGTAGCGGCCAGAGCCGTAGCGTAAACAAGACTCATTGCTCACCAAGCACCTCCACAGTAGCAAGCAAAGAACCAAGAACCGCCAGAAAAACACCAAGATCAAACAGCATCGCAGTGGTCCAGTGAATCTTCCCAAAAAGAGGTATACTAACCACTCCTTTTCTATGGCTGAGAAAACTCAACCCAAGCGAAGAAGAAAGTATACCTGTCCCAACCGCAAGAGCGACACCCGCATCGGAAAGAGGTACATACTCCTCAATAAAGTCAATATCCTGGCCTCTCTTGCCAAGTATCTGCTTAACACTCTGTATATCAAAAACCATGTACACCAAGGCGATAGAGGCTGCCGCCATAACCCCTGCAATAAACCCTCCACCAGGAAGATTATGGCCCTGTATGAAGAAATGCAGTGATACAAGTAGCATCAAAGGTGAAGCAGCCTTAATCACCTGTTTTGCAATCACTGTACTCATTTATTATCACCTCTCATTCTGAACAACATCAGTATCGCCAAGCCGGACATAAAGATTACAGATATCTCACCCATCGTGTCCAAGCCTCTAAAGTCGACGAGGATGACGTTTACAATATTGGTGCCTCCTGAACCAGGAAGAGCGTTTTCTATGTAGTAACTAGCAAGCCTTCTAGGAGTCTCCTCGGCAGTAGCGTAGAGTACGCTGACAAAGACGGTAAGACCTGCAAAACCTGATATAAACAGGTCTCTAACCTTTCTGGACGAATCTATATTCTTAACGTAGTCCGGTAAATGATTTAACACAAGTAGAAAGATCACCAGACTCAAGCTCTCAACCACTAGCTGAGTCATCACAAGATCAGGCGCATCCATCAAAAGATAGAATATCGACACCATAAACCCTAGAATCGATAGAGTAAGAACAGACGAAATATACGTATCAGACCTCACCACCGCATAAGCAGAGGCTACAGAAGTGGAGAGAACCAAAGCCAACGGCAAGGTAGCCGATACTTCAACAGGCGGCAAAACACCTGAGATCAGGGCACCTACAACTGTAGATGCTGAGGTCACAGAGAGAACCCAGATGATGTGGGTTCTGGCGAGACTTGATTTAACCAAGTCAACAAGATAATCACTTAGATCAGCAACTAGGTCAAGAGAGCGATTGTAAACTCTAGTTGCGGTCGGCAATCTTCTGTCAAGATACCTGACCTTGTTCTCAATGTCGGACCTTCTACGGTAGAGCAGTACTCCTGATACAATAGTAAGTATACTCATGCCGAAAGCAGGCTTCAAACCAGGAATCAGATGGACACTCATGCCATGAGTGCCTGTTGAAATGGAGTTGAGAGCTGGCTGTACCAGGTAGTCAATAATCCTGTTCGGGAGAAGTCCTGTGAAGAATGCCAGGGAAGCCAAAACAGCTGGCGGCGCCACGGAAAGCATACTTGGCGACTCTCCGTCACCAGAGTATGAACCATAAAACACCGAAACAAACCTGAAAGAATACAGGAATGTAAATACACTACCAAAGACAGCTGCCAAAGGAACAAACCATGTAAATAAACCGGAGGCCGAGGCAAATCCGTAACTAGCCTTGAACAGTAGTTCCTTGGAGTAAAAACCTCCAAAGAGAGGTATCCCTGCCATCGAAACAGCTGAAACCGTTGCAGCCACAGAAAGAACAGGGAACCTATTTCTAAGCCCTGAAAGCTCATCGATCGACTGCGTGCCAACCCTGTGAAGTACAACACCAGCCACCATGAAGAGGGATGCCTTGAACACGGCATGATTAAAAATATGGAAGGAAGCTGCCTCAGCACCTATAATATCTGGAAACCCTAAGGAGGCGGTAATCAAGCCAAGATGGCTTACAGTAGAATAGGCAAGAAGCTCCTTCAGCTCATCAGCATAAAAGGCCAGTAAAGCACCGACACACATTGTAGCCAAGCCGAGAGGAACCAAGATCAGGGTCCATGCGGCAACATCTGAAAGAACAGGACGTAGCCTTGCAAGCAGAAAAACACCGGCCTTCACCATTGTAGCTGAGTGAAGAAACGCAGAAACCGGGGTAGGAGCCTCCATGGCATCAGGAAGCCAGATATGAAACGGAACCTGAGCAGACTTACCAGCTGCACCAACACCTAACAATGTTAAAACAGGCAGATACAGGTTTTCCTCAAGCAAAGTATCAGATATATTTTGAGACAGAATATCAACCAGACTGTAAGTACCAGCAGCCTCCCCAAGAACAACTAAACCAGACAGCAGAATCATGCCAGACCCAACTGTAAGCAAAAGAGCTTTCTTGGAGGCACGGATACCTGAACCGGTTCTCTGGCTATGACTGATGAGGAAGAACGAACACACGCTTGTAAGCTCCCAGAAAAGAAACAGCAGAATAAGGTTTGAAGAGAAGACTAGGCCTATCATTGAGCCCATAAACAAGGTCAGTACCGAATAGTACTTTCTCTTCCACTCACCATGATCCATGTAGACACGACTATAGATAAACACCAGAACACCTACACCGCTTGCCAACAAACCCATCAAAACCGAAAGACCGTCAACCATAAACCCTGCAGAAATCTGAAGAGAAGGAACCCAATTATACAAAAACACCTCACCAGACCCCTTAAGACTTAAAATCGATGCAAAAGAAACCAAACCAGAAATAACACCTAGATAGGCAGCTTGGTCCTTAAGATACGGATAGAATAATGCAATAGCTGTTGCAGACAGAAACGGAGCAATTAAAGCAGCCAAGAACATGAACTGACTGGAAAAACCAGATAAGTAACCTGCTAGTCCTCTCAAAAAAATCAGGGGTGCTGTAACAGCTACAAAGGCAAGCTTTGGTTCCTTAGCAATGTTCACTAAACACCAAACTCAGATGTAAAATATATAAACAAGTGGACACCGGGAAATGTAGGCTGATTAAAAGCTTTTTCCGTCATCGCCAAATTCGGACAGTAAATCTGCATCCTCAAACTGGCTAGACTCTGTCTAAAGGTTACTTGTCGAAAGAAAACTAATACAGGCTAAAATAAATGCTTGGTACCGAGTAGAGAAAAGGCAGGGATATACGCGATGCCAGTCTAATACCGTCGGAAACACCGTCAAAAGGGAATATAGTTCCAAGCGTTTTTTAACCTACATACACCAAAGTCATCTATGAACAGTCAAGAACCAATGGATGGAGAAGGTGGCGATGAACACGGCTCAACGAAGATTACAAAGGTCAGCTGCAAAGGTTTCAAATCCTTCCAGCGCAGAACATCTATACCATTCTATGAAGGGCTTACAGCCATCGTAGGGGAGAACGGGAATGGGAAGTGTGTCAGCGGTGATACAGAGGTCCTTCTCTCAGATGGAAGCAAACAGGAAATTAGAGAGATAGTTGAACCTGCTTTAGAGAGAAGTTCTGAGAGGATAGATGATGGATATATTGCATATGAAGGAGAGGAAGAAATACACGTCAAGTCCCTCAACCAAGAGACTCTAGAAATAGAGGATCGCAAGATACTAGCCTATGCTAAAAGAGAGGCTCCTGATAAAGTTCTAGAGATAGAGACTCGATCTGGCAGAACCATTACTGCAACAAAAGATCATCCTCTATTTGTAGTGGAAGATGGAGAGGTAGTAGCTGCCGATGCAGGAAAACTCAAGGAAGGTAGACGTGTGGCAACCCCTCGAAAAATTGATGTAGAACCTGAAAACACAATATTCAATGGATTTATCGATGCTTTGCAGAAAAGAGATAACTTATACGCTCCTTATAGCCAAGAGCTGGAAAAGAAGATTAGAGAGCTAAAAAGAAATCACGGAGGAACATGGGAGGAATTTGCGGATTCGATGAACGTGCCTAAAAGTGCCTTGAAAGGGTTAAAGGACGGTCAGTCGATAAACCTCTATTATGTTGGAAATATTCTTGAAAACAGTAAATTAAAGCCGAAGATGGTTCGAGAACTTGTCAAGTATTTTACGGCAAAGAAGTCAGGGAAAAAGTACCGTATACCTTGGTCGAACAGTAGAGAGTTCTCCCGGCTTCTAGGATACCTCATAGCTGAGGGTCAAAATCCAGATTCAAGCGGCCAGATAAGGTTCACTAACCAGAACAAAGAGATAATTCAGAACTATGAGAACCTTATGGAATCAGTTTTCGAAGTCAAAACACACAGAAAGAAGTACGATGACAATTGCTGGGATATATTAGTTTACAGCACACCAGTAAAGAAATTTTTAGAGAAGTTTGGTTTCGGAAAAAGAAGCTCACAAAAAACGGTAACAGACCTATTCCTGAAAAACTCAGGGGAAAAAGAGCTTTGCGCATTGATAGAAGGTTTATACGCTGGAGATGGATATGTATCTTGGAATGCAATACAGTTAACGACAAAGAACCAAGATTTAGCCAGAAGCACACAGGAAATTTTCACAAGGCTAGGAATACAGTCTAGAGTGAAAGAGAAGGAGAAAACTGCAACAAATACAGGAGTGACAGGAACGTACTACCAAGTTACAGTAACGGGTTCAAACAATGTCAAGAAATTTAGGAGAAAGATATCCATACCACATCAAGAGAAGACGGAAAGTGTTAAGCAGCTTTCAAAAAGAGAGAACAATACAAATATAGACTTAATCGAGGCAAATGGCACCATCCAAAAAACTGTTGAAAAGCTGAAAATCAAACCACACTCAAGAGAAAAAAGATCCCAAACACCAAAGCTAGGAGCCTATTATGACGAAGACTGTGTACCAAGCCGAGAAGGAATAAAAGAAGTCTTGAGCGAAATAGACGCAGATATTGAAGAAGCAGACAAATTGGACAAGCTTGCCAAATCTGAAATCTACTGGGATGAGATAACATCAATCCAAACAAAAGAACCTAATTACGACTGGGTATACGACCTCAACATAGGAGTAAACCATAATTTTGTAGCTAACAATATGCTCGTACATAATAGCAACATACTAGACGCTCTAAGCTTTGTTTTCGGGAGAAGGTCTTCACGTCTACGTGCAGAGAA
>CAYMJB010000027.1:0-6416 GCA_964391005.1 uncultured archaeon | reverse complement strand
GGTGAAGAAGGACCATCCTCCAACGTAATATTTACATTCTCGGCCGCCGAATCAACGTCAACTAATTCTACGCTGAACTCTATCTGAGTTTGACTTCCCGGACTCTCAAACCTGGCCGAAGAGGTGGCTCCTGCCACAAATAAGAACACCAAAGATATTACTCCAATTTTCTTCAGGTTAATACGCTATCACTAATACATTTTTAGAGTCGGAAACTTAAGTAAATTCTGAAGCTAGGGGGCCTAGAAGTATATGAGTAAGGCTCCGGCAGCCATGAGAACTGCACCTGCAATCCTGTACCAGAACTCATCTGTCTCGTCAAGATAAAGGTAGCTTAGCAGCACTGTTAACGGCATACTAAGCCTCTTGATGGATACGACGTAGGAGACAAGAGTGAGTTTTATTGCCGTCATCTGAAGTATTACGGCTACTCCTCCTGAAGCACCTAGAAATGCGAGAGGCTTCCAATCTGTCGTAATCTTGTTTCTCCAGTCTCCAGAGTTCCTGACCATTACTGGAAACATAAACAGCGAGGAAAGAGTGTAAACGGTCAGAGGCCAGAGGATAGGTGAAGACATGTTTACACCTATCTTGTCAAGGTTTGCTGTAACTGAGTAGATCAGTATCACCAATAGTATAATCTGAACCCCTTTCTCCTCCCAGAGCCTTCTCAAGGGCTCGAGTAGATCCCCTTCAGCGCCGGACTTCAACACGTAGGCACCTAAAGCCACCAACGTCACGCCTACTACTCCAAGAATTGAAGGGGTTTCCCCAAGCATCAGGAAAGAGGTTCCGAGAACCAGTATAGGTGATATCGCAAACATCGGGGTGACTATAGAAGCATCAGATTCCTTGTATGCCTTGGCAATAAGTATAGATGTTAGGGCTATCACCAGGCTCTGAGGAACAACTAGAAGAAAGAAGCCAAGTGTCACCTCAGGTAACCCAGTGTAGATCATGGCAGCCAGAAGCACAGGTACACCAAAAACTCTGGAGCTCCAGGCCGTTACAAACTCATCGGTCTCAACAGCATTCTTTCTCTGATAGATGCTCTGAAAGCCTTTGATAAGAGCGACTCCAAACGCCAGTATCAGACCTGTTTCCATACAAGTTCAACATCAGTTGTCAAGCTTCTCAAACCTCTCAACAGATTCCTTTCTCTTCTCATCATGGTCTACAATAGGCTCAGGGTAATCCTCTCCTATGACAACGCCGCACTGCTCCTGCTGGCTCTGACTCATCTTCCATGGCTCGTGAATATGTTCATCAGGTACATCCTCAAGCTCCGGCACCCATTTCCTGATGTACTTTCCGTCGGGATCATACCTTTCCGACTGTGACATAGGATTAAACACACGGAAGTAAGGCTGCGCATCTGTTCCAATTGAGTAGCTCCACTGTATTCCCCCGACCATGGAAGCTATCTCAGCATCGACAAACATTCTGGAGAAGTAATCATGTACATCCCTCCACTCCAGCCACAGATCTTTACATGAGAAGTTGGTTACAACCATTCGAAGTCTGTTATGCATCCAGCCGGTCTTCTTCAACTGCCGCATACCTGCATCAACAAACGGATATCCTGTCTTTCCTTCAACCCATGCATTCCATTTTTCAGGTGCATCCTGCTTTGAATCCCAGTCCGGTTCATTACCTCTGTACTTTTCCATAAACGGTTCTTCAACTTCGTGAGGATAGTTCCATAAGATCTGCATGTAGTAGTCACGCCAGCCAAGCTCCTCCTGCCATGTCTCAATGCCTTCTGAATCTGAATCATCTTCTTTCATTCTCTCCGCTTCCCAGAAAACCTCACGGATAGAAACAGTGCCAAACTTGAGATGAGGTGAAAGCTTTGAGGTTGAATCTTTCCATGCATAATCACGTGCCTGATCATAGTCCCTGATATTTTCCTTAAACTGCTTCATTCTTTGAAGGCCGTTTTCACGTCCTCCATCCCACACATTCATGTCTTCAGGCTTCTCAAACCCAAGTTCTGAGACTGAAGGAATTTCAACGGAGTCAAGGTCAGGTGTCGAGTAATCCTTAACCTTCTGAGGCCTTCTCTTATCTTTCTTAAACCATTTCTTCTTGTAGTAGCTGTAAACCTTGTAAGGCGTACCTGAGTTAGTTAGAATCTCCTCCTTCTCAAACATTACAATATCTTTGAAGCTTTTGACAGGTACCTCAAGCTCATCCGCAACCCTTTGATCCCTCTCTTTAGAATAAGGGCGGTAGTCCCTGTTGTGGTAAACTGCGTCAGCATCCGTTTCGTCAACTACTTTCTTAATTTCCTCAGCCGGGTCCCCACGTCTCACAACTAATTGCCTTCCATCCTTCTCCGAGAGATCGTGTTTAAGCTCCTTCAATGAGTCATGCCAGAACTTCATCCGAGGATAACCAAGCTCTGCCTGCTCATAGTATGAATCATCTACAACATAAAGAGGAACAACCTCATCGTGTTCCTCCGAGGCCTTGACTAAAGCAGTGTTATCATGTTCTCTAAGGCTTCTTCTGATTACGGTTACAGCTGTCATAACAAAACCTAGAAGCAAAGTATTTTACTGGTTTTGGAAAAACCTGTTCAGACTCTTCTTGCCTTCCTCAGGTCCGATAAGTACCAGCTCATCATCTCTGTTAAGTGACTGATCACTCGGGTGTACAAACTCTTCCTCCTCACGAACCAGGGCAGCTACACGGAAGGATGACGGAAAATTACTCATCTCCTTAAGCTCAGATACTTCTTTGCCCTCAAACCCTGAGTTCTTTCTGATTGAACCCTTCAATATCTCTCTATCACCTTTCAGGTTTGCAAGCTTCACAAGGTGTGGATGCTCAACCGCTGACAGAAACTCCTCTATAATTATATCATTATGGCTGATGGGATCAGCCCCGATCATCTGGAAAGCATCAAGATAGTCGTCGTCCTGAACACGTGTTACAACCTTTGGAACACCGTATTTCCTTGAAAGACTGCATACCACCATGTTCTCATTATCCTCTCTTTCAGAAGCAATTACAACATCTGCCTCAGTAATCCCAGCATCTTCAAGAGCCGAGATAGTAGAGGGAGACTTGTTAATTACAGTGGCGCCTGTGGAGGAGTAGAGACGTTCACACCTATCCTCATCTTCCTCAATCACCACCACATCATGCTTGGACTCAAGCTTGGATACCAATCTCTTGGATAGAGAGTTAATCCCTGTGATAATTACATACATCTGTAGTTCAGTTTTTGGTTACGCTCCTATTAAATATTGCCAGAAGCGGAAGCATCTCCAGACGACCGGCAAGCATACCTAAAATAAGCAAGATCTTAGATCCCGGAGACAGGTTAACAACCGCTTCACCTGACAGATAGAGAGGGCCCATGTTACCAAGCGCAGAAATTGACGAGGAAAGCGCCTGCATAAACGTTAAACCATCCAAGACCATCATCAGGAGTGATGAGATAAAGCTAAATGAAATCCAGGCAAATAACAGAACAGATATAGTTCTTATAGATTCGTAGCTTATTATCTCTCCGTCCACAGTAACCCTGTTTACAGCGCTTTCAGGAAGAGAGTATGATCTAACTTTTGTCTTCAGCAGCTTGATAAGCACTGTAAACCTGAACATCTTCAGACCACCGGCTGTCGAGCCAAGACTTCCTCCTACGAACATAACTGAGAGAAATACAACCAGTAGGGGGGTGGAGAACTCCATGATACTCATGTTTGAGTAACCTGTAGATGAGATAAGTGCGGCAGCTTGGAAAGAACCGTCAAGCAGTGCCTGGCCGGTACTCGAGTTCTTAGAGAGTTCAAAAACCGTCAGACCTGTCAGGAGCAGGAAGATAATCGAATACATCCTGAACTCGGCATTCTCCAAGACCTTTCTCCAGTCCGTTTTAAGAAACAGATAAAGAAGCACAAAGTTGACACCACCCAAAAACATGAAAAAGACGGTAGCAGCCTGTATCGCGGGCGAGAAGGCGGCTAGAGATGCAGCCGAGGTTGAGAAACCTCCTGTCGAGAGGGCAGAGAAAGCATGTATTATGGCATTAAAGAAATTCATTCCAAGAGCCACATAGGTAAAAATCATTGTTGACGTGACAAAACCATATACACGCCATAAATCAACTATAGACTTTGTCAACGACGGCCTGATGGATCCAGCATCTGTTTCATCAGCCTCAGCAGAGAAAAGCCTCTGAGAGATACCTCCTGACTCCCTGATCACGGCTATGAAAAATGTGAGGATTCCAAGTCCGCCGATCCACTGCATGAAACTACGCCAGAATAAAACAGAACGAGGAAGACGTGAAGGCTCCAAGAACATGGAAATACCGGTAGTTGTCATTCCTGCCATAGCCTCAAAAACCGCGTTCAAAGGTGTAGTGTAGTTTGCTAAAGGAATAGCACCAATGGTTACAGCAAGCATCCATCCTCCGATCGTCGCAACAATCGCCTCCTTCACAGAAAGGTCGCCAGTCTCACCAAGGTAAGCTGTCAAGGTTCCAATTAAAAGAGACACTACACCCATAACCACGAAAGAGGTTATAGGATCCTTTGAGGGCTCAGAGTACAGGTATGCGACAGGTATCGGAACAAAAGCCAGTAACCCATACACCTGCAGGAATCGTCCCAGAACACCAAATACTTTGTCTCTCCTCATCTATCAAACTTAAGCACAGATTGGAATAAAAAGTCCTTGAAACCCTCACCCATTCAAAAGCCTTACTTCACAAATTAGATATTGCTCGGAACGACAACCGGTTTGACTGAGCAGGTGAATACTACAAATGAAAGTTACGATTGGAACCAAAGACGGACAGACATTCCAGAAAGAAGTAAACGAACCCTCCCAGCTATTCGGAAAAAAGATAGGCGAATCATTCAAAGGTGGCGAAATCGGCCTAGAAGGCTACAAACTGGAGATTACAGGAGGAAGTGACAGAGACGGATTCCCTATGAAGAAATCCTACAGTGGCACGGAAAGAAGAAAAGTCCTACTAGAGGACGGAACAGGACTCAATACAGACACAGAAGGCGAGAGACAGAGAAAATCTGTCCGAGGAAACACTGTATCAAATCAGATAGAGCAGCTTAACACCAGAGTAGTTGAGTCAGGTGAAGAAGCTGTAGAAGAAATTCTAGACAACTAAACCCAGTAACCACGTTTTCGCTATCAAAAGATCCAAGCTATGACAGAAAAAATTCCAGAGGCGAACATAGGACTAGTAGGTCACGTAGACCACGGGAAGACAACCCTGACAAAAGCTTTGTCGGGAAAGTGGACCGATGAACACTCAGAGGAACTCAAGAAAGGTATAACGATAAAACTTGGCTACGCAGACATAACATACTACAGAGACGACGAGGATAACCTGAATGTTGACAAAAACGGTGAAGTAGAAAGAACCGTATCTCTTGTAGATGCACCAGGGCACGAGACCCTCATGGCCAACGTACTTTCAGGTGCCGCAATAATGGACGGCGCCATCCTACTAGTTGCCGCAGACGAAGAATGTCCACAGCCACAGACACGTGAACACCTCGCTGCCCTAGACATAATAGGCATAGACAACATTGTGATAGTACAGAACAAGATCGATCTGGTAGACGAGCAACAGGTAAAGAAAAACTACGAACAGATCAAAGAATTTACAGAAGGAACTGTCGCCGAAGACGCACCTGTTATACCGGTTTCAGCACAGCACGAGGTAAATATCGACGCACTTCTGGAAGCGGTAGACAACGAAATACCGACACCTGAAAGAGACTCTGACTCCGATCCAAAGATGCTTGTGGCAAGATCCTTTGACATCAACAAGCCAGGAACAGAACCAGAGAACACATCCGGAGGAGTAGTAGGAGGAAGCTTGGTAAGAGGTGAACTTGAGCCAGGAGATAAGATTGAACTTAGACCTGGCAGAAAAACCGGCGACGGGAAATGGGACACTGTTGAAACAGAGGTGAAAAGCATAATACACGGCGACACAGTGGTGGAGAAAGGGAAACCTGGAGGTCTACTGGCTGTAGAAACAACCTTAGACCCAGCCATGACAAAGTCAGACGGACTCGCCGGCAACGTACTCGGACTGGAATCAAAGATTCCGGAGGTCTCAACAGAGCTCCAGATGAAGGTAGACCTCATGGACCGGCTAGTAGGATCAGACGAAGACAAACAAATAGAAAATATTAAAGAGCACGAAGCCCTGATGATCAACATAGGTACAGGTAAATCAGCAGGAAGGGTAACGCAGGCAGGAGAGAACGTTGAGATGGATCTCAAGGTACCTGTCTGCGCAGAAACCGGTGACAGGGTAGCCATCTCAAGACAGATCGGTTCAAGATGGCGTCTTATCGGCCACGGAGAGATAACATCACTTGAATGAAAATCAAAGTGCTTATAACTCAACAAAAGAATTTACTGGT
>CAYMJB010000026.1:0-6579 GCA_964391005.1 uncultured archaeon | reverse complement strand
GGCTAAGTCATAACAAGGTAGCCGCTGGGGAACCAACGGCTGGATCACCTCCAAAGAAGCTTAGTTCTCTGGAACAAAATCCGGAGAACCCACTTCACATACATTTTCCACATATCCAATGTCTGTCTCTCCTACAACCTTTCTCATTCTAAACCCAAGGTATTCTGCCGTGTCATCACGATAATTAACTTATTAACTCGAGATCTACAATCTCATTCTATGGATGAAGCTAGAGTGATCGGGCTTGTTTCCGGCAAGGGCGGAGTTGGGAAGACAAGCCTATGTGTAAACTTGGGGGTCAGCATAAGTAACTTTGGCTATGAAGTGACTCTAGTAGATGCTGACTTCTCCGCTTCAAATTTAGGAGTATACCTTGGTAGGTACGACCATCCGGTAAAAATTCAGGATGTACTTGAAGGTGAAGATAACATAGAATCAGCAATTTTCAGGCATCCTACAGGTGTAAACGCCGTTACGTCTTCAAACGAGATAACAGATATAGAGCCTGATTTGTCAAGAATGAATGAAATACTTAGTAGGGCTGCACAGGACTCTGACTTTGTACTAGTAGACTTTCCTCCAGGACTTGATACAACTGTATCCTCACTTATGGAGTCATGTGATGAACTGATAGTTGTTACGATGCCTACGCAGACTGCAGGTATCAATGCCGCTCAAATAACGGAGAAGGCCAAGCTTGATCGCCATGCACTGCTTGGAAGCATAATAAACAAGGTCGAGGGAGAACCTGACAGGGAGCTTATAACTAGGGAAGTGGAGACTATGACAGAAACCCACATACTCTCGGAGGTTCCATACGACCACGAAATGAAGGAAGCCTTGTTTCATCATAAACCTCTTATTGAATACGATCCGATATCGGAGGCAGCTATGGAGATAAAGGCTCTCGCAGCCGACATGTCTGGAGAGGAGTACAGTAAACCGAGATTTGCCTCAATAAAGAGGAAGTTAAACAAAATCAGGGAGAGGATAGGGTAGGTAAGCCCTGTGATGGTTTATTTTGTCTGCTGATAGAGTTCTAAAGCCTCTTTTGTATCAAATTCTTTGCCCGTTTCTTCGTCTACAAACACGTCTTTCTCAGTGTTCTGGTCGGCATCCTCAGGGTTATCCGTTTCAGGTTTTGAGGACTGATCGTCGTGTTCTTCTGTGGCTGAAACAGAATCTCTCCCCATACTAGGCCTACCTCTTTTGTTCTGACGAGAAGAACCTCTATTGACTGATGGATCAGAGCCTTTTTTCACGGCCCCAGCCACCACCATCATAAGGATCATAATGAGGCCGAGAGCAAGGTTTAGATTGCTGGTGCTTTCGATGAAATTCCCTGTAGCCGATGCCAAACCCGGCGAAGGTGAAGACGAGCTATTGCTTGGTGTCTGATTATCCTTGGCGAGCCCTGAGTCAGATTTATTGTTATTATTCTCAGAGGAATCTATGACTACGTCTCTAGCCCTTATCTGGGCAGTAGTAGATGACTCGATTGTTTTTCCATCATGAGATGCCTCTGCTTTAATACCTAGCGAACTGTAGCTATCGGCATATGCCTCCGGAAGATCTATCTCTAATTCAGCCTTTCCGGATTCACCAGGGTCCAGGCGTCCAGAGGCTCTTTTAAGCCAAGAGAAGAAATCAGAGGATACTCCATCAGCGATGATCTCCTGAACCTCTACAGGAGCCTGACCAGTATTCTTTATTTCAATCTGCATTGCTTTCTCATCTCCCTTCTCTAGAGTAAAGGATTCAGGCGCCTCAATATCTATCTGTTTTTTAGTGAAAACCGTCAAGGGCTGAGAGTAATCGACGCTAAATCCATCATAAGTTTCAGGGTTGGAGAAAAGCGTCACAGCATACTCCCCCTCAATTTCGGGAGCATCGCCCTCTATGGTGAACTTTCCATTTGAGTCTGTCTGCCCGGTATAATTTTTTGACTCACTAGAGCTCTGAAGCTCAATCTCAACCGGAATACCTTCTGAGACCAGGTTGCCTTTCTGATTCTCAATAAATCCTGTAAACTTCAGTTCACCGCCTTTTTTGGCTCTTCCATCGGTCTGGCCTCCAATCTTGAGAGTATCTCTGATACTTATGTCAGAGCTGGTACCTATCACGTATGCATTCATTAGGATGTCCTTACCTGAAGGCGCATTATATGGCACAAGGTTGGAAATGTGGACATCAGGTGGGCTGATACCCATGTTTACAGAAAAGCCATCACTATCCACCTTTTTCCAAGAGCCTAAACACCTGCTTCCCTCAAAATTCCAGAAACTGCATTCGTAAACCTTTAGGTTCTCTGGATTAACATTTGATGGATCGAACTTGATCTCAGCCTCGTCAAACGAATCAATGGGATAACCAAACTTCACAGCCATCATGTTTACAGGATCAACACCCTTTATTGAGACCTCAGGATCTGACCAGTAATCAAACTTGACAGCGGAACCTCCACGACCAAGATCCGAATTACTACTAAGCTCCGGATTACTTACGGCTACAGTAGTATCAGGACTTAGTTTGCCACGCTTGTAGAAGTCAAGAACAACGCTGTCAAATGCATCAGAATTAATTTCTTTAGAGTAGTAGCCATTTTTACCTGTGCTTATACGAACGTTTCTTTCAGGATTTCTCAACTTCATGACTGTCTCAACTCCGGAACTTTGGGTATCAACAATCCTTCCTGAGAACTCAGACTGTTTATCAACCAAAACCTGATCAATGACGAAGCTACTGTATCCGTCTCTTTCAAACTTCAGTAGAAACTTATACTGCCTATCAGGTAGCTTCTCAAGCTCTTTCACGTTATCAAGAATGACTCGATGAGTACCAACCTGGCCACTAGGCTCTGACCACTTGAGCCACTTTTCATTTTCAAGTTCATCGGTGCCGTCAAGTTCATCAGTTGATACATATTCTGAGTTCTCCTTACTCTTGACCAAGACTGTAAGAACAAAATCGTTCGGGTTTAAGATATTCTGTTCACCTGATACTTTGTCGACGTTCAACAGATAGCTGTAATCCCCGTTCAAGGCTTGTCTAAAGTCCATTCTACGGCCAGGGTTCTCTCCTCCTACAAGTTCAGCGGTCCACTCCGATACTTCAGGGTTGACGTCTCTCTCAAGAATACGGTCGCCATCCTCAGCCTGTACCACGAGATCAGTTGAATCAATATACTGGTTTACCTTCGGATTCAAAACAAACGTGTCTGAATCCTGAGTACTTATTCCATTCTGAGGTATACTCAGGCCTTCGTTAAATTGGAGATTGTCGACGTATTCCTCTCCAAACACTTCTTCTAGATCTCTATCCTGTTGATCCTCTCCCTGTTTTATATCCAGCGAAACTTCAACAGGATCTGAGCTTGTCGAAGGTGAGGTGTCCCCCCATACTATACCATCACCTAACTTACCTCCAACAAACCCTCTTCCATCATCTAAAATGTTGAGATCCAGCTCAACCGCAGAAAAAAGAACAGAGGTATTAGAAGCGTTTTCAAAACCTTTTCCTGACTGCGGAGTATCGTAACACATTACTGTCAGGTTATAAAGGCCAGGATTGGTTATGGAGTTTTGAAGCTCTTGAGTGCTTATCTCATTGCCAGAAAGCTCTGGGGCGTTTCCTGAATCAATATAGAACTTTTTCTGATTCTCTGAGTCGCAGCTCACATCAAATACTTTACCTTCAGCTTCATCATTCAACCATACTCTCTCCTCTCCTGTAGCTTGTATGCTTGGGGCTGATGAAGAGACTCCCAAAAAAATCATGATTAGTAGTGCTAAGGCTGATAGCTTATTCAGATTTGAATTCAGCATTAATATTAAGCATGGTAGTTAAGCGGTTTAAAATTAACTTTCAGGTTTGATTTGAATTGAGAAAAGCTCTATAACCAAGTAAGAGGTTTAGGAGAACTGAAGCAACCAACAGAACCAGTAGATGAGTCATGTCAATCTTCTGTAGTAAGGGTTTCTTAGTTTCTACAGAGACGCTCATACTTCCGGAAAGCTCTCCTGAAGACTTGTTGACAAGCACATACGTAATATTTTTCTCCGGGGAATATGACTCTGGCTGGTACCTGAGCTTCGCAGTACCATTTATGACCTCCGCCGGAGACACTTTCCAGTAAGGAGGCTTCTCCGTAGGAAACAGCTGCAGATTCTCTTCCATATCAACCTTGATTAATCCTTTTTCTGCGTACTTTTTGGAGAACTTTATAGTATCATCAGGTTCTGAAACCTCCTTCACATTGAAGCTTTCGTTCCCTATCTTTTCCCAACCGTTACACCCTTTAACATAAACGGTGGCCGAGGAGTTTCCCTTGTTTTCTGGAAAATAGTACGTGTTTAAAAAACCGTACTGCCCGGGTTGCAGCACATTTAGGTCTGAATACTTTCTAGCCAACTGTTCCTCGGACGTGTTAAATACTGTTTTTAGCCTGAACCTGCAGGGAACTGATCCTGTGTTCATGATTGAAGTGTTAACCGACTGTAAATCAGTGACGTTCTGACTGTATTCAAGGCTTTGGATATCATAATTGAAATCTTCCTCTACAGATATATCGAAACTAAAAGCTGAAGCAGACCCTGCAAAAGCAAGAAACAATGCAGCTAGAATAGCTTGTTTTTCAGAGATATCCATCTTGAACCCCTTTTAGTCTCTGGTGTCTGAAAGCGCATCTGAAGCTCCCCCTTATACAGCCCGGGGTCTTTTGAACCAAGAGTTAGCTCAAAGCTTCTGTTCCCTTCAAAATAGATTTGAGAGTCGTAGTAAGCAATTTCAGAGATATTTCCCGATAACTTGGAAGTGAGAAGAGTTTTTCTGTCAGCACTTATCTCAAGGAACTTTGTATAATTCGTATTATATGTAAGGTTCCCGTAATCAAGCCCCTGACCCGTATTCACACCCATAGATACGTTACCATCTGTCTGAGGTTCAACATTTGCAGAAACTTGGAACGTCCTTACTTCATCATTCACCTGAGACTCAAGCCAGAAGGCGGAGAATACAAATAGCACTACGGTTAGGAACGCAGCACCGGCAATCTTCTGGTTTGTACCAAGACTATATTGTTCAAACATAGTAGGCTAAAGCACCTGAAATAATTAATAACACAGGGATAGCTAGATTTGGTATAGAAGTCGACAGCACTAAGAGAACCGTGCCAGTCAGACATATGCCCACCACAATCAGAAATGGATCAACATCAAAGGAGTAAAGGAGTACACCTAGAAACACCAGGAAAAGCAGCACTAGAAACATAGATACGTCTCCCTCCTGCTGTCCATCAACCGTATCTGTGTTCTCGACCTCTACACGTTCCTCAATTTCATCTGTCAGGACAAAACTTCCTGTACTACCTCCAATATAGGCGTTCCCAGTCATGTAATTAACCTTTCCCTCTAGTCTATACTCGCCTCCATCAACGTTTTCGCCTGTCCAAGTACCATCCAACCTGACAAAATCACCTGGCTCCACGATTTGAGTGCCGAAGCTAACATTTCCAACTTTCTGATTGGCCTGATTGACGATAGGTACAGAGGTACTATCCATGCGTGTGGTAACCGTTCCTGTATTTTGAAACTCGGCTATGATCTGGGCAGAGTTATCACCTGTTCTTAGAGCCCTCAGGCTTGTCAACTCCACATCACGGTCCACCTGTCCAGGAACCCTGAACACGAACGAAGGTCTGGCGATACCTACGTTACTTGCGCCGACAACGCTTCCGGAATCTGAACTAACCGGCGAAAGGGAAACGCCGCCAGCCCTGTACCCTGGCTCCGCATCCTGAGGTACGTTTATATCAAAAGTAACTCTTCCTTGAGAGGTAACTGGAGCGCCGTTATCAAGACGTACGGTTCTGGTATCATTAGGATTTATTACAAAGGATTCTCTATCAAAACTGATCCAGGAACTGATGGGTTCACGGGAGTACTGGTTTTCAATATTGTCCTCACTGAAAATCCTGGAGTAAAGAGGCTGGTCAAAACCTGCTCTGAGCTCAAAGGTATCTGAGGCATCAGACGTAATATAGAAATTGACTTGCCTAGAATCACCTCTCTCAATACTGCCAAGATCCCTGAAACCTGGTGCTGCACCTATAGTTGACTGGGCTAAACCGCTTGAAGCCACTGTAATCAGGAGAACAGCTAAAACTAACCTGCGCATGCACCAGTATTCTAGATACACACATTAATGTTTGATCCCCGGTTTTCCGACCCTTTTTTATACAGGTTTCAACTTAAGGGAAACTGGGGAATATCATTTGGGAGGGAAAAAATTCACAAACCAAGGCACAAATAAATGAGCAAAAAAAGTTCGAGAAGTCAGACTAGTTTTTGTGAAAACCCAAAATCGTCTTTTTCACCAGCTATTAGGGTTTCAACTGATCAGTTGAATCCTTCGAATAAAACATTTTCAAGTCCCTATAGGGCTGGTAGCATTCAAAACCTAACAATCAATTCCATGGAGGTGAAAAACAATTAGAAACAGAAAAACATTCACAGCAGTTCTCATGGCATTAACAGCCATAGGAATGATGTCATCTGTATCAGCACAGACGTTTGGAGAGCT
>CAYMJB010000025.1:0-6791 GCA_964391005.1 uncultured archaeon | reverse complement strand
TCTCTAACACTCTGTTTCAGTTCTTCAGGTATTTCATGGTCAGCTGAGCTATGGTCGATCTCCACTTTATCCTCTTCAAAATTAAGGTTTCCGTGTCCGAGCCTGTATCTGAATATCTGTCTCGCCTTTTCTTCATCGTCTTCAACCTTGTCTACAATTTCTACCTCGTAGACCAAGTCCTCTCCGGATAGTGGATGGTTGAAGTCTACTCTTACTCGACCTGAGCTGTTTGATAGAACCTTGCCCTTTCTGTTACCGACCATTACCTCGTCTCCTACCCTTACGTTTACATCCTGCTTCTTGAATTCTTTTTCGGGGTAGGTCTGTATTTTGTCGCTTTCTCTCTGGCCGTAAGCTTCCTCGCTTGGAATCTGAATGTTTTCCTCTTTGTCTCCTGGTTCCATTCCTGCTATCTTGCCTTCGAGACCTTCTATCACGTATTCTGAGCCGATTAGTACAGGAACAGGCCTGTACTCAACTTCGTCGCTGTAGACCCCTTCTTCACGGGCTCTATCCTCGTTTGATATGTCAAATATGTCTCCGTCTGATGTTTTACCTACGTAGTCTATCAAAACCATATCTCCTTGTTCCATGAATCGGCTCCTCTTACATTTTATTTACTCGTTTAAGATTTAAGAGTGCTTTACGGGTTGAAGTACATGAGTTGGATGGATAAGCTTCCAGATAAGCTTGAGGGTTCGCTTCAGAGTATTTTGGAGATGACAAACAGGCATGAGGAATCTTACATGAGCGCAGAGAACGCATCTGTGGGGCAGCTCTGGGTGGCTATTGCTCATATGAACCAGCAGATAAACGACTTAGAGCAGATAGTGCATGCACAGAGGAAGGCTCTAAACAATCTCGATCAAGAGGTAAACGTCAACCAGCATCTTGATGAGAACCTAGAGGAAAGCCTGAAAAGATACTAATGTTTTACCCGGCCTGTAAACGTTCACTCCATTATTATCGCAGGTTTACCGGGTTCGGCTCTCTCTGCCTTTTGGTCTTCGCTTTCTTCCTCGGTATCTATCTTTATCCAGGTGTTGAACTCTTCTTCAAGATATTCCTTGTTGTTCTGTAGGATCTCCTTTTCCTCGTCCTGGTCAAAAACCGTGTCTGGAAGGTCTCCTGGCGACTCTAGGTAATTCTTAAGATACTGCTCAATCTCGTCTGGCTGAGATTCTGTTTTTTCAATAAGTTTCTGCATGGCTTCCCCGAACTCTGGACGCTCCTCAATCAGATCTATCATCTCTCTGAATAGGTTTCTTTTTGCCTTGTTGCTGACGATGATTCTGATTTCCTCGTAATCATCATCGACAAGCTCCTCTAGGGATCTAATGTCTGACTCTACGGTTCTGACAAACTCTTCGGCTGACTCTGCTGCCTCATCTATTTTTTCTTGGTCGGGCGTAGGCCACTCTGAGTTGGATACAAATCCATCCTTATCTATCTCTTCCCAGAGCTCTTCACATATGTGAGGTGTGAAAGGAGCCATAAGCTTGATCTGTGTCTCAACTACTTCGTTTAGTACATTCTTGTTGAGGTTTTCTGCTCTGTTTCTGTACCGGTTTATTAGGGAGTTTACCTCGAAGAAACCGTTCAAACCAGACTTGCGTGTCTGGAAGTCTTCCATTCCCTTGGTGGCATCTCTTGTTATTTTCTGTAGCCTGGAAAGAACGTATTTATCTATCCTGTTGTTTTCTCTTTCCTTTCCGGTGTTGTAGAGCTCTTTGCTTCTGTTGTAGAAGTTCTGTATTTTGTTGAAGTATTCCTCTACATCCTCTGTGTTCCAGTCAAAGTCCTGCCATGGTTCTCGTGATGCGAAGATGAAGAATCTGGTTGTATCAGCCCCGTATTCTTGAATAGCGTTGTCAGGAAGCTCTACGTGACCTTTTGATGAGGACATCTTCTTCCCTTCAAGTTTTCCTAGACCCCATGTTGCAATTCCTTTGGGCCAATCCTCCTGTTCGAAGAGAGCTGTGTGATGGAATAGCATGAATGTCAGATGGTTCTGAATCAGGGGGTAAGCGGAAGTCCTCCAGTCGAGGGGATACCAGTAGTCAAACTGTTCTCTTGCATCTTCAATTACCTCTTTTCCGATTCCTGTTTTGTCCTCGATTTCTTCAACTGTTCCTTCTTGGTTGAATACGTAGTCGAAGAACTCAGGTTCCAGATTGTCGGCTGGTACGTCCTGAATTACGTGTCTTATGGTGTAGAAGGCCATGTAGATGGTTGAGTCAGAGAGAGGTTCCACAACAAAGTCCTCATCAAAAGGTAGATCTGTTCCCAAGCCGTAGTTTCTGATAGATGGCCATGACTCCAGCCAGTCTATAGTGTGTTCGTAGTCCTCACGCTTTTCACCCGGTATGATGTTCATGTCATCTAGATGTGAGTGCACCTTGTCTTTCCAGCCTTTGTCCCCGTATTCGAGGAACCATGACTGCTGCATGGAAACTATTACCTCTCCTCCACACCTGCATACTACTTTTTCAGAGAAATCGTATATTGAGTCAAAGTATCCGGCATCTTCAAAGTCCTTGATTAGCACGTCTTTAATCGAGTTTACGTTTTCTGAGGTATATTCTCCGCATTTGGCGTTTAGTTTCCCGTTGTGGAATTCTTTCTCGTATACTTCTTCTGTAGCTTCTTCGAGAGCTTTTTCATCCTCCTGTGAGCTGACGCCGTGTTTTTCGCATGCTTCCCTTGCAGGTAATCCGGTGTATTCATCGGTGTTGATTATCTGTTTCGGCTCTATGTTTCGGACCTCGTTCGGAGTTATTCCGTATTCTTGAAGGGTCTCCTCGGAGTCCTTTAATTCTTGTAATGCTATGTAGTCGTATGGTGCGTGTGCTGGAACAGACATTACAAGTCCTGAACCGGAGTCTGTGTCGACAAAGTCCGCTGGCAGCATAATTACTTGGTCATCTGTTACAGGGTTTCTGAAGTACTGTCCGACTACGTCACCGCCTTTTAGCTCTTCTAATACCCTGATATCTCTGTCCTGGTGCGAGAGTTTCTTCTGAGCTTCTTCACTTATCATCCATTTTTCGTCATCAACTTCTGCTATTACGTAGTCGCCC
Source organism: uncultured archaeon (assembly GCA_964391005.1). Classification (GTDB taxonomy): domain Archaea; phylum Nanohalarchaeota; class Nanosalinia; order Nanosalinales; family Nanosalinaceae; genus Nanosalina. The sequence continues at coordinate 3,711 of CAYMJB010000025.1, read as the reverse complement.
TGCGGATTGACATGTGTGTGCGTCACGCCGAAGACTGTTTCAGGTCTCAGGGTTGCCATAGGAAGATATACTTTGTCTCCTTTGTACTTTCCCTTGAACTTGACTAGGCTGTACTCCTGTCTTTCGGCGTCCTCTCCTTCTAGGAGGTCGTGTGTTGTCACAGGGTTTTCGTCGTTCAGACAGTACTTTGTGGGATGCATTCCCTGTTTCATCAGGCCTTTCTCTCTAAGTCGTTTGTACTGCCATTCTATGAATCTGTTGTACTGGTCGTCGTTTGTTGTGAATTCTCGGCGCCAGTCAACGCTGTAGCCTAGTTTCTTCATGTTCGGCTTGTACGAGTTGTTGATGAAGTATTCTGCGTAATCCATAGGCTCTTCCATGGCTTCGAGGTCTTCCTCAGGTACGTTGTATGTTTCTGTCAGTGTTTCCCATTGATCTTCCTCGCCTTCCTGCAGTCTTTCAAGCGCCCCGATTATAGGTGTTCCTGTTACATGCCATGCCATAGGGAAGAGAACGTTGTATCCTTGCATGCGTTTGAACCGTGCGAAGACGTCTGGCAGTGTATATGTTCCTACGTGACCTAGATGCATTCCTCCGCTGGGGTAGGGATAGGCTACCGTTATGTAGAACTTGTCCTCGTTGCTAGGATCTGCTTCGTACAGGTTTTCTTCTCTCCATTTCTCCTGCCACTTTGACTCTATATCAGTCATCCTATCCTCAAACCTATCGCTCATAATAAGCTGTGAGTTGAGAATTTATTTCAATCTGTCCTAGCTCTTGATTCGAACTGGTTGGCGAACTTGGTGTTCACTATTAATTTAAATGATCAGAACCGAATGTCTTAGTATGACCCGATTGATATGTGTAAGCAGTGGGAAGGGAGGGGTCGGAAAAACTACGGCAACCGCAAACATTGGAGCAGCTTTGACTCAGTTTGGAGCTGACACGGTTGTTCTTGATGCAAATCTTACTAATCCTAATCTAGGTTTTCATATAGGTATACCTCTGTATCCTACTACCTTGCATGATGTCTTGAAGGGTGATGCACATATCACAGAGGCGATGTATATACATGACTCCGGTCTTAGAGTTGTTCCTGCGGGTTTATCTGTTGATGACCTGAGGGATACTTCGCCGGATAATCTCTCTGATGTGCTTCTTGATGCTGTTGGTGAACCTGATTTTGTTCTTGTAGACTCTGCTGCTGGTCTTGGACAGGAATCTGTCTCAGCCATAGAGGCCTCGGATGAAGTCTTGGTTGTCACTAACCCTAAGCTTCCGGCCGTGACTGATGCCTTGAAGACAGTTGATATCGCTGAGGAATCAGGTACAGAAGTTACGGGAGTGGTTCTCAACATGGTTAAGGATCATGAGTCAGAGCTTGACAAGGAAGAGGTGGAGTCCATGATTGGATACGATGTGATTGCGGAGATACCTCACCATGAGAAAGTTGAGGAGGCTCTTTCGGTCAAGAAACCTGTTGTCCACCATGAGCCCGATCATAATGTCTCGGAGCGGTTCAAAGGAGTCTCAGCTGATATTGCAGGTGTAAGCTATGAGCCTGATATCACGGAGCCAGGGTTCTTTCAGACACTCTTGGACCGCGTCCGCTAAACAAGGTCTACTTACTTGGAGGTCATGGCGAGGTTTTTAATACAGGAAATGTAATTTCTTCATTATAATGACCAGAGTTATTTCAGTCGTCTCCGGTAAGGGAGGAGTCGGCAAAACAACTATGACCTCAAACCTAGGTGTAGCCCTATCCAAGCACGGAGAGGACGTCGTGATAATTGACGGCAACTTCTCCGGAGCAAATATCGCACAACACTTTGGAATGGGCTTCCAAGACGTCTCTCTAAACGATGTCTTGGAAGGTGATGCATATATTACGCAGGCAGTAGCTAAGCATCCTGAAGGTGTTTCAGTGCTTCCTGCCTCAATTCTAGAGTTTGAGTCTGAGACAGAGAACCTGAAACATTCTCTGATTGACTTCTTAGGTGACAAGGACTATGTGTTGATTGATGCCGCTGCAGGTGTCGGCGACGAGGTAGAGGCCGCGGTTGAAGCTTCTGACGAGGTTCTTCTGGTGTCTAAACCTGAGCTTCCGTCTCTTACAAATACTCTTGGTGCAAAAGAGCTTGCTGATCAGAAGGATAGAGACGTGATAGGTTTAGTACTGAACGAGGTTAGGGATGAAAACCACGAGGTTGAACATGAAGATATCAAGGAGTTGGTTGGAGAAGATGTTATAGGAAGAGTACCTGACCATGAGCATGTACGAGAGGCAATTGCTCTGAGGAATCCTGTGGTTTCGTACAAGCCTGAGTCAAGAGCTTCACATGCTATAGAGGATGTTGCATACAAGATGAGAGGTGAGGAGCCTCCTGAAAGAGGTCTTGGTACAAAGATCAGGTACAAGATGGATGAAATAGACCTGATTTGAGGCAACCTAACACAAAAATGCAGTTCTTCATTTAGTCAGACTAAACGATATACTCTACAATGAATCCAAAGTCCAGCTTGAGGAACAACCATAAGCTCCCAGACACGCCCAGAGAGCTGTTTGAGAACGACCTCGGTGAGCTGCAGGAGATATTCATCGATAGCAGAGACGAAGTCGAGAAAAAGTTTGGCCACCTAGAGCATGTCAAACAGATACCAGACTTCTTTTTGGAAGTTGGAAGTGAGCTTTTGGAAGCTGGAAGAAGCTCTGGTGAAAGACCTGTCTTTGCTGGATGTTGTGTGGGAGCAGCGATCATAGGTGCTTTCACTCTGACGACATCTGAGAAGAATGATTTTCTTGTGAAGTTTGATCAGATAAAAGGAAAATCCTTAGGAGCTACTCCTAACACTGAACCAAAGGTTGAGCTTAGTGAACTAGAGAGGCGTCTTGATGATAATCCTGAACAGGTCCTGAAAGATGTTGAAAACTTCAGAGAGAAAAAGAGAAAGAGTTTACCACGAGCAGATTGTGATAATGGGATACCCAATTTCTATTTTGAAGCATCAAAGTTAATGCTCTGGCTTGGTGACACTTACATGAAAAACAGTGGAAGTGATGAAGCGGTAACATCCATAGCCTTTTGTTCCGAGATGCTTAGTTATAATATTGAGAAAAGCTATGAGCAGACAGCGATGCTTAAGTACTATGAAAAAATGGGGTGATTGACTCATGACGTCTTTTTTCCATAGCTATGATTTGAGAGGGGTATTTCCTGATGAAATAGGCTTGGATGAGGCGGAGAAAGTTGGAAAGGCTTATGGCACCCATACTGAGACTGAGGAGGTCTTGATTGGCCGTGACGGCAGAGAAAATGGTTCTGAGGTAGCCCAGGCTTTTATTGATGGTGTATGCGCTACTGGAACTGATGTAGCATACATGGGTATGGCACCTACTCCTTTGGTTTACTTTGGCCAGGTTAGAGATGGTTTTGACTCGGCTGCAGTTGTTACAGCCTCTCACAATCCTCCTGAATACACTGGGTTTAAGTTTAACAGGCCTGGGGGAGTTGCAATGTCACGCCAAGGAGGTATGAAGAACATTCAGGATATCTATGAGTCCGAGAATTTTGACACTGGCTCAGGTAGTGTTAGAGAGACTGAGGTAATGAATGATTATGTTCGTGAGGTATCTGAACTGGTTGGAAGCCTGGATCTTGATGTATTGATTGACTGTGGAAATGGTGTTACCGGTTTGATGGCTCGTAGATT
>CAYMJB010000024.1:0-6864 GCA_964391005.1 uncultured archaeon | reverse complement strand
CTAAAGTCTTTCCTGAAATCGCAGGGTCTCTATGGTTCCTCGCTCAAGAACAGAGGCTTTTCCGGATACCTATGTGAAGTGCTGATAGCTTATGCAGGATCCTTTGAAGATCTAGTTCATGAGGCTTCTAGCTGGAGAAAGGACAAACTGATCGATATCGAAGATCATCATGATCATTTGCCCCAGCACCTTGAAGAAAAGTTTTCTGATAGTTCACTAAAGGTTGTTGATCCTGTGGACGGAGAGCGAAACGTTGCCAGTGTTTTGACCTCTGAAAACTATGCCAAGTTTGTCTACAGTTGCTGGCAGTTCTCCCAAAACCCAGGGATGAACTTTTTCACTGAGAAGGATTTAGATCTTGACAAGTTTAGACTGAAGCAGGAGATGGATGATCGTGGAGAGTTTATAGTCATTGAACTTGATAAGATAGATGAGCCTGATGATATTGTCTACCCGCAGATGAGAAAAGCGATAGGTAGACTGCAGGATATCCTAGAGCAGAAGGACTTCAGGCTTTACAGTAATGGATTTCACGTCGGCAGCAAGATCAGAATCTTCTTTGAAACTTCTTCGTCCGAGCGGAACATCAAGATTAAACAGGGACCTAAGCCTTTCCACAGTCAAGGTCATGTGTCAGAGTTTACCTCAAAGTACGATAACACATTCATCGAGAATGAGAGAATCTGCGCCAAGATAGAAAGGGAATACACTCATCCCAAGGATCTTCTACATGATTTCATAGATCAGAACGAATCAGGTTTGAAGGAAGATGGTATACCGGGTAACGTAGCTGAGAAGCTTGTTGATGCAAGTTTCGTCAAGCCAATGAATGAGGATGAGGAATGGTTAAAATTCTTGTACAAGAGACTTAGGTTAGAACAATGAGTAATGTTAACATAGTTGTAGGCTTGTCCGGTGTTGGTAAATCCACAGTTCTTGAGGAAGCGATGAAGCTGTCTGAAAGCGAATATGAGATAATTAATTATGGTGACAGGATGCTTGAAGTTGCGATGGATGAAGGGCTTGTTGATTCCAGAGATGAGATTAAAAACATAAGTTCCGGTAAACAAAAGGAGATTCAGAAAAAGGCTGCTGATTCTATTTTAGATGACTCAGAGGATAGGAATGTGATAGTGGACACGCATGCAGCTATTCAGACACCTCACGGGTATCTTCCTGGTCTTCCTCAGTGGACCATTCAGGGTTTGGAGCCTGAGAATATTATAGTGATTGATGCTCCTTCAGAGGCTATCTACGAACGTAGCACGGATGATGATGGAAGAAGCAGGGAGCATGATTCTGTTGAAGGTGTTGAGGAGTACAGGCAGGTGGCGCGTGAGATGGCTGCTTCTGGTTCTGTTCTAACAGGTGCCTACCTCAAGATTATAGAAAACAGAGACGGCAGGATTAAGGAAGCCTCAAAGGAGCTCGTTGAATTACTGGAGTCTTAAACCTCGACAAACACTTTTTTCTTCTTTAAGTAACAACTTTTCGTTATGATTGACATGTAGTAAGCGCTTAGCTGTTGTTATTTGTTTGAAGCACTAAAACAAAAGGTTAATAAGGTTTAAGCTCCCCGTAGATACTATGCCTAGCCTCTGGGACTTAGGTAAGAGCTCTAAGGAAAAGCTCAATGATTCATGGGAGGAGGATGGCATCTTACAGGAAAAGGTGGATCAGCACCGACACAAGTTTGAGGATGAGTTCAGGGAAAACATGGAGGAAGATGTTCCAACTCATCCATACAAGGTATACAGGAATATTGTTGAAAATAGAGAGCTTGAGGACGAGGAAAAAGTTGCTCTGGAACATATGAAGGATGAGTTTGCCGAGAAATGGCAGTCACTCAAGCAGCAACACTCTTCCAACTGAAGATGCCAATCAAGCAAAGGGGATGAAAAATTCCTCTTTTGCTTTTTCTTAACTTAATCTCTTGGACATATACGGACCATCCAGTTCATATCCCAGCTTTCTGTAGTACTCACGGGTTCCTACCGCTGAGATTACGCATACTTTGTCTTTGTTAAGTTCACGGGCTTTTTCCTCTGCCTGATTCATCAGCTCTCTTCCAAAACCTTGGTGCTGTACTGATCCGCTCTCACCTAGGTCTGTGGCACTCCCAAGAACCTTGAGCTGCCTCACCAGAAGAGTATTTTCGTCTATCTCCTTCCGAAAGCTTTGTTCCGTAGTCCTCAATCGAATAAACCCAAGCAAAATATCTTTTTTGGTGTCCTCGTAGCTCAGGAAGTATTCGTGACCCTCTGACGCCGGGTAGTCTCTCTCAACTAGATCTATATCCTCTTCTTGGGGCTCTAGGTTATGTGTCCTTTCCATGTGTCCGACTTCCCTGCATCTTGTGCATCTGCATCTTTCTCCTTCATCGTGGATCTCCTGGAGAGCCATCTGCCTCATATTAGTGAGCTGCGGACCGGCATCTACTTCTGTGCTTGGTATGTCCCTCATAACCCTCTTGACTCGGACATGTGGTGGTATCTCGTTTTTGAGAATCTCTTTTAGTCTTTCCTTGGCTTCTTCGTCGCTTATAGGATCGAACTCACCTTCCTCGTACTGTCGGTAAAGTTCGGTACCTTGGATTACCTCGCAGGGATATATTTTCACCTCATCCGGCTGTAGATCAGAGTCAGAGAACGTCTTCTTGAACTTCTCAATATCCTCCTCATATCCTTCTCCGGGAAGACCTAGCATCAGGTGGTAGGCAACCTTGAAACCTGCGTTCTTAAGCCTTCTGGTGGCCTCTATCACCGGCTGCATTCCGTGACCTCTATTTGTAAGTTCGTGTGTCTCGTCAAACACCGTCTGCACACCCATCTCTACCCGTGTGCCACCCATCTCTAGAATCCTATCAATATGTTTTGTCTCTGCTATATCCGGACGGGTCTCAAACGTTACCCCGACATTTCTTACCTGCGCCGTCTCATTTGTCTTCTTAGCCTGTTTCAGAGAGTCTGCTCCGTCGTATTCATCAGTGTCCTGTATCTCGTTTTTGTCAGGATATGAGTTAAATCCGTCAAAGGCTCTTTTCATGAATTTTTTCTGGTAGTCTGGATCCTGGAACGGGAAAGTTCCGCCCATTATTATGAGCTTGGATTTGTCTATGCTGTGACCGTTTTTCTCGTATTGTTCCAGTCTGTCGTGTGCTTGGTCAAATGGGTCGTACTGGTTTCTGATGGCTCTCCGAGTTGCAGGTTCTTTTCCTGTGTAGCTCTGCGGAGCATCCTCACCTTTAGGGCAGTAGATACAGCCTCCGCCGCAGGGTGCAGGCCTTGCCATTATTGCGATATTGGCTATACCGGAGATTGACCTTGTCGGCTTCTTCATGAGGACTTTTTTTGCTTTCTTTTCTTGATCTTCTTGAAAGCTTAGGATGTCCGCGTTTTTCGGCATACCTGAAAAGTCTGAGTTACGGCAGAGCTCCTTCTTTCTTTTCTCCACTTCTTCCTTGGAGCTGATCTCTCCGTCTTCAATTTCTTCAATTATTGATCTGGATATCTGTTTAAGCTCTGACATATTTACTCTGGTATCTTCCCAAAGTTAAAAAGAAGAACTGTGGAACCATTTTCACATGAAAACAAAAATTTTGACGGTTTTGATTGTACTCTTTATTTCGACTGCAACAGGATTCAGCTTTGAAACAGATCAAGGTGATGTTGCCTTGGTTCAGCTATCGGGAACTATTACACCTTCATCCTCAGGAGGCTTGTACTCTACAGGAGGAATAACTCCTGGACAGGTCAGAGACCTTAACGACAAGGTCGAGGATGGAGATTATGAAGCGGTTATTTATGAAATAAACTCTGGTGGCGGAGCCGTCGTTGCTTCCAAGGAGGTTATGAGGGACATTAACTCTTTGGATGTTCCAAAGGTCTGCAGGTTTAGAGATGTTGCCGCGTCAGGCGCATACCTGTTTTCTCTAGGTTGTGACAGGATCGTGGCCGATTCATCTACTTTGACAGGAAGCATAGGTGTTAAGAGCTCCTATCTGGAGTTCACTGAGGCGATGGACAAATACGGCGTTGACTATGTAAACATCTCCTCTGGAAAGTACAAGGAGCTTGGAACCCCTTTCCAGAATATTTCAGCGCAGGAGCGTGAAATACTTCAGGAAAAGTCTAACAAGATCCATGAGCAGTTTTTGGACCTTGTCAGGTCAGAGAGAAATATTTCCGAGTCCGAGCATATACCTATCAGCACAGGTACGGTCTATCTTGGATCCACAGCAAAGGACATAGGCTTGGTTGATGATTTAGGAGGAAGAGAAAAGGCGATACAGGTAGCAGAAAACATGACGGGCAAGCAGCTTGATGTAGAGAAGGTTTCCAGGGAAACATCATTCAGCTTTGGTTCTCTGGTTGCTTCTTTGAAATCAAGCTTGGTGCCACAGGTCAGCAACCTTCCCTTGGTAGCTTCATATTAAGAGGAAGCTACGGGGAAGGTTGGTCTATTCCTTCCGGCTGCTCAGGTTCCTCGCTCTTGTTCCAGAGTGTCTTGAACACCGGTGCCATGGTGTTTGATGCCAGGTGATCGCTCTCAGTCCAGAAGGCTGAGTCCTGTGTAGAGTGAACATCTTGATGTGTCATCGACATTGTAACTGAGTCATCGTCGATGATGGAGAGAGGTCCGTCAGGTGCATGAACTTCCTCGTCTTCTTCAATATTTCTGGTCTCTGCCACGTTTTGAAGTTCCTGATAGTGCTGATAGTTCTCCTCGGATACAGGTGCAAGAATCTGGACGCTGACGCCTTGTTCGTTTGCTTCCTCTAGGGCTTCCTGATGATTCTCTTGAAGATCTTTGAGTCCTTCCTCTGATGTCAGTATTCTGATGTTTTCGTCTGCATCTTGGAACATTGTACCTTGGTGCTGCTGTATCTGTCTGGATCCCTTGAGGCTTCCTGACATATCAGCAGGGTCCACAAGCTCAAGTCCTTGGTCATAGAGGCTTTCAAGCTCGTCTACAGCTTCAGATTCTTTGAAGCTGTCCAGTCTATCTATCTTTTCCTGAAGCTCTTGCTTGTGCTGTTTTTTGATGTTCTCAATTGCCTGTTCCGGTGGAATTGAAACGTACTCCATCGGCTGTGAGGACTTTATTACTGCGAATCCTTTCTCGGCCAGAGACTCTAGAACGTCGTAGGCTCGTGACCTTGGAACGTTTGTCATCTCCGAAAGTTCTCCGGCTGTAGATACTCCTCTTCCAAGTAGTGCGGAGTAGATTTTTCGTTCGTACATGTTCAGCCCGATGTCCTCGAGCTTGTCCAGAGTCTCTTGACTTGCTACCATTTTCTCACCTTATATACTCATTTGTTGTCTTGTGTGAATTATAAACCTTGCTCACCGCGTGATCATAAACCTATCTCACATGATCCACGGTATTTATGATTGTATAGTAAAAAATATGACTGTATTTTTATAAAACCTTTCTAATTATCCTACTAAGCTTGTCTCTAAACCCCTTGTACTTCTTTCTGAAGATCCTGCGCTCCTCGCTTACACCTTCCCACTCCGGACCATCAAAGAATGTGCTAACCTGGTTCCCGTACTCCTCGTAGTAGCAAATTTCATTCATACCGTACTTCTCACTCATAGGAACAGGATTGTCAGTGTAACCTAGTAATACGATATCAGTAGGAACTACATTGTCAGGACACGTTAGCATATCTCCAAGAACCTCTCCATCAAAGCCTGAGAATCTTACAGTGGAAAGCCCGTTTTCAGATCCTACAAGCCGCATGTTGTGCACTGCAGCCGATGACTCTGCCTCACATGCCTCAATGGCTTCCTCCCTGCCAAACCTTCTTGCCATTCTACCTCTGTCCGTAAGCACTACCACGGCCGTCGGTGCTTCCTCAACTCTACTATCGTCCACAACATGTTCAATCTGCTCCATGGTTTCGTCAGTTTCAACCACGATAAACTTGACGCTCTGGACTCCTCCTGGCGAAGGTGCGTTTCTTCCTCCCTCCAGTACCCTGCCGATTACTTTGCGCGAGATCGTCTCATCCCTGCAGTGATTGAAGGAGGTGATCTGCTTGCATTTTTCGAGTACGGACATAATAGCCAACTGTTTTGCACAAGTTTAAACCTTCAGGAACATACTATTTTACGTGGAATTCTCGGAAGTATCTGACAGCTTTGAGGAACTTGAATCTACTCAGAAAACGCTTGAGAAAACCCGGATTCTTGCTGAACTTTTCTCAGGCTCAGGTGAGGACCTGCAGAAAGTTGTGCTTCTTTCTACGGGTCAGCCATTCCCTTCATGGAAGAACATGGATCTAGGAGTTTCCTCAAAGACCTTGGTTAAGGTTATATCCCGAGCAACAGGAAAGAGCGAGGAAGAAATAAACCGTGTCTGGAAGAACGAGGGTGATCTAGGTAATGCCGCAGAACAGATGGTTGAAAATAAGACACAGCAGAGGCTTATGTCAAAGGAACTGACCGTTGAGAACGTGGTTGAGAGGCTTCAGAAGGTGGCGAAGATGGAGGCGAAAGGCCTTTCACAGAGTATTGACCAAGATAAGAAGCAGAGCGAGCTAGCCGACCTTCTTTCATCAGCTGATCCTGTAGAGGCCAGATACCTGGCAAGAATTATAATAAACAATCTGAGGCTGGGAGTAGCTGAAGGAACCATACGGGATGCCCTTTCAGAAGCGTTCTTCGACGGCGAAAACACTCAAGAAATACAGAGAGCCTATGACTTCTCAAATGACTTTTCCGAAGTATCAAAAGCATGCAGGAAGGGTTTAGACGCTGTCAAGTCTATAGAGCTTGAGTTAAACAGGCCTGTAAACTCTATGCTGGCTAAGAAGGTGAATACGACTGAAGAAGGGTTTGAGGAAGTAGGAAAGCCTGC
>CAYMJB010000023.1:4108-7744 GCA_964391005.1 uncultured archaeon | reverse complement strand
ACAGCGCACACAACTTCATCGCCAATCAATTTGTGGTCTCCAACTGCGGCGTACGTGTCCTTAAAACAGATTTAAGCTATGAAGATATCAAAGGACGTGAGGAACAGCTAGCTAACATCATGTTCAGCAAGATACCGTGCGGCCTAGGTAAAGGAGGATACATCGACACAGATCAGGAGGATTTAATTGAAATACTTGAGAAAGGAGCTGATTGGATGCTTGAAAACGGCCATGCCCGTGAATCCGACCTGAAGAGATGTGAGGAGAACGGCCGGCTTCCCGGTAATCCTGAAAAAGTTCCTGAGAAAGCGAAGAAGAGAGGAGTAAAGCAGGTTGGCTCTTTGGGATCGGGAAACCACTTCCTGGAGATTCAGAGAGTAGGAGAGATCTTCAACAGGGACAAGGCAGAGGCTTACGGGCTTGAAGAGGATCAGGTCGTAGTCATGATTCACTCCGGCTCCAGAGGACTCGGCCACCAGACATGTACAGAGTACCTGAGAAAGTTTGAGAAGAATTACCCGGAGATAGTGGAAGAAATACCCGATAAAGAGCTGATCTATGCGCCGATTCAGGATGATCTTGGTCAGGATTACAAGGAGGCGATGTATGCTGCGGCAAACTACGCATGGGCAAATAGACAGGCAATCACTCAGGGTATTCGTGAGTGTCTGGATACTATCTTTGAAGACGATGTGGAGACAGAGCTTCTGTATGATGTGTGCCATAATATTGCGAAGATGGAGACTCACCAGGTAGACGGCGAGGAGAAGAATGTGATCGTACACAGGAAGGGGGCTACTCGGGCGATGCCGCCGGGTCGACCGGAGGTTCCTGAGGTTTACTCCGAGGTTGGTCAGCCGGTATTGATTCCTGGCAGTATGGGTACTTCCAGCTATGTTCTTTCCGGAGGTGAGAAGTCTCTTGATCTGTCCTTTGGTTCTGCTGCTCATGGTGCCGGCCGTCTCAAGTCACGTACGCAGTCCAAGCAGGATTACTATGGTAGAGATGTTCAGGATGATCTTGAAAGAGAGGGCATATATGTTAAGGCTGCTTCTGGCTCTACTATTGCTGAGGAGGCTCCGGGCAGCTATAAAGACGTGGATGAGGTCATCAAAGTTACTGATGAGCTTGGCATCGCCAATAAAGTTGCCAGGCTCCGACCTATCGTAAACATCAAGGGATAAATGACACGGAGAATCAGGCTCAAGAATATCTAAGAGTACTTTAAACTTCGGTAGATGGATAAGTGTTGTAGTTCTAAATAGTACGTATGTCGTTGCTGGAGACTATTCATAGGGAGATCAGCCGGTGGATGATGAGGTATACGCAGGCAGGTGTGCCTTTGAAGCAGATTGCATGGACTATTACGGCCGGCTCTACCCTGGTGACGGCTTTGAAGGCTGTCGGGTTTCAAGGTGATGTAGTTCTAGTTATTGCCGCTTACCTTATTTTTCAGGTGGTTTTTATGTGGGCTTACGACAGGTTTAAGGTTTTAAACAGGCAGATGAAGCTGGATGCTGATCGAAGCAGCAACTTTATGCCGCCAAAATGGTGTATGGACAATCTTATCAGGTCAAAACAGTTTTCTGTAATGACCCAGGCTATAAATGAGGACTGGGATAGAGACAAGACGGATAAGAAGATGTTGGAGGAGACCAAGAAGCTTCTGAAGAAGTACAGGAGAGGTATTGATCCGGAGACACTTGAACCACAGCAGGACGACTAGATTTTCAAGCTTCTAGGACTAGGTTGGCTTCACCGTGTACGTCCTGTATATAAAAGTTAACTTGGATTGTATTCTTACTCGTTGAGGTTCTCGACGGGACAAACCTCTTTTGGAGGTCAATGGGTTTAACAAGGTGAGATTTGTTTATGCCAAGAAAGAATAGATCGAGAAGTGGATCTCTGGGTTACAAGCCTAAGGTTAGAGCCAAGAGGATGTATCCGGAGATTGATGAGTACGAAGATGTTGACAGGAAAAAGCCGCTGGGCTATGCAGGATACAAGGTTGGCATGTCCAGAGTAATGATGATTGATGACACGGAAGGAGCCACTCAGGGACAGGAAGTGGCGGAGGCCGTGACAATACTTGAGGCACCGCCTCTCAGAGTCTACGGCGCCCGTTTCTACGTACAGGACCCGAACTCAGGCAAACAAGTCTTCACCGAGGCATGGACTGAATCACCTTCGAAGAATCTTCAGAGGGCGACAGATATTCCAAAGGATGGTAATATGGAGAACCTTGAGAAGGCGAAGGAGCATTCTGATAGGATAGTTGATGTCAGGCTTCTGGTTCATACTCAGCCAAGCAGAGCCGGTATCGGTAAGAAGAAGCCGGAGAACTTTGAGCTTGGTATCGGAGGAGATCCTGAGAAACAGCTTGAGTACGCCGAAGAAATGATTGGAAAGGAGATTGAGTTCTCAGATGTTTTCGAGGAAGGAGACTACTCTGATGTAGTTGCAGTTACAAAAGGCAAAGGCATGGAAGGACCTGTCCAGCGTTACGGTATCAAGAAGCTAGGCCACAAGACACAGAAGAAGAGAAGAAAGGCAGGAAATGTTGGTCCTTGGCATCCTGACACGCTTTCATGGAAGATTCCTCTTCCAGGACAGCAGGGATTTAACAACCGTACCGAGTACAACAAGAGAATCCTCCAGCACGGAGATGACCCGGAGGAAGTTCAGAGGGACGGCGGATTCAAGAACTACGGCGAGGTCAATTCTAATTATATTATTGTGAAGGGTTCTGTTCCAGGACCTTCAGAGAGGCTTGTCCGTTTGAGGACAGCGATGAGAAAGGACGGAAAACCAGGAAATCCAGACGTAACCTACGTGGAGAAGTGATTTTGAAAATGAAACTACCTACACAGTTTGACGAAAGGGTCAGACCGGATATTGTGAAGCGTGCGGTGCTTTCAATCCAGTCGAAGAACAGACAGCCTTATGGAGCAGATCCTGAGGCAGGTCTAAGACATGTTACAAGACTAAATCAGAGAAACAACGCATTTAGAGGTCAGAAGGGAAAAGGTATGTCTCGAGTACCTAAGAAGGTTCTTCTTGCGAGAGGGGAACAGTTTTACTGGGTTGGAGCAGAGTCTCCAAACACTAGAGGAGGTCGTACAGCACATCCTCCTAAGGCGGAAAAGGACTTCTCCGAGGACATAAACGATAAGGAAAGAAGGAAAGCCATCAGATCGGCGATTGCGGCAACCTCAGACGAGAGTCTTGTCAGTGAAAAACATGATTACGAAGGCGATCTCCCGATCACAAGCTCAGATATCTCGAGTATTGAAAAGACGCAAGACCTTGAAGAGGAGCTTGAGGATCTAGGTCTTGAGGACGAGCTTGAGAGAGTAAGCGAAAAGAAGGTTCGTGCAGGAAAAGGAGCAAACAGAGGACGTAAGTACAGCAGGAAGACAGGTCCTCTTGTAGTAGTTGCAGAGGATAACGGAATCAAGCAAGCTGCTTCCAACCTGCCGGGTGTTGATGTTTCCGAGGTTGATCAGCTTAATGCTGAGAAGCTTGCGCCGGGTGCAGAACCAGGCAGGTTGACTGTTTGGTCCGAAAAATCAGTTGAAAAGCTTGAGGAAGAGGAGCTCTTCCACTAGGTGATCAAAATGAAAATCAGAGATTTTC
>CAYMJB010000023.1:0-4008 GCA_964391005.1 uncultured archaeon | reverse complement strand
ATGAATGAGCAGAAAGCACTTGAGATAATTGAGAACCCTCACATCACAGAGCAGGCAATGGACATGGTTGACGAGGAAAATAAGATTGTCCTGAAGGTTGGCGTTGATTCAAACAAGAATCAGGTCGCTGACGCGGTCGAGCTGTTATTTGATGTGACGGTTAAAAAAGTAAATACGTCCATTACACCACAAAACGAGAAAAAAGCATACGTAAAGCTAGGTCCAGGCGACGACGCAATGGATGTTGCGACCGAGCTTGGAATGATTTAGACGTGATAAAAGATGGGATCTCCACTTAGACAACAGAGAAGAGGAAAAGGCTCGCCTAACTACCAGGCGAATGAAAACGGTAAAGGCGAGGTAGAACACAAGAACGCAGAACTGACAGGTACAGTCCAAGATATACAGCATGATCCGTCAAGGACAGCTCCTGTTGCGCTTGTAGAGTACGAGGACGGTGAAGAAAGATTTATTCTTGCTCCGGAAAACCTTGCTGTCGGAGACGAAATCGAGCTAGGTATCGGAGCAGAGATTAAGGAAGGAAACACTTTACCGCTAGGTGAGATCCCTGAGGGAGTACCTATCTATAATATTGAGACGCAGCCGGGTGACGGTGGAAAACTGGTGAGAGCTTCCGGAACATACGCTTTCGTGGTGACACAGGAATCCGACGGCACGAGAATCAGATTGCCGAGCAAGAGCTTCAAGAAGCTATCCACGGAGTGCAGGGCAACAGTTGGAAAGGTTGCTGCAGGAGGAAGAAAGGACAAGCCGTTTGTCAAGGCTGGAAACAAGCACAAGGCTATGAAGGCGAAAGGCAAGCCTTATCCAAACGTCTCCGCCGTAGCCATGAACGCTGTAGACCATCCATTCGGTGGATCAGCAAAGCCAGGAATGCCTAAAACCACTTCAAAGGATGCATCACCTGGAAGCAAGGTAGGAAACATTGGAGCATCCCAGAGCGGGAACAAAGAGGAATAAAAAATGAAACAACAAATTGAGAACAAGAATAAGGTGAGTTTTTAGATGAGTCAGGACTTTACATACAGAGGTAAAACAGTAGATGAGCTTAAGGACATGAATCTTGAGGAGTTTGCAGAGCTTCTTACTTCCGATGAGAGAAGGAAGATCAAGAGAGGTCTTGAAGACAACGAGAAAAAACTTCTCAATGATCTAGACGACAAGGATACTGTCAAGACTCATGAAAGAAACATGATCGTAGTTCCAAAGATGATTGACAAGACTATTCACGTCTACAACGGTCAAAGGTTTATTGAAGTTGAGATTGAGCCTGAGATGCTTGGTCATCACCTAGGAGAGTTTGCCAAAACCCGTAAGAAAGTTTCACACAGCGCACCAGGACTTGGAGCAACACGTTCATCCAAGCACGTGCCGCTCAAGTAAGGGTTTAGTATTATGTCAGAAGCAAAGGCTGTCGGCAAGAACATTAAGATCTCGTGGAAGTACTCGACAGAGATCGGTCGCTTCATCAAAGGCGACTCTGTAGAGAAAGCCCAGAACAAACTTCAGAAGGTTACCGAAGAGGAGCTACATGTGCCTTACACAAAGTATGACTCGGATGCCGGACACAAGTCCGGCGGTGAGGCAGGTGGATACCCTGTAAACGCAGCTGAAGAAATCCTGGATCTTGTAAAGGCTGCAAAGAGCAACGCCGAGGACCAAGGAATGAACCCTAATGCCCTAGACGTGTCAAATGTTATTGTAAATCAGGGTCAGGAGGTTGCCACGCCATCCAGGCACCGTGGCAGGACATCAAAATCTGCACATGTTAAAGTCTTTGTCTCGGAATAAGGTAATTATACTAATGAACTTGCAAAAAGCAACAAAATCGGTTTTGAAGGTTGATTTTGAATGAAGGAGAAACAGTTTATACAGAAAGGTGCTAGAAAGGTACGCCTAGATGAGTTCCTCGAAGAAGAGCTTGAAGGCGCAGGATACAGTCACTCTGATATCGTTCGTACACCTACAAGCACCAAGGTTGTGATTCATGCTCAGAGGCCTGGTCTTGTTATCGGACGTGGCGGATCACGTATCAATGAGCTTACAGAGGATATGGAAGAGGCCTTTGACCTGGAAAATCCTCAGATTGAGGTAAATGAAATTGAAGATGCTGATGGAAACGCTGAGATAGTGGCCAAGAGCATCTCTGACTGGCTTGAGAAAGGCGGTCACGCCAAACGTGTAGGATATACCTACATTAGAAGAATGAAGGAAGCAGGAGTTATCGGTGCAGAGGTAGAGATCACAGGTAAGCTTTCAGGAAACCGTGGTAGAACCGAGAAGTTCTCATTTGGATACGTCAAGAGATGCGGCAATACATCCAAAAATAATGTTTCTAGCTCGTATGAGCTGGCGAGGACAAAACCAGGTGCCATTGGTGTAAAGGTCAGGATTATGGACTCGCTTCCAGAGTTCCAGCACAGAAAGGTAGATGTTGAGAAGGAAATATTCCATGAAACTCTTACCGATGAAGACGCAGCGGCAAAGAGTGAAAGAGTCAGTCAGGTTATAACAGAGGCTGATAACATGACCTCGGGAGAGATTGAGAGAGCCATGGAGGACATGGATGAGAGGATAGAGACCTCCGACATCGGTGTAGACGAGGTCAGGGATGCGTTTGAGTCAGCAGACCAGGCCGAGGAAGATAGTGCTGAAAATGAACCTAATACAGAAGAAACATCATCAGAAGAAAATGATTCAGAGGAAGTCACTGATGACAGTCCTGAAGATGGTGTTGATTACGATGAGATTGTAGCCGGCACAATTGATGACGCGAAGTACCAGATTGAGCAGGCAGAAGATCCGGACTACGATAAGGTTCTGGAGGCAGAGAAGGCGAACAAAAACCGTACAACCTTTGTGGACTGGATTGAATCCAAGATTTAAGGTGTGATATAGAATGACTAAACTTGATCCTCAGGAACTCAGAGACAAGAACCAGGAACAGCTTCAGGAACAGCTTACAGATCTTCAGAAAGAGCTTGTTAAGGAGAGAGGCCAGATAGAGGTAGGTGGGTTTGCTGAAAATCCTGGTGAGATAGCGGATATGAAGAAAAGTATTGCACGTATTAAAACAGTTTTAAACGAGAAGACTTCTAACTAAAAGATATTAGCATGTCAGACATTAATCCCAACAGCGGAATTGAAGACGAACTCGATATATCTGATTCTCTGGCGAGAGCCGAACAAAAAATCAAGGTCAAGAAAGATTCCAGAAGCTACAACAAGGAAATGACTGTTGTAGAAGGTCTCGGAGACGATATAGATCTGGATGAACTGTCTTCTGCCATGAAGTCAAAGCTGGCGTGTGGTGGAACAGCAAAAGACGGTCACATAGAACTTCAGGGAGACCATACCAGAAGGATAAAGGATGTCCTGGCGGAAGAGGGCTTCGACAAGGAAAACATCGAGGTCCAGTAGAAACCTGTCAAACACCTTTCCAACTTATGTTTTCCGACTAGGTATATGACAGGCCCTGTCTTTCTCGAGGGAAATGAAGTCAATCTTCGAACTATTGAAGAGGAAGACATAGATTTCCTCCAGAAGAATATAAACAGGCCTGATGTAAGGAGGTTCCTTACTGTAAGAAAACCTATCAATAAAGCTCAGCAGATGGATTTTTTCGAAGAGGTCATAAGCAGTGAGGAAGATGTTCATCTTGCTGTCTGCAGCGAAGATCAGATCACTGGTATAATATCCTTGGAAGAGGCGGAAGATGTAAGAACTGCGTCTATAGGATTA
The DNA here is from genome assembly GCA_964391005.1 of uncultured archaeon. Taxonomy (GTDB): domain Archaea; phylum Nanohalarchaeota; class Nanosalinia; order Nanosalinales; family Nanosalinaceae; genus Nanosalina. The sequence goes on along the minus strand of CAYMJB010000023.1, from coordinate 246 downwards.
TGGATATCTCCTCAGCATCAGAAGAATGGTTATGGAACCGAGGCTGTGAAGCTTATCACTGAGTACGGTTTCAAGGAGCTTAACTACCACAGGATATACGCGAGAGCATATGAGGACAATAGGGGATCGCAGAGGATATGGGAGAAGCTAGGCTTTGAAAAGGAGGGAGAGCTCAGGGATCAGACATACTACAACGGAGAGTTCCGCGATATCTACATGTACGGTATTCTGGATGATGAATGGTGA
>CAYMJB010000022.1:0-7998 GCA_964391005.1 uncultured archaeon | reverse complement strand
TAATTGGAGGTTTTGCGAGCTCAGCACACCTAGCAGGGCTTGCAGCAGGGATACTGATCGGCAGAAAACTGAAGCAAAGACAGGGCAGAAGAGGAAGAATAAACATCTTCCAATAACCTAGGGCGTCTTCCTATCTACGCCATAATAAGTGACACTTGACTCGCTGTCAACCACGGCCCAGAGCATTGTAGCACGGATGTTTTGAGCCAGCCTCACCGCTCTTGAAGTCTCCGAAAAACTTAGCTCCTCATCCTCCGGTACAGCATGGACCACCCACTTGGTGTGTTGCTCCTGTTTCTTAGGACCATCCTCGTAAGGGTTTACTCCTCTCGGATACGCACGGAAGTGAGCACCAAACTTGAAACCAGTCTTAACTATGAAACCTCTCTCCCTTAGATCTGAATAAGCCTGCAGCTTATGGTAAAACTCAGGATCCTCATCAGCAAAAACCTCCAACGCCTCATCCTGGGAAAGCTCCTCCCCATCATTCAGAACCTTAAGTAGATCACGATCCATAAGGTGGTAAGCCTCTACTAAGGACAGCTCAAGGACGTCATCATTGAACTTACCATAGTAATGCTCCTCGTAGACAGTTTCAGCGTCGTCCTCATCTCTGACAAGAACCCTTGTATCGACGAAAACACCTTCAGGATTGTCTGACATAGAAAACATACTGGTCGGGAAGTTTTTTAGCTATGTCAGAAGTCCGAGATAGAGTTCTGCTGGTGCTGATCGACAAGACGCTCCGCAGTACTCCAGGATCTTCGGGTCTCAGGAGGTAACTCACCTTCCTGGTCAAGATATCTTTCAAGAAAATTTATGGTTGGCTTATCATGAGGATAGCCTGAGGCAAAATCATACCCATACTTTGAATGGAGCTCTTCGACATGTGACTCACGTGCAGACTTTGCAACTATAGAGGCCGCTGACACGACAGGAAAGCTATCATCGGCACCATGCTCCGCCGTAAACTCTATATCTGTGCTATCAGAGTTCATAGATTTCTTTATCTTCTCAATAAACTCTTCCGCATCAGGCTCTGGAAGATCCATCACAACCTTATCCGGATCAGCCTGGTCGATAACTCTTGCAAAACCTTTGATCTCAATCCGGTTAATCGTCATACCTTCCATCATGCTGTCGATCGACGAAGCAGTAAACTCCTCAACTATAGAATTTCCAATCTCTCCAAGATCTTTCCTAATTTTCTCTCTTCTGCTATCTGACAGTTTTTTTGAATCCTTGACACCTAGATCTTCAAGCCTGTCAAGATCTTTCTCATCAGTTACAAATCCTCCGATAAACATACTTCCGATCACGGGGCCACGTCCAGCTTCATCAATACCCAAAATCTTCACTCTGAAAACACCTCAGAACTGGTTTCAAGTTTTTCAAAAGCTTTAGAGACCCAAGTAGGAAACCTGTCAGAAGATCTCATATGGCTGCTCTCAAGCTCCGATAAAGGCTCCCACTTGTAATCCATGACTTCCTCAGTGGTCGAAGGATTAATGTCACAGCTAATCACAAAACACCGGCAGAGCTCTTTCTCCGACCACTTTCCATCTACGTCTCTGTCCATCGAATACCTGAACGTTCCCAACCGAGTCAAATTCAATTGAGAGCTGATATCATTCACGACAGAGCTTAGGGATTCTCTATCCAGTTTCTCAGATAGGTGGGGAAAGATTTCAGAGTCAAGCTCATACTCAATCCTCTCTACTGCTGAAACAACGTTGAGATCAGAGATATTCTCATTAACCATCTCTATATCACCGGGATCAACACCATATCTTTTGACATCATCTCTATGAAGATGTGTACTTACACCTTCCCACTGACCGGCACCAACACGCTTCGAAGTAACACCATCTCTATCCCCTGTAGATCTTCTCCCGAGCAGCAGCTTGCCGCCATTGACTATAAAGCAGGTGTTTGCATCATGTAGGACAGGTTTTCCTCTGTGAGCTTCTTTCTTCTCAACCCATCCTGTTACTCGACCGTTATCCACTTTAGGTAGAAAATTGGTCACAATTAGAGTTACTGGCCGACGGTTTTATTGGTTTCTGAATTATTATGGTTTAAAAGAATCCTCTCCAATTTAATGGATGACAGATAGCGGGGTGGAGCAGCCAGGAGTGCTCGTCGGGCTCATAACCCGGAGGTCCGTGGTTCAAATCCACGCCCCGCTAAAAACCTATTCTCAACATAATTTTGAGTAAACATCAGGTTATAATGGAAGAACACTGGCAAGACGGCCTCAGTTCAATTTTCTCACCAACTTAGCGTATACAAACCCAGGTGAGAGCCTGATCAAAAACAAGTGGTTCAATATTTATTGATAAGAAGTCTTTTCTAAAAGCTTGAACAATGGGCAGGCCAATTCTTTATATTCTATTATGGAACCCGCGCTCTTTTACCTATTAGTACAGCCAGAAAATACTTTTAGACAGTTTTCGCAAAGAGATTCCGGCTGGAACCAGACGCCAAAAAATCTTTATTAAAGACCATTTACATAAATTATTACAATCAGTGGAGTGATTACCATACTGAAATTAGGGATGGAGGCCAGCGATAGACAATGGAAAAACTTGGAAACGTAATAATCAGTGTAATGCAGGACCTGTCTAAAGTTTCCACGAATGGACACGCAGAGATTTGCGTAAACAAAAATATATGCGAAGCTGAAAGATTTGAGAAACTGTTCAACTACTTCAGCTACGGCACAATTCTCGAACACATAGACCTAGATGTCAACGAAATCAATTCCAAGGCCGAATGTGTCTGCGGGTACAGCGAGGCAATTCAGGGAGAACACCCAGGTTACATCAGATGCCCTGAGTGCGGGAAATACGCGGAAATCAAAGACAACTCCTACAGAATAGAAGAACCGAACCCTCAAAAAACACAACTAAGGAAAAGCCGGACATTCTAGATAGTCTAGAGCAAGTCTCGGTCAGAGAGAAGCAAATGTTCTGTGAGCTGTTCAAACTCGACGGCCAAAGCCTATTTTATTGATATTGAGATGATTTTAATTTAAGAATTCAGAAAGAATGTCTGGTTAGGAAAGACGCCGGGATTGCCGAGTGGTCAAAGGCGACGGACTTAAGATCCGTTCCCGTAGGGGTTCCGGAGTTCGAATCTCCGTCCCGGCAACCAAATTACTGCTGACCAAGCTTGTTTAGCTCATCCTGTAGATTTTCCAGCTCATCGTGAATCTCATTGACCGAGTTTCTGGAGTTCACATCTTCCTGGGTTTGATCAGATATTTCTTCGACGGTGTGGTCTTGCTCCCCTTCAACCTCTGGCATAGCCATCTCAAAGTTCTCAAGGCTCTCATTAAGCTTCTCAATATTACTTGAGATCGTGTCAATAGCCGTAACCTTTACCTCTCTAACTTGATTTAATATTTCGGTTGCTTCATTGATGTTGTTTATTATTCCATCGAGATCTTCCAAGTTTCCGACCATGTCTTGCTGCTGATTGATTCTGACATAGAGTTGATCGTCTTCAGGTGCCATAACGTGATTATGTTTATACCTCCTATTAAAAATAACGAGAGAAAAGAAGTCTGGCTCAGAGGTGTTCGAAACTCATCATCCATCTTTCAACGTCAGACGATGTCTTTATTCATCATAGCCAAATTAATCAGACGGCTTTACTCTGTATATTTACCTTCGTAACCTTGTTTTCCTCCGGTATCATGAAATACAAGCTGATTTACACGAGCATTCTGTTTTATCTCAACTCCCTCAGAGTTCTGAACTAGGAGAAGAAAACTGCCAACACCGGTAAACCCAGGATCCCAGACAGCATTCTCTATCGTACATCCCATCCTCAGCAAAGAGGAACGCGGGTAACCAAAAGCAACAAGGTCATTAGGAATGTCTACTTTCTCATTCATGACAATTTTGTACGCTCCTCTGTCAAGGTTCCACCATCCGTACTTATCCTCCCCAGATCTCTTCTCAGGCACCAGATCCGAAGTCTCTGAAATTCTTCTCTCAGAGTTAGAAAAATCAAGAGAACCCTTACTCTCGAACCTTTTGATCTTATCAACTGTGACGTCAAATCCAGCAGGTTGAAGCTGTCTATCCAGATCTACATAATCCTGAATCAAACCTTGTTTAATCTTCTCTTTGAGCTGGCTTCTATTTAGCGGCATAGATTTCATATCGTATACGAAAATATATAGTATTTCATATGTGACCGGATACGAATAAGTTTTAATTGACAGTTCTACTTCTTAATTTATGATGCTTGAGAGGCTTCCTTCAAAAGTTCTACATCCTCTTATAGTTCTGCCGTTGTCAGGAATACTGTTGCTCTACTCGAGAAACCTAAGCCTGGGAAATATAGTTACTTGGGTCCTCACTTATATCCTTACAGCTCTTGTTCCTACCACCTTGACTGCGTGGAGGACAGGTGATAAAGGCCTGGATGTCATATCCCGCAGCCAGAGAAACAAGAGCTACCTAGTAGGCGTCACAAGCATGTGTCTAACGCTTCTGGCAGCCTACTATATATCGGCCCCCGAGGCTGTGGTTAGACTTGGTGGTTTTGCGGTGATCTCCTCGATTATCTTCGGTGTCGCAAACCACTTCTCAAAGGTCAGCATACATACAGGAGCAATAACCTTTGCAGCCGGGGCCTTCACGACAGAGATACCGACCCTGACTTTTACCGGACTCCTACTTACCGTGCCTGTAGGGTGGAGCCGTGTCAAACTTGACTGTCACACAAAGAGACAGGTTATACAGGGAGGAATACTTGGACTGGCCTGTGGCTTAGCAGCTTCGTTTATCTAGAGGAAGGATAAAAAGTCTAACCGGACAAACACTAGGTGTTGATCAGTATGATTGAACGAAAACACGTCAGCAAAGTATCAAAGGAAGATGACGGAGAAACCGTCGCAGTCGCAGGTTGGGCCCACGAAATAAGGGACCTAGGTGGACTAACATTTGTAATTATAAGAGACAGAGGCGGCCAAGTACAGGCCACCTTCAAACAGGACGAAAACGAAGATTTGTTTGAACATGCACAGGAAATCGGAAAAGAGGATGTAGTACGTGTCAAAGGAGAGGTTGAGGAAAACGAGCAGGCTCCTGGAGACAGAGAGATCAAGCCTGAGGAACTGGAAATTATCTCAAACTCCGAGTCACCTCTTCCGATGGATGTATCAAAAAATATTGATTCGGACCTATCAACACGCCTAGACAACAGGTTCATGGATCTGAGGAAGCCCGAGGTACACGCCGTGTTCTCGCTTCGAAGCCATCTAATCGAGTCTATGGAGGAATGGTTTGACAAAGAAGGATACATCAACATCCAGACACCAAACATTGCAAAGATGGGAGCAGAAGGAGGAGCAGAGCTATTTCCTGTAATATACTACGATGACGAAGCATTTCTCAGTCAGTCACCGCAGCTATACAAACAGATGCTGATGGCAGCAGGATTTGACAAAGTCTACGAAACAGGAACAGCATTTAGAGCTGAAGAGTTCGCAACCTCACGCCACATCTCAGAAATCTCCATGTTCGACGTTGAACTAGCCTTTATCGAAGACCAGCACGACGTCATGGATGTGCTAGAAAACTCACTTCGGTACACACTGGAGGAAACGCAGAAAAGGGCTGCTGATGAACTAGAGGAACTGGGGATAGACCTGCATATTCCGGATGAGGACTTTCCGCGTATCAAGTTTGAAAAAGCCAGGGAAATACTGGAAGAAGAGTACAATCATGTTCCAGATGATCCTCACGACCTAGATACAAAAGGTGAACAACTCCTGGGAGAACACTTTGAGGATAAGGGACATCCTGCATTCTTCGTGATAGGTTATCCACAGGAAAAGTTCTACTACATGGAGGCACGTGAAGGCGACAGATACCAGTCCAGAAGATTTGATATGATCTACAAAGGACTTGAACTAGCATCCGGAGGTCAGAGGGAGCATGATATGGACAGGCTTATGGATGCCGTTGAGGACGAGGGTATTGACCCTGAGGACATCAGCTTCTACCTAGAATCCTTCAAGTTCGGAATGCCTCCACACGGAGGCTACGGACTAGGCCTAGACCGACTGGTAAAACAGGTCGCAGACCTAGACAACGTCAAGGAAGGAATCCTCTTCCCAAGAACGCCAGACAGACTAACACCATAAAACAGAGGGATTAATCCCTCTCGTTTTATCCGTTTACAGGTAGATGATGAGGAAAGACATCGTCTGACGTCGAAAGATGAATGATGACACAAACACCCACTGATACCCCTACTCTTCAGTTCTCGACATTTTCACTTCAGGTTTCAATGTTGTAGATAGCTCCAAACTTCTCCTCGATATAATCCAGGAAATAGTCAGCGGTCGGCTTCTCACCAGTCACATTCTCTACAAGCCCTTCAGTCTTGTAGAGACAGCCCTTCTGATGAATACTCTCCTTTAACCAATCACGAAGAGGCTGAAGCTCACCTGAAGCAATCTTTTCCTCGAGATTATCTATCTCCTCATCTGCCTTTGAATAGAACTGGGCTGACAGTACACTACCCAAGGAATAGGTAGGGAAGTATCCGATACTGCCCTGATACCAGTGAATATCCTGAAGTACACCCTTCGAATCAGAATCAGGTCTAATACCAAGATATTGTTCATACTTATCATTCCAGACAGAAGGAAGTTCATCGACCTCAAGCTCTCCGTTAATCAGGGCTCTTTCAAGCTCAAAACGCACCACAATATGAAGGTGATAGGTTATCTCATCAGCATTAATCCTGATCAAGTTATCTGAATCAACCCTGTTCAACGACCTATATGCATCTTCAACGTCAATTTCTTCAAACTGGTCAGGAAAGACATCCTTCAACTCAGGTAGCAGATACCTCAAGAAGCTCTTGGACTTAAACACGTGGTTCTCCCACATCCTGCTCTGAGACTCGTGGATAGACAAGTCACGTGAACTGCCCGCAGGCAAACCGTACAAATCCTGAGGTAAGCCAAGCTCGTAGAGAGCATGACCGCATTCATGTACTGTGGCACCCAGGCTCTCCGCAAGATTCTCCTCATCAAACCTCGTGGTTATGCGACAATCAAACTGATTTCCGAGAGTAAAAGGGTGCTCAGATACATCAAGTCTTCCTCTACTCCAGTCATAACCCATCTGATCAACGACCTGGCGAGAAATACTCATCTGCTCTTCCTCAGGAAACTCTCCTTCGAAAACATCTTGACCGACATCATCCGCATCTTCAATTTTATCAACGATCTCAGTAAGACTCTGTTTCAACCTATCCAGAATCTTCTCCATTCTATCATAAGAGATATACGGCTCGTAGTCCTCAAACAAGACTCTATATGGCTCCTTACCGGAATCAATAGATTCTGCATACCTTCTCTTCAACTCAACTATCTCTTTTAGCTCATCCTCAACCAAAGAGAAATCATCCTGTTCACGGGCCTCCTCCCACTTGTTAACCGCCGTGGACTGCTTCTTAGATATTTTCTCCTGAAGTTCTTCGGGAACCTTTGAGGCTCTCTCATGCTCACGCTTAACCTCCCGAACATTAGCCCTTTCCTCCAAGTCGAGCTCATCCTGATCAAGCTCCTGAAACAGGTCGGAGAGAACATCAGAAGTTATTTTTTGATGATATATCTTGGCGATCTTCGAGTTCTGCATTGAACGAGCCTCAATACCTTTCTCAGGCATCATAACCTGCTGATCCCAGTGCAAAAGCTCCTTGACATCACCAAGACCCTGTAAAGTTCTCGCTCTATCCTCAAAATCCTCATAATTATCCATAGTCATAACCATAGTTTGGAATATTCACTGTAATAAAACTAAAATCATTTCTAGGAAACTACTCCATCAATAAAAAATTCACAGATAACCTATGTTCATAGCCACGTATCGTAAATAATTAACTGATGGTGGAGGTAGGTTAGCTGGTCTATACTCCGACCTTGTGGCGGTCGGGACGCGGGTTCAAATCCCGCCCTCCGCCCTC
>CAYMJB010000021.1:0-8298 GCA_964391005.1 uncultured archaeon | reverse complement strand
ACTACATCTCCTTCTCCGGCGCTGTAGTCTTCAGGTATCTGCATTTCCTCCGTCTCATAGCTGTCCATATCCATTACCTGCGCAATGTCATCTTCAACAGAAACTACCTGCCCTTCTTTCTTATCCAAGTCAGGAGACATCATCATGGTGTCAGCCGGTTTTGTTATATGCCTGTCCTTATCGTCGAACAGTCCTCTTGCCTTGATCTTGGCTTTTGCTGAACCATGCTTTCCAGGACTGGACTTTGAGACACTTCTTACCTCACAGGGCTCATCATCAATCATTACAAACGAACCGTTTCTGAGTTTACCTGCCTCAACTTGCTTAGGCATGGTATACACCTCCTACACAAATGCTCTGATAATTTGTATCCTTACTCATTCTTTGATCACCGGGTCGCCAGTTTAACGTCTTCCATCTTTACAGTGTTTCTGTCTGCGTGTTCAGCCATCTGGTTCGCATCAACAGCAATTTCCTGTCCGAGATCCTCTAAAGCCTGTCTGAGCTCTTCAACTGCGTCCTGTGAAACCCTTTCTGCTCCGGCTTTACGGATTATTCTCTCAACTGGTGCATTTGGTAAATCCATAATACATCACAAACAAGTTGGCATAAGCTATTTTTTAATAAGCAAAGGTCCACTTTGAACCAGAAGCAATGGATGCAATCGTAGATTCAAACGTGATAATCCACGGCAGCAAAATAAGAAACCTAGGAGAGATATACACCGTTCCAGGCGTTCAAAAGGAAATGAAAAGCCAAGACGCATCCAAAAAAATCCAGAACTCAGGAATCAACCTGATGAAAGCCCCTGAACAAGAGGTATCAAAAGTAGAACAGGTGTCGGACCGGATAAATTCACCTACATCCGAAGTTGACGAGAAACTAGTAGCTCTGGCCCTCTCCACCAATACAAAAGTCATATCTGATGACAAAGGAGTACAAAACTTGGCTCTACATCTAGAGATAGAGTTTGAAGGCTTTATGGAAGAAGCTATAACAGAGGAGAGAGAATGGAAGAAAGTGTGTACCAGGTGCGGTCGGGAACGCAGTAACCCTACTTGTCGTCGCTGCGGTTCTGAGAGCTTTGAGCGTAAGCCAAGGTAGAGTAATTTAAGACAAATTCTTTCGTCAGAATAAGCAATACAGGTCCGATAATCAAACCCTTAATGCCTAAGACCAGAGGACCTGTCAGGAATCCGAGGAATATTATCAGAGGATGCTCATCCATCTGTTTTGAACCAACATATGGACGGAGGAAAATCTCCGAAGCCACATTAATTATCACTATACCGAAAAGCAGTATCAGAGATCCTTTCACAGGACTACCAGTCATCAAATAATAAGCACCTATAGGCCCGTAGACCATGAAACCAGCAAACAGCGGCAGCAGTGCTGCAGCCGCAATCAGAAGAGACCATAGACTGATCAGGGGTATTGAGGAAGTAATCTGTTCAATTACAAGAAATCCGACAGCGTTGACAGCTCCAAGAATCAGCGCCACAGTCACTTGAGTCAAGAATACCCCTCTAAATATCTCATCAATTGAAGTCACTATAGATTGGACGATGTCCCTCTCAGGACTAGGAATGTCACGTATCAAGCTTTTCAACTGACTCTCGATAACATCTCTATCCTTGTACAGAAAGAGGGTTGTGACAAGGAATATAGCAACATCGATAAGCAATGAAGGTATCGAGGTGAAGACAGACACCATTTCGGCTGTCAATCTGTCAGAGATACTGTTTATAAATGACTCCACGTTTCTCTGGAACTGCTCGGATAGATTCAGGAAGTCCGTAATGTTCAAAACTCCCTGTCTCAACGAACCTGTAAAGGTATTTACCTGTGACAGTATGCCGAAGAAGTTATTTGTAAATATATACAGGACAGCTCCAACAACTACAAAGACCGAGGATATCATTATTATCGATGATACAAGCTGATTATCAAGATACTGGTTGATGTTGTCATGACCTATCTTCAGTAGATATGAGACAACACCGGCAAGAATCAGTGCATCCAGAAATGGGAACAGAACAACAAGACTTCCTAGAATCAGAAAGGCTGCCACGATCAAAGTTTCTCTCTGGGACTTGGCCTGTCTATCTGTCACAAGTCAAGCATAGATCCCGAAATTATATTATATTATGGAGGACATCTGCCAGATATAATGTTGTTACTAGATTGTCAAACATATGCAGGAAACGCATTTAAATGTTGCGGTCGCAGCTATAGATAGGTGTATTTAAACATGGGTGAAGACACTCCACAGAATATTCCAAGAAGGCAACACGACAACTACGAGGTACCAGACGACTGGAAGGAAGAAGAGGAAACAGATACAGAAGAGTCAGGTGCTGACGCAGAAGACCTAGAGGGAGAAGAAGGATACGAACTCAGACAGGAAGAAGCAGAAGAAGGAGATACAGTACTGACTTGCTCCGAATGTGGAGGGCAGCAGTTTGAGGAAGACTCCTCAAAAGGAGAACTAATCTGCATATCATGTGGAACAGTAATCGACGAAGACAGAATCGATAAATCCGCAGAATACAGAGCGTTCAACGCAGAAGAAAAGGAAAAGAAGGCAAGAGCCGGACAGCCACTAACATATACGAAACACGACATGGGAGTATCCACTGAGATTGGAAAAGGAAGTGGAGAACTATACAAGGTCTCAGGAAACAAAAGAGCACAGTACTACAGACTCAGAAAATGGCACAAGAGACTCACCAAGTCAAAGGACAGAAACCTTGGATTTGCTCTATCCGAGCTAAACTCCATGATCTCCAACCTAAACCTGCCAGAATCAGTCCACGAAGAAACAGCCAGACTATACGAAAAATCTGTTGACCAAGGACTGGTAAGAGGACGTTCAATGGAGTCAATTATCTCAGCGATAATTTACATTGTAGCACGCAAGCAGGGAACACCAAGAACCCTAGACGAGATCTCGGATGCATCAGGAATAGAGAAAAGAGAGATCGGACGGGCATACAGATACGTCGCCAGAGAACTCGGACTCAGAATCCTGCCAGCAAAACCGCAGGACTACGTACCAAGATTCGCCGGAAAACTCCAACTAAGTGGAGAGGTCCAGGCACGGGCAAGACAAATTCTGAAAGAGGCACGGGAAAGAGACCTACTGTCCGGAAAAGGACCGACAGGACTGGCTGCAGCAGCATTATACATCGCAGCAGTACTTGAAGGCGAGAAAAGAACACAGAGAGAAGTAGCAGACGTAGTCGGAGTAACAGAAGTCACAATCAGAAACCGTTACAAGGAACTTGCCGAAAAACTTGGTCTAGAAGACGAGCTGGAAGAAAAATCCAGCTAAACCTTCTTCCCTCCCCTACCTTGTAACAAGATTTTTTCCTAATCTTTCAAGAAGTGCTCTCGGATTTTATCACATTACGCACCTCTTCAAACGGTGCATCTGTTCTCACTCCTGTAGGCTCAAAGTGGGTCTCAGAGACTATGTAACCTTTCTCTTCTAGGCAATCAACCGTATCACTGGTTTTAGGAGCTTGAACATCGACCTCCGAGGCCATCTTATGTATATCGTAGAAAGGTGTTTTAACCTGCACCTCATCATTCAGTTTCTCAAGCAGCTTCAGGGCCTCACTCCAGTCTCCAGGAATCTCATCAATCATATCCGAAATAAACCTCTGATCTCCTATACTGCCGGTCCAAAGAGGTCCAGCATGGGTAACATTGGACGAGGAACAATGTTCACACTGTGACCTTCGTTCAAGCGCTCTCCATCTACAGTCAAAGCAGAAGGTCATGTATCCAATGTTCTCAAGATTTTTGTTGCAGCGGCTTTTAGACTCTGTGACCCTGCCCATCAGCCGGGAGTAATGCCTGTGCTGGAAACAGATCTTAGGGTCAAAGCACTTGTCAAACCGCGCAAAGTTCTGAAACACTTCCTTGATGTAGATTCTGAGACCTGTTTCATGCATCAAACTGTTTCTAAGAGGTTTTGACCCATACCTGCGTCTGCAGACCTTAGGATAGCTACCTGAAACAGGGCCGTTGTCAGTCGCAGTAAGACCTACAAAGCTTTGATGATTGGCGGCTCTAGCGGTCGAGTCCAGAAACCTGGTAAAAGAACCAAAGGGATCTACATCGATAAAGTTGTAGAAGTTTCTGTGCTTAGATAAATGAGTATTAGCATCCTGATTGAATGTCTCAGCCTCGATATCATTAGACCTCAGGCCCTCATTCAGTCTGCGGACCGCCTCAGGATTAATATCATTTAGATGTAGAGTACCAGCATAATCAGAGTATCTGAACCCTCTTATACCGGAAGCTGAGAGGGCATCACATACCCTGAAGTCATCAACATCAATTTTCTGCCGGAAAACACGGCCTGCTACCTCAGAGACGTCTCTGTTCAACCTCATCTCCGGGTTAAAAAATACTTCAGAGTCCTTGTCAGGTTTATCATCCTCTGACGCAAAAATCTCCCAACCTCTCTCTTCCATAGTTTACATACGTGAAGTTATCTTTTTACGAAACGATGACTAGGCACAACTATTTTAAACGAGAACAGGACTGACCTGCCTCACACCATTTATAAGGGTTTTAGTTACGTGATTAAAACAGGTGTCAGCCTTGAGTAACATAGTTGAAGATGTCAGAGAGGCAGAAAAAAGAAACACAGAGATAACCGAAGAAGCCGAACAAAAGAAGAAAGAGATAATCCAAGAAGCAGAGGAAGAAAAGCAGAAAATTGTAGAAGAGGCTGAGAATGAGGCAGAACAAAGGAAAGAAAGTGAACTGGAACAATTTAAGCAGGAAATGGATCAGAAAAGAGAAGAGATTCTGAGTAAAGGAAGAGAAGACGCCGAAGAAATCAAAGAAAAGGCAGAAGAAAACAGGCACGAAGCAGTAGAATTTCTTGAGGACAGGCTCGAAGAAAAATACCTTTAGGTGATGTTTAAATGAAGCCTCTTGAAATGACCAAAATCTCGATTACAGCTCCGAAGAACCAGCTTAGACCTGTTGTAGAGGGTCTCTACGAGCTGCAGCTGATGGATATCGAAGATCATGAAGGCGATGTAATTGAATCAGGGAAACCATTTGAAGAGGCTGAGCAGCTATCAGAAACCATAGTAGACATCAGATCACTTATCTCAAAGCTTCCAGAGCAAGACAAACAAAGCACGCAGACCAAGGATATAGGTCAAGTTCAGAACAAGGCCACTGAGCTTGAAGAAAGAGTAGAAAACATACAGAAGAAGATTGACAGGCTTTCAAACCAGTCAGAGAAGCTTAATGACAGAATCAAAACCCTAGAAAAACTCAAAGGAATAGACCTAAACTACGAAGATCTAAGCGGTACTAAGAACCTAGGGGCTGTAGCAGGAGATCTGGATACTGAGAAGCTAAATAAAGAGTGCTCAGAGGACGACTACAAACTTTTCAAGGGTAAGAAGTCGAAAGTAGCAGTCTACAGAAAGGAAAAAGATGTCGAGGAAGCAGTTAACTCATGCGTAGAATCACGTATTTCTCTACCCGAACTTGACTATGAAGGACCGATAGAAGGACTCATAGATAAGAAGAAAGAGGAGAAGCAAAAAGTAGAGGACCAAATCCGGGAGAAAGAGGATGAATTAGAGAATATCTCCAGAGAATGGCGCGGTAGCCTTGTCACAGCTGAAGAGTTTCTATCACAGAAAGTTGAAAAGGCCGAAGCACCTATTAACTTCGGAACCACCGAGAACGCGTTTATAGCCAGAGGCTGGATACCATCCGAAAAACTGGATGAACTAAAAGAAAAAATGTGCGATATAACTGACGGAAAAATCTATATTGAGGAAGAGGAAGGCGAAAACCCTCCAGTAAAACATGATAATCCAAGTATAGTGCAGCCGTTTGAACCTCTCACAGACCTCATGTCAGTTCCAAAATACAACGAGGTCGATCCATCGTTTATCATACTGCTGACCTTCCCTGCTCTATTCGGGTTTATGATAGGGGACGCAGGATACGGGTTAACCAGTCTACTGGTGTTTGCAGCAGGCTACAAGTTCCTGCCGTCAGCGCAGAAGATATTCCAGTCACTGATGTACGCATCAATCTTCACCATAATATTCGGATTAGCCTTTGGCGACGCATTCGGATACGTTATATTTGGACCTAAACACAATGCATTATACGCTCTAACAGGCCTAGAGTTCCTAAAGGAGATACCTATACTTTTCCACAGGGCAGAACACCTTGGCCAAGTGTTACCTGTAGCCGTAGGGTTTGGAGTATTCCACATAAACATGGGATACCTAGTAGGCTTCTACAATGAATACACAAACCACGGGTTCATAGAAGCCTTCCTAGAAAAAGGCAGCTGGGTTATGCTGGAGATAAGTGCTTTAGCGGCTTACCTCTACGGTGCAGTGGTTGGAGCGCCGCTAGGGCTGATATCGCTGGCACTGCTGTATAAAGGAGAAGGTATAGAAGGTATAGTTGAGATACCCTCGCTCATAGCAAATATACTCTCTTACCTAAGGGTTTTCGGCGTTTCAATAGCAGCAGTCGCACTGGCAAAAGTTGTAAACGGGTTGGCAGCGCCAGCATTCAACTCAGGTACAGCCCTAGGACTTGCAGCAGGAACCGCAATACTGGTATTTGGCCATACATTCAACACGTTCATCAAAATCTTGGAAGGCTTCCTTCAAGGAATCCGACTCCACTACGTGGAGATGTTCGGCAAATTCTACGAAGGAGGCGGTAAAAAATACGCTCCATTCGGAGCAACAAGCAATTAAACTGTATTTTGAGGTGAAAATCACACAATGGCAATAGAAGGAATGGCAGCAATCGGTGCCGCAGCAGCAGTATCACTTACTGCAATCGCAACAGCCTACACACAGGCAAAGATCGGAGCTGCAGGAGTAGGAGCTCTAGCAGAAGACGGAGATTTCGGAAACATCCTAATCCTGACGGTTATCCCAGAGACAATGGTTATCTTTGGACTGGTCGTGGCACTGATTATCACAGGATTCATTTAGAAAAAACACACCGGAGGACCTTCAACGTCCTCCCAACATACTATTACAAGAAAAAACAGGTGATACAAAATGGGACTTGAAGACGTGAAAAACGAGATTGTCAAAGAGGCAAAGAAAGAGAAGAAACAGCTAATAGAAGAAGCTGAAGAGAAAAAACAAGAAATGATCAAAGAAGCAGAGGAAAAAGCAGAAGAAATAGAGAAGGAAACAGAGGAAGAAATAGAGGAAGAAAAAGAGTCAATCAGAAAGAAAACCGAGTCAAATGCAAACATGGAAGCCAAAAAGATTAGACTAGAGGCCAAACAGGATGAAATACAGAAGACTTTTGACCGGTTTGCAGAAAGCCTCAGAGACATGAGTAAGGAAGAAAAAGAGAAATACGTCAAGGACGCGATCGACACGGCCGACTTTGAGGTGGGAAAGGTTATGGGGAACGAGGAGTTCTCAGAAGCTGTTTCCTCACATGACTTCGAGGAAATCCAGGAATATGGCGTTATCCTGGAATCAGAAAATGGAGAAAGAAGGCTAAACCTCACATTTGAAAAAATCAGGCAAGACTTTGAACAGAACTACAGAAAAGATGTAGCAGAAATGCTCCTAGACCAATGATCTCCTCAACTCTAAATAAAGTCACGCCTCAGAAGGACTACCCGTACATGAATGCCAGGGTAAAGGCTAAAGGAGCAAAGCTTCTGGATTATCAAGACTACCAGCAGCTTGTAAAAATGGAGGAAAACGAGATCTCCAGAAAACTGGAGGAAGGAGTCTACAAAAAAGAAATCAATGAACTGGCGTCTTCTCTAGACGGAGCCAAACTGGTTGAGAAAGCACTTGCGAAAAACCTGAACAGGGAGCTAAGCCACCTGGCGGAAATAAGCCCTGAGAAAATAGAGGGCATAATACAGTCCTATGTAAAGAGGATAGACTTGAAGGTATACAAACAACTAATCAAATGGAAGAAATCCAATCAGGAACAAGAGATAGAAGATATAGTATCACCAGGATACCGGCTGGATAAAGAAAGAATTAACGAACTTTCCGAGAAGGAGGTCGAAGATATTCTAGACACTATGGACCTACGCATGGAGGAATTAGATGTTCATGAGGTTGAATCAAGTGACGGTATTGAGGAGCTGGAGAGGAAGATAGACACTGCGTACTTCAAGCAGCTGCTTCAAAAAGCAGAGGAAACAGGAAACCAGGCGTTTATCAAGTTCGTAGAGATGGAGATTGAGTTTGAAAACCTCAGAAACCTTGTAAGGCTGAAAGAACGTAGGGTTGAAGACCA